>DASWQL010000028.1:0-16012 GCA_036403715.1 Solirubrobacterales bacterium
GTGCGCTCCTTGAGCGCCGAAGCGGGCTCCTTCGTCTCGGTGTCGACCGAGCGCAGCGGCTTGGTCAACGTGGGCAGCGGCTTCATCGCGCCAGTGACGATCAGCGGCTCACCGGTCGTCATGCCACCCTCGACGCCGCCGGCGCGATTGGTGTCGCGGTAGTAGCCCTGCTCGGCCGACCAGAAGATCTCGTCGTGGGCCTGCGACCCCGGAATCCCGGCGAGCGCGGTCGACTTGCCGGCGCCCATGAAGCCGATGAAAACCAGGGCCGGCTTCACGCTCAGCCCCTGAAGTCGATGCGCTTCTTGTAAGCCTCGACCGCGGCCAGCACGTCTTCGATGTGATCGCCGCCGAACTTCTCGCGGTAGGTGCGGGCCAGGGTGAGGCAGACCATCGCCTCGCCGACGACGGCGGCGGCCGGGACCACGGTCGAGTCGGTGCGCTCGCGCAGCGCCTGGGCCGGCTCCTTGCTCTCGGTGTCGACCGAGCGCAGCGGCTTGGTCAGGGTCGAGATCGGCTTGATCGCGGCGCGGACCGAGAGCGGCAGGCCGTTCGTCATCCCGCCCTCGAGCCCGCCGGCGTGGTTGGTCTCGCGGTGGTAGCCGCGCTCCGGCGACCAGAAGATCTCGTCGTGGGCCTCCGAGCCGGGGCGGCCGGCGACGTCCCAGGCTTCGCCGATCGCCACTCCCTTGACCGATTGGATCGAGGCGACGGAGCCGGCGAGCCGGCCGTCGAGCCGGTCTTCCCATGAGATGTGGGAGCCGAGGCCGGGGACGAGGCCGAAGGCGACCACCTCGAAGCTGCCGCCGAGGCTCTCGTTTGCCTTGCGCAGGCGGTTAATCTCCTCGACCATCGCTTTGCCGGCCTCGGGGTCGAGGCAGCGGACCGGATCGTCGTCGACGTCGGCGAAGTCGGCCGGGGTGAGCTCCTCGCGCTCGGCCGCCCGGACCGAAGCGATTTGGAGCACGTGGCTGTGGACCTCGACGCCGAGCGCGGTGAGGAAACCGCGGGCGAGCGTGCCGGCGGCGACGCGGGCGGCGGTCTCGCGGGCGCTGGCCCGCTCCAGCACGTTGCGGATGTCGGTGTGGCCGTATTTCAGGGCGCCGACGAGGTCGGCGTGACCGGGCCGCGGCAGGTGGACCTCTTCGGGCTCGAAGCCCTCGACCGGCCAGGGGTTCATCCGCTCTTCCCAGTTGGCGTAGTCGCGGTTGGCGACGAGGACGGCGATCGGGCTTCCCAGCGTGAACCCGTGGCGGATGCCGGAGCGGATCTCGACGGTGTCGGTCTCGATCCGCATGCGACCGCCGCGGCCGTGGCCGAGCTGACGCCGCGCCATGTCGCGGTCGAGCGCCTCGCGGTCGAGTTCGAGCCCGGCGGGCATGCCCTCGACGATCGCGACGAGGCCGGGCCCGTGCGACTCCCCCGCGGTGGTGAAACGGAACTCCGTCATCGGCGCAAGGCTATAGGCGCGACGTTCGTTCAGTTTTACCGGCTCTAGCCCGTCAAAGTGAACGAGCGCGGGCCGCCGCCCGCATCGTCTCGAGGTCGGGCTTGCGGCCGGTCCAGATCTCGAGCGAGAGCGCTCCCTGCTGGACCAGCACCTCGAGGCCGTCGACGACGGTGGCGCCGCCCTCGCTCGCGGCCTCCAGCAGGCGGCTGGGATGCTCGGCGTAGACCATGTCGACGACAAGTTGGCCGGCGAATGCATCCGGTTCGAGCGGCAGGTGCTGAAACGGATCCTCGCCTCGCAATCCGACGGTGGTGGTGTTGACGACGATCCCGTAGCTGGACTGGTCGGGATCGGGCTCTGGCCGACCACCGGTGCGGACCAGCTCGCCGTACTGCGCATCTCTTCCCCGCTCACTCAACTCGGCGTGTACCGCCTCGGCCCGCGGGAAAGTGCGATTCCAGACGTCGACCACGGCCCCGGCACGGCTCAGCCCCCAGATCGCCGCACGGGCGGCGCCACCGGCGCCGAGCACGAGCGCTTTAACCCCTGTCGGCGAGCTCGGCACGGCCCGCAGGGCGCCGAGCAGGCCTCCCGCGTCGGTGTTGGTCGCCGCGATCTCATCGCCGTCGAAGACGAGCGTGTTGGCCGCCCCGATCGCCGACGCTTCCCGGTCTGCGCGGTCGGCCAGAGCCAGCGCCGCCTCCTTGTGCGGGACGGTGACGTTGGCGCCGACGTAGTCGCCGGCGGCCAACTCCCGCACCGTCGCCTCGAAGTCCTCGGGGGACGCCTCGACCGCCTCGTAGCTCCACTGCGGCGCCAGCCCCATCTCCCGCAGCGCCGCGCCCTGCATCGCCGGCGAGCGCGAGTGCGAGACCGGGAAGCCGATCACCGCCAGCTTCGGCACCGCTATTCCCCGCAGGTGTCCGGCGAATTGCCGCCGGCCGCTTCGCGGGCCGATTCGTAGAGTTCGACGCTCTTTTCGAATTCGGCTTCGGTCTTCGAGAAGGCGAGCTTGCCGCAGGCGCCGGGCTTGGTGACGTAGAAGAGATAGCCGGTCTTGGCCGGGTGGGCGGCCGCCTCGATCGAGGCCAGGCCCGGGCTGTCGATCGGCCCCGGCGGCAGGCCCGTGTTGGTGCGGGTGTTGTAGGGCGAGTCGATCGCCAGTTCCGATTCGGTCAGCGGCTTGGCGTAGTTGCCGGTGGCGAAGCGGATGGTCGCGTCGATCCCCAAGGTCATCCCCTCGTGCAGGCGGTTGTAGATGACCGAGGCGACAAGCTTGCGCTGGCCGGGGACACCCGCCTCGCGCTCGATCATCGAGGCGATGATGAGGACGTCGTAGACGGTGAGGTTCTTCGAGCGCGCGTAGCTCATGTCGACGCCTTCGATCCGCTGCTCGAAGTCCTGCAGCTGCAGCTGGACGAGGTCGGCTACGGGTGCGTTCGGCTTCATTTCGAAGGTGTCCGGGAAGAGGAATCCCTCCAGGTCGCGGGCGTTCTTGGCGCCGTAGTCGGCCGGGTTCAGGTACTTCGATTTGACGGTCGCCTTCGTGTAGCTGCCCGGCACGCCGTCTTCTTCGACCAGCTGGGCGGCCTGGGAGCGGGTGTAGCCCTCCGGGATCGTGACCGTCGTCGTGCGTTTGACCGGCGGCGTCGAGAGCGCGTCGATCGCCGCCCCGTAGCTCATCCCGTGGGCGAGCGTGAAGTGGCCCGCGTAGAGGTCGGAGCGCTTGCCCTCGAGGGTGACGCGAACCTGGAACAGGGTCGAGTTGTCGATCACGCCCTTTTCGCCGAGCAGGTCGGCGACCTCGCTGACGCTCGAGCCCTTCGGGATCGTCAGCTGCACCTTGCCGCTGCCGTCGCCGTGGAACGGCTGGAAGAGCGCGTAGAGGAACCAGAGCGCGAGCAGGGCGACGACGATCCCGGCGATGCGGAAGGGATGGCGCCCGAACTTGCCGAGGACGACGCCGACGTCGCCGCGTTTGCCGCCGCCGCCTCCTCCGCCGCCTGGCCCTCCGGCGCCGCGCCGTCCGCGCCGGGTCGAGGCTGCCATCGCGGCGGCGCGTGGCTCGGCGGCGACCGCAGGGTGGTCGAGAGCAGGTTCCGGTCGGACCGGCCGCTCAGGCGCCGGCTCGTGCGCCGCCGGATCCTCGTCCCAGAACTCCTCCTCGGGCGTGCGCGGAGGCGGCGGCTCGGTCGGCGCGGCCGGCTCCGGCGGCTCCGTCGGCGGCGCTGGGGACGAGGGTGGAGCCGCTTGCGGCTTGCGCTTCTCCTCGCGCGCCTGGCGTCGCTCTTCGCGTTCGAGCCGACGCTGCTCGCGCTCGCGCGCGGCGGGGTCGTCGGGGTCGGCGAAGGCGTCGTCGCTGAGCCAGTCCTCGCTCACGACTCCAGCTCCTCGCCCGATTCCCGCTCCTCGGCGGCTTCGCGCTCGGCGGCGGCGGCCTGCCCGGCCAGGTAGGCCTCCAACAGGTGCGCGGCGGCGATCGAGTCCCGCGAGGCCGTCGCCCCGGCGCGGCGGCTGGCATCGGCCATCCGCGTCGTCAGGCGCTCGTCATAGGTCTCGACCGGGACGTCGAGCATCGCCTCAAGTTCGTTGCAGAAGCTGCGAGCGAGCGCGGCCTGGCTGCCCTCCTCACCGCTCAGGTGCAGCGGCAGCCCGACGACGACGCGTTCCACCCCATGCTCGGCGACCAGCTCGGAGACCGCGCGCGGCTCCGGCGGCTCGATCACCGGAAGCGGCGTCGCCAGGGTGCCGCTGGGGTCGGAGATCGCGCAGCCGATCCGCACGGTGCCGTGGTCGAGGGCGAGGACGCGCATGCGGCTCAGCCCAGTGCCCGCTCGATCGCGGATTTGGCCGCGGCCAGGGCATCGCCCAGCTTGGAAGGGTCGCGGCCGCCGGCCTGCGCCATGTCGTCGCGCCCGCCGCCGCCGCCGCCGACCACCGCTGCGGCCTCGCGGACCAGCGTCGCGGCGGAGAGCCCTCGGGAGACGGCGTCGGCGGAGACGAGGGAGACCAGCGCCACCTTCTCGCCGTCGCCGCCGCCGAGCACCAGCGCCGAGGCGCCGCCCAAGCTCGACTGCACCCGGTTGGCGATTTCCAGCAGCTCTTTCTGTCCCGGCAGCTCCGAGGCCGCGACGACGACCTGGATGCCGTCGACGTCGGCCGCGGCGGCGGCGAGGCGCTTCGCCTCCTCGCCCAGCAGCTGTCGCTGCGCCTGCTCGGCCCCGGCACCGGCCTCGCGCAGGCGCTCCGCCGCGCGGCGGGCGCCGTCGAGCGGATCCTGCGGGTTGCCCAACAGCTCGCCGGCCTCTCGCAGCTGCGCCTCGCGCTCGCGGAAGAAGTCGATGGCAGAGGGGCCCGTGATCGCCTCGATCCGGCGCACGTTGGCGGCGCTGGAGCCCTCGGCGGAGATCTTGAAGATGCCGATCTCGGCCGTGTTGGCGACGTGGGTGCCGCCGCAGAGCTCGCGGGAGACGCCGTCGACCTCGACCACACGCACCCAGTCGCCGTATTTCTCCCCGAACAGGGCCATCGCGCCGAGCCGCTCGGCCTCGGCCCGCTCCATGTTCATCCAGCGCACCGGCGCGCTCGCCTTGATCCACTGGTTGACGCGGTTCTCGACTTCGCGCAGATCGTCCGGGCTCAGGGCCTGGCCGTGGGTGAAGTCGAAGCGCAGCTTGTCCGGGCGCACGGCCGAGCCGGCCTGGCGGACGTGGGTGCCGAGGCGCTCGCGCAGCGCCGCGTGCAGGAGGTGGGTGGCGGTGTGGTTGCGCATCGTCGCGTGCCTGGTCTCGCGGTCGACGTCGGCCTCGACCGCCGTCCCGGACTCGATCGACGGGGCCTCGATCTCCAGCACCTGGTCTTCGCCGACCCGGTAGACGTCGAGGACGCGGGCCTCGCCGCCCTCCCAGCGCAGACTGCCGGAGTCGGCGACCTGGCCGCCGCCCTCGGCGTAGAACGGGCTCTCCTCGAGCTTGACCAGAGCGTGCCCGTTCTCGGAGGAGACCGCGGCCACACCGCTGGTCGTCCGCAGGGTCTCGTAGCCGACAAAGCGGGTCGGCGGCGCCGCTGCGGCGAAGGCCAGCACCTTCTCGTGGCGATCCTCGGAGCCGTGGGCGGTCGCGGCGCCGCCGCGACCCCGCTGGCGCTGCTCCTCCATCAGCTCCTGGAAGCCGGAGTCGTCGACCGCCAGACCCTCCTCGGCCAGCAGCTCCTTGGTGAGGTCGTAGGGGAAGCCGTAGGTGTCGTGCAGCTTGAAGGCGTCGGCGGCGTCGATCCAGGAGGTCTCCGCTTCCTTGGCTTCGGCGATCAGCTGCTGCAGGAGCTCGGTGCCGCGCTCCAGCGTGCGGCCGAAGCTCTCCTCCTCGTCGCCCACCCAGCGGGCGATCGTCTCGCGCTCGGCCTCCAGCTCGGGGTAGGTCTCCCCCATCAGCTCGATCGTGCGCTCGGCGAAGCGTCCGAGCCACGGCGACTCCAGTCCCAGCGTGCGCCCCTGTTGGATCGCCCGGCGCATGATCCGGCGCAGGATGTAGCCGCGGTCCTCGTTGGAGGGGACGACGCCGTCGGCGATCAGGAAGGCCGCGCCGCGGGCGTGGTCGGCGATGATCCGCATCGCCCGGGTCACCTCTTCTCCCTCCTCGTAGCCGTGGCCGGAGAGGTCCTCGGCGAGGTCGATCAGCGGGCGGACGTGGTCGGTCTCGAAGACCGAGGGGACGTCCTGGAGGATCGCCGCCATCCGGTCGAGTCCCATGCCGGTGTCGATGTTGCGCATCGGCAGCTCGGTCAGGCTGCCGTCCTCGGCGAGGTCGTAGCTCATGAATACGTGGTTCCAGAACTCGAGGAAGCGGTCGCTGTCGTCGCCCGGGCGCTCGCCGGCGGCGCCGAAGGCCTCGCCGCGGTCGAGGTAGAGCTCCGAGCAGGGGCCGCAGGGCCCGGTCGGCCCCGCCTGCCAGAAGTTGTCCTCGCGGCCGAGGCGGACGATCCGCTCCTCCGGGACCCCGACCCGCCGCCAGATCTCGATCGCCTCCTCGTCGGGGCCGAGGCCGAGCTCCTCGTCGCCGCCGAAGACGGTGACCCAGATCCGCTCCGGATCCATCCCGAAGCCCTGGGTCGCGAGCTCCCATCCCCAGGGGATCGACTCCTCCTTGAAGTAGTCGCCGAAGCTCCAGTTCCCCAGCATCTCGAAGAAGGTGAGGTGGCGGGCGGTGTTGCCGACCTCCTCGATGTCGGTCGTGCGGAAGCATTTCTGCACGTCGGCGAGGCGCGGCGCGGGCGGCCTCTCGCGGCCGAGGAAGTAGGGCTTGAACGGCTGCATCCCGGCGGTCGTCAGCAGCACCGACGGGTCGTGCACGGAGGGCACGAGGGAGGCCGAGGGAACGATCCTGTGACCGCGCTGCTCGAAGAACGAGAGGTAGGTGTCGCGGATTTCCTGCGCCTTCATTGTTAGGGAGCCTAAATATTCGCGCGGTGAAACGCCGTGCGTGGTGGGCGGACGCGTTGGAGTTACTTCGCCGGGGAGGCGATGGTGCCGTGGCCGATGATCGTCTCGCCGGACATCAGCACCGCCGTCTGGCCGGGTGAGGCGCCGGCGAAGTCCTCGCCGAGGTCGACCTCGAGCCTGCCGTGGCGTCCCGCCGCGGCGCTGCCGATCGTCGCCGGCAACGGGCGCGAGCGGTAGCGCAGCCGGACCGCGTCGACCTGGGCGCCGTCGCGGTGGAGGATCGCGTCGCGGACGGTGACGTGGCGGGTCTGCACGTCGGCGCGGCTGCCGACGGTGACCGTGTTGGCGGCGGCGTCGGTGGCGACGACGTAGAGCGGCTCGGGGGCGGAGACGCCGATGCCGCGCCGCTGGCCGACGGTGAAGTTGTGGTGGCCGCGGTGGCGGCCGACCGTGCGGCCGGAGCGATCGAGCACGGCGCCGTCGCGGTCGTCGAGGCCGCCGTGGCGGCGCAGGAAGGCGCGCTTGCCCTGACCGGCGAGGAAGCAGAGGTCCTGGCTCTCCGCCTTGCTCGCGACCGCCAGGCGGTGGCGGGCGGCGATCTCGCGGACCTCCGGCTTGGTCAGCTCGGTGAGTGGGAATTCGAGCCGGCCGAGCAGCTCGGGTGGCAGCCCCGCGAGCATGTAGCTCTGGTCCTTGGCCGCGTCGGCCCCGGCCGCCAGCAGCGGTCCGTCGGAGTCCTCGACGATGCGCGCGTAATGGCCGGTCAGCAGGCGGTCGGCGCCGAGCCGCTCGGCGAGGTCGACCATCGCCGCGAGCCGGACCTCGCCGTTGCAGAGGACGCAGGGGTTGGGAGTCCGCCCGGCGGCGTAGCCGGAGATGAAGCGGTCGACGACGCGGCGGCGGAATTCCTCCTCGAGGTCGAGCGTGAAGTGCGGGATGCCGATCGAATGGGCGACGGCGCGGGCGCCGAGCACGGCCTCGGGCGAGCAGCAGGCCTTGGCGCCGTCGGTCTCGGGATCGGCCCAGAGCTTGACCGTGATCCCGACGACTTCCGCCCCGCGCTCGCGTGCGAGCAGCGCCGCGACGGCGCTGTCGACGCCTCCGGACATGGCGACCGCGACGCGGTTGGGGGCGGTGTCAAGGGGGAAAGAGCGACCATCAGGGGCAGGTGTGGTCGCCCTTTCCCCTGCGGTTCGCGAAGTCAAGGATGAGTCGGGTGCGAGAGGAAGCGGCGAGGCGGCGGCGCCCTGCAGCGCGCGGTGAAGGGCGTCGGTTGCCAGTTGGGCGGCATGGCGCTTCGCCGGGGTCAGTCCACCGATCGCCGTATCGACATCGTCGATGCTGAGCCGAGCCGCCTCCAGAACCGTGGCGCCTTCGACGGTCTCGGCGACGGCAGCCGTGGCGGCGCGGGTCGCCCCGCATCCCTCGGCGTCGAAGCTGACGGCGGCGATGCGGCCGTCGGCGATCGTCAGCGAGATCCGCGACAGATCGCCGCAGGCGGCGCCGCCGGCGGCCCCGGTGAAGGCGCCGTCCGGCGCGGGCCCATGCCGGGTCTCGTCGCTCAGGTAGTGCTCGAAGAGCTCTCGATCCATGGATTGAAGGGTAGACCGCGTTGCCGCTGAGCCACCACGCAGCCCACTCGGGGTGCTGAGCCGTCACCCACACCCACAACGGCAGGTAGGTGTGGCTGACGGCTCAGCAGGCCAGCGCCTTTCTCAAATCCGCTACGACCTCGTCGGGTTGGAAGCGAAGTTGCCGCCAGGTCACGCGTGCGGTGCGCCAGCCCTCGGCGAGGAGGATCCGGTCTCTTTCGCGATCGCTCTCGAAGGCGGCGTCGGTCGCGTGCACTTCGCGCCCGTCCAGCTCGACCATCAGCTTCTGCTCCATCCAGAGGCAGTCGGGCTCGAAGAAACGGCCGCGGATCCAGAGCGAGGCGTTCATCCGCGGGCGCGGCAGCCCGGCCTTCTCCGGGGGTAGCGCCCATCAGGTCCGGAATCGACAGCCGATCCGTCAACCGCCGCACCTCAGCCTCGTTCAGCATCCGCTCCACCTGACGCCTAGCAAACATCCCCGCAAGATCGAACTCCGTGCGGTGGATCGAAGTGACCGGAATCCCGTCCACCACGTCTCGCTCATCAGGGGGGACCAGCGCCTGGTGGCATTGAATACCGACCTGTGGTCTGAACTTCCCCGGTCGACTTACCTCGGGAATGATCGGCGATCGCGGCAGAACCCCCCACAGTTGCCCTGCAGCTCGATGACTCAGCACCGCACCGGGGCCAGATGCGAGAACCGCAGCCATCCACCGCCCCTCCCAGGTCAGGAGCCTGTGCCCGACCGCGTAGACGCCGCGATGGACCGCGTGGAGCTGCCCACGGTTGATGCGGGCGGTGATTGCACCGCGTTCGATCCCCCGACTCAGCAGCTGGCGGCGGGCGACGAGCCCGTGCTGAACCGCAGCCAAATCCGCGATCAGCCGATCGGTCCCTGAGCCCATCGTCCCCCGCCACCGGCTCTGCCGCTCTGACGAACCCTGCTTTTTGCATCCCACAGATGTAAAACGCAGGTCTCGTCCCCCATCGCAGCGATCCTGCCCGAGAATTCCATACGAGTGGCGCGCACATCGGCACAACTCCCACCCTTCACGCCCCCGAAAGTCCGACCCAGCCTGGCGAGGGAGGGCGCAAAAAAGGCCCCAGTCCGCCGTTGCCGCCTCTGGCTTTGATCCCTTCAAGTGAAGGTGGGTGCCTGCTCCCGACCCCAAGGGGCCGGGAGACTTCGGGCTCCCGCGCCGTTTGTGTTGGGTCAAACGGTGAGACGGCTCTCGTACGGACTCGAGCCTCCGCCAACCGTAGCACCGCGAGACGGTCGCCGATACGGGTGCAGACGAACGCCCGAGGCGCGGCTCAGTCGAGGTTGGAGAGGTGCCACTCGGCCTCGCTCCAGCGGTCCGCCGGAACGCGCAGGGCGATGTCGCCGTGGCCGAAGCGGTCGAGCGGCCAGTCCGCCGTCAGCACCGCCTCGATCTCCGCCTCGACCAGGGCCTGGTGCCACGCTCGCGCCGTCCGCAGGTCGCCGAAGTCCCGCACGACCTCCCAGCTGTCGAAGCTCGGGTCGTCTACGTAGACCGGCGTCTGGCCGGGTCCGGGAGCCGGGCGCCACCTGCGTGGAAGCCAGTCCCGGAGCGCCATCTCAGTGCCCGGCCAGTTTTCGCTGGTGGATCGCCAGCCCGAGCTCGCGCAGCTGCAGGTCCTCGACCGGGGCCGGCGCCCCGGTCAGCAGGTCGAAGCCGGAGGCGGTCTTGGGGAAGGCGATCACGTCGCGGATCGTCTCCGCCCCGCTCAGCCGCTGCACGATCCGGTCGACCCCGTAGGCGATGCCGCCGTGCGGCGGCGCGCCGAAGCGCAGCGCCTCGAGCAGGAAGCCGAAGCGCGCCTCCGCGGTCTCGGCGTCGATCCCGAGGGCGCCGAAGACGGCCTGCTGGACGTCGGCGCGGTTGATGCGGATCGAGCCGCCGCCAAGCTCCTGGCCGTTCCAGACGACGTCGTAGGCCTGCGCGCGCGCCGCCCCCGGGTTGTCGGGGTCGAAGTCGCCGGCCGGGGCGGTGAAGGGATGGTGCAGCGGGTCCCAGCGCCCCTCCCCCACGTTCCACTCCATCAGCGGCCAATCGACGATCCAGACCAGGCGATTCTCGTTCTCGTCGATCAGGCCGAAGCGTTCGGCGAGGTCGATTCGCATCTGTCCGAGCACCGCGTCGGTCACCTTGCGCTCGTCAGCCACGAGCAGCAGCAGGTCCCCCTCCTCGGCGCCAAGGCGCTGGTTGAGGTCCGCCAGCTCCGCCTCGCTGAGGAACTTCGCCGTCGGCGAGCGCCAGCCCTCACCCTCGCGGAAGGCCCAGACCAGCCCTTTCGCCCCTAGCTCCTGGGCGCGCGAGATCAGGCCGTCGAGCTCGGAGCGGGGCATCTCGCGGCGGCCGGCGTTGATGCCGCGGATCGAGCCGCCGCCCTCCAGCACCGAGCGGAAGACCTTGAACTCGGTATCGCGCAGGGCGTCGCCGAGGTCGACCAGCTCGAGGCCGAAGCGCAGGTCCGGCCGGTCGGTCCCGAACCGGTCCATCGCCTCGTCGTAGGACATGCGTTGCATCGGCAGCTCGATCTCCGGCCCTCCCGCCCGCTCGAAGACGTGCGCCAGCAGGCGTTCGTTGACGGCGATCACGTCGTCCCCGTCGACGAAGGACATCTCGATGTCGAGCTGGGTGAACTCGGGCTGGCGGTCCGCCCGCGTCGCCTCGTCGCGGAAGCAGCGGGCTACCTGGTAGTAGCGCTCGAACCCGGCGACCATCAGCAACTGCTTGAACAGCTGCGGCGACTGCGGCAGCGCATAGAAGGAGCCCGGCTGCTGGCGGCTCGGAACGAGGAAATCACGGGCGCCCTCCGGCGTCGAGCGCGTCAGCACCGGCGTCTCGATGTCGACGAATCCCTCCTGGTCGAGGAACTCGCGCATCGACGCGGTGACGCGGTGGCGCAGCGTCAGCGCCTCGCGCATCTGCTCACGGCGCAGGTCGAGGTAGCGGTGGCGCAGCCGCGCGTCCTCGCCGACCTCGCCGGAGAAGCCCTCGATCTGGAAGGGCGGCGTCTCCGAATCGGCCAACAAGTCGGCGCCGGTCACCCTCAGCTCGACCTCGCCGGTCGGCAGCTCCGGGTTCACCGTCTCCTGCGAGCGCCGCACCACCGTCCCGGAGACGCTCAGCACGTCCTCGGCCCGCAGTTTGTGGGCGAGCTCGAACGACTCCCCCGAGCTGTCGGGGTTGAAGACCAGCTGGACGATCCCGGTGCGGTCGCGGAGGTCGATGAAGATGAGGCCGCCGTGGTCGCGGCGGCGGTTGACCCAGCCGGCCACCCGCACCTCGGATTCGACCCGGTCCGGCAGCACCTGGCCACACCAGGCGTCGCGATACCCGTTCGGCCTCAGCGACGGCGCTCGCCCAGCCTGGTCGACGGCGTTCTCCCCTGCGCTCACGTTTCCCCTCCCGTCATCTCTTCGATCAGCTTGCCGACGTCGGCCTGGCGCTGCTCTCCGCTCGCCATGTCGCGCAGCTGAGCGGTGCCGCCGTCCTCGAGGATGAGGACGCGGCGGGCGCCGAGGCGATCGGCGTGTTTGAGCTGCCCCTTCAGGCCTCGCCCGGCGAGGTCCACCTCGGCCGAGAGGCCGGCGTGCCGCAGTTCGGTCACCAGCGCCATCGCCCGCCGCCGCTGACCCTCACCGGCGACGGCGACGAAGGCGTCGCGCCCCGCAGCGGGCTCCGCTTCGTCCAGCGCCAGGAGGATCCGCTCGATCCCTGCCGCCCAGCCCACCGCCGCGGTCGGCGGCCCGCCGAGCTGCTCGATCAGGCCGTCGTAGCGACCGCCGCCGCCGATCTCCGACTGCGCCCCGAGCGCGTCGCAGACGAAGGAGAAGATCGTCCGCGTGTAGTAGTCGAGGCCGCGGACCAGGGTGGGATCGACCGTGTAGGAGATGCCGGCGGCGTCAAGCAGCGCCCGCACCTCGGCGAAGTGCTCGGCGTCCTCGCCCTCGAGGCCCTCGACGATCGTCGGCGCGCTCGCCATCACCGCCCGCGTCCCCTCGTCGTCGGAGTCGAAGGCACGCAGCGGGTTGAGGTCGATGCGCTCGCGCACGTCTTTGGACAGCTCCCCCTCGTGCGCGTGCAGATGTGCTTTCAGCTCGTCCATGTACGTCCGCCGCGCCTCCAGCGATCCCAGGCTCCCCAGCCGCAACTCCACCCCTGGAACCCCCAGCTCCGCGAGCAGGTCGGAGAGCAGCATGATCACCTCGGCGTCGGCGAAAGGCGAGTCGGTCCCGATCGCCTCGACCCCGAGCTGGTGGAACTGGCGGTAGCGCCCCGCCTGCGGACGCTCGTGCCGGAAGAAGGGACCCAGATAGGAGAGCTTCACCGGCTGCGCCAGTTTGTGCATCCCGTGCTCCAGGTAGGCGCGGCAGATCGGCGCCGTCCCCTCCGGCCGCAGGGTGAGGCTGCGCCCGCCCTTGTCCTCGAAGGTGAACATCTCCTTGCGGACGATGTCGGTGGACTGGCCGACGCCGCGTTCGAACAGCTCGGTGTCCTCGAAGGCGGGCGTCGCGATCGGCTCGTAGCCGGCGCGGGAGAAGATCTCCGCCGCGGCGCGCTGCAGCCGCGCCCGCGCCCGCCCCTGGTCTGGCAGCACGTCGAAGGTCCCGCGGGGCGCCTGGTACTTGCTGGCCATGATGGCGCCGACCTTAATCGACCGCGGGCGGTCGCCTACCGCGCCAGGGAAGTCAGGAACGGATTGGAGGCGCGCTCGGCCCCGAGCGTCGTCGCTCCCATGTGGCCGGGATAGACCGTGGTCTCGTCGGGATGGGTGTCGAGCAGGGTGCCGATCGAGGCCAGCAGCGTCGGGCCGTCGCCGCCCGGCAGGTCGACGCGGCCGACCGAGCCCTGGAAGAGGACGTCGCCGGAGAAGATCGCGTCCTCGCCGCGGACCGAGTAGGTGACGTGGCCGGGGCTGTGTCCCGGAGTGAAGACGACGTCCAGCTCGAGCCCGGCGAGCGCCAGCGTCTCGCCGCCGCTGACGGTCTCGTCCGCCTCGTAGCTCTCGAAAGGGCCGAATCCCTCCCAGGGGACGAAGGCCATGATGTCGGCGAGGACGGGAACCTCGACCTGGGGGCAGTAGACCGGGGCGCCGGTCGCCTCGGCCACCGGCGCGACGGCGCCGATGTGGTCGAAGTGGCAGTGGGTGATCAGGATCGCCTCGGCCTCCGCGCCGATCTCGCCCAGCGCCGTGAGGATCCTCTCCGGCTCCTCGCCGGGGTCGACGATCAGCGCCGTGCCGGCCCCCTGCGGCCGCACGATGAAGCAGTTCTCGGCGACCGGGCCGACCGTGAGCATCTCGACATCGAGGCTCACTGCTCTTCCCTGGCGCGAATCCGCGCCCGCTCCCGCCGCCGCCACATCGCCATGTCGATGAAATAGCCGGCCGGGATGTAGAAGGCGAGCATGAAGGCGCCGAGTGCCAGCGCGACCCCCGGCGGCCGTTTGAAGATCACCAGCAGGAGGACGGCGAAGATCACCGCGGCGAAGAGGCCGCGGAGGATCGAGCTGCGCCAGGTCGGCGGCAGATCGGCTTTGGGACCGGGTTTGCGTTTGGAGCGAGCGCGGGCTTTCGCTTCCTCGCGACTGCGCGGCCGCGCGGCACGGCCGCTGGTGTCGATCCGCCCCCCCTGGGTGCCGCGACGCTTGCGGCGGCGCTTTTTGTTCGTCTGGGCCATGGCTTGAATCTAATCGTTCAGCGCCGCCAGCCGCCGCTCGATCACGTGCTTTTCGGGGTCGAAGCCCCGCATCGGCACGTCGGCGGGGTAACCGACCAGCGCCGCGGCGGGAATCAGGCCGACCAGCTCGGCCTCCAGCGGTCGCGCCCCGAGCGGCGCCGCCAGCTCCCGAACCGCCTCGACGACGCGCCCCAACGGGACCGCGAGCGGATCGTGGACGTTGGTCGAGACCTGGCCGCGGCCGCTGGAGAGGACCAGCCCCATCGCCCGCACGCCGCGCAGACCGCCGCCGCTCTCGCGCAGGCCGGCCGCGACTGCGCGCGCAAGCTCGAGATCGTCGCTGTCGAGCTCGACGTTGAAGGCGGCCAGCGGCGGGCGCGCGGTGACCAGGGTGGCGCCGGCGTGCGGGTGCGGCAGCTCCGGCCCGAAGTCGGCGCGGAGCTCCCCGGCCTCCATCCGCAGCCACAGCTCGGTCAGGCCGCCGTTGCGGAAGTAGGCGCGCTCGGCTCGGGAGGGGTCCCGCGCCAGCTCGCCGTAGAGGAAGACCGGCACGCCGAGGCCGGCGATCTGGGCCGCCACCTCGACCGCCTCGGTGCGAGCGGCGCCGCGATCGGCCCGGTCGAGCCAGACGATCGGACAGACGTCGAGCGCTCCGATCGCCGGGTGAGCGCCGTCGTAGCGGGCCATGTCGATCGTCTCCAGCGCCTCCTCGGCGCCGCAGAGCAGGGCGTCGCTGAGTCCGCCCTCGGCGCCGGCGAGAGTGAAGACCGTGCGGTTGTGGTCGGCGTCGGTGTGGCGGTCGAGCAGGTTCGCGCCGCCCCTGAAGGCCTGCTCCAGGCGCTGGAGCCGCTCCAGGCTCCTTCCCTCCGAGACGTTGGGGACGGCGAGAAGGGCCGACATGCCGAGCAGGCTAGCCTGAAGTCGGATGGCAGCCAACGCGATCAGCGACGAATCGGTTGGCACCGCGGCCCTCGGCGACCTCACGGTCCGGCGCCTCGGGTACGGCGCGATGCGGATCACCGGCAACGGCGTCTGGGGACCACCGGCGGACCACGACGAATCGATTGCCGTCCTCAGGCGGGCGGTCGAGCTCGGGGTGAACCTGATCGACACCGCCGATTCCTACGGCCCCTACGTCAGCGAGCAGCTGATCGCCGAGGCGCTCCATCCCTACCCCGAGGACCTGGTGATCGCCACCAAGGGCGGGCTGACCCGGACCGGCCCGGGCGAGTGGCCGCGCAATGGTCGTCCCGAGCACCTGCGCGAAGCCTGCGAGGGCTCGCTGAAACGCCTGCGGGTCGAGCGCATCGACCTTTACCAGCTGCACGCGCCCGACCCCGAGGTCCCCTACGAGGAGTCGGTCGGGACGCTGAAGGAACTGCAGGACGAGGGCAAGATCCGCCACGTCGGCGTCTCCAACGTCAGCGTCGATCAGCTGGCCACCGCGCGCGAGGTCGTCGACGTCGTCTCGGTCCAGAACCGCTTCAACCTCGGCAACCGCCAGGCCGCCGACGTGCTCGCGGTCTGTCAGGCCGAGGGGATCCCCTTCATCCCCTGGTTCCCGCTCGAAGCCGGCTCGCCGGCCGAGCCGGGCGGCGCCGCGGCGGAGATCGCCGAGCGCCACGGGGCGACTCCGGCGCAGGTGGCGCTGGCCTGGCTCCTGCGCACGCCGGCGGCGCTGCCGATTCCGGGCACCAGCTCAGTAGCTCATCTAGAGGAGAACCTCGCCGCCGCGGCACTCCAACTGAACGACGAGGAGATGACCTCCCTCACCGAGGACTGAGCGGGCGGGGGGAGGCCCTCGACGCAGCCTCCCCGCTGTT
>DASWQL010000029.1:0-48320 GCA_036403715.1 Solirubrobacterales bacterium
GAGGCTCAGGTTCAGACAATCCGCACCCGAGCAAGCGATACAGCTGCGCGACGGCCTCCGGGGGAGGGCACCCGACCCTCTCAACGCCCGCAGTTTGCAGGTGGCTCGCCCGGGCCCGACCTGGGGCCTCGCTAAAGTCGAAACGGTGAGCGAGCTCGATGTAGACGGCGAGATCCTGGCCGAGGAAGATGCCGATCTTGCTGACGCGACCGAGCCGGTGCGGCCGCTGCCGCACCGCTACGAGCAGCCGCCCCTGCCGGTGCTGCGCGCCGACGTCCGCAGCGCGGCGATCGCCGCTGCCGGTGGGGTTCTCGCCGGTGCCGCGACCGTCGCCGCCGTGCGCGCGGTCAGCGCCGTCGGCACCAGATCCCGAGCCCCGCGCGGGATCGGTCGCCGCCGCGGTCGTCCCAACGTGGTCGCCAGCCGCTCCTTCCTGATCGACGTGCACCTTCTCGGCCGCTGAGCCGGTCCGTGGCCCTGCAGGTAGAGGTTCGGCCCCCATCTCCCTTCGCCCTCGGGCGGGGGAGCGATGACCGCACGCTGAGGGTCCAGGGGGGAATCGCGACGCGCTTGCTGCACGTCGGCGCCTCTCCGGTGCTGGTCCGCGCCTGGCAGCCCGGCACTGACCGCGTCCTCCTGCGCGCCGAGCCGGTCGATCCGCGGGCGGTGAGGCGTCCGGTCGCGTGCGAGCTCGATCCCGCACCCGCCGGCCGCGACCAGCTCGCGATCGCGATCGAGCGGATGCGCTTCGCCCTCGGCGTCGACGACGACATGAGCGCCTTCCACCGCCGCTTCCGGCGCGACCCCCTGGTCGGGCCGCTGCTGCGGCGGATGCCGCGCTTCCGTCCCCAGCGCCGACCCTGGCCCTGGGAGGCCCTGTCCTCCGCGGTCGTCAAGCAGCTGATCGAGGCGGATCGGGCGGCGCGGATCGAACGCCGACTCGTCGGCCGCTGGGGGCCGCGCATCGGCGAGGGACGGGACGCCCTGCGCGACGTCCCCGACGCCGCCACGATCGCCGGCCGCGCCCCCGCGGAGATCGAGTCGATGGACCTCGCCGGCTCCCGCGCCGTCGCCCTACGTCGGGTCGCCCGCGAGGTCGCCGCGGGCCGCTGCGCGCTCGCCGGCGCCGCCGCCGATCGCCGGCTGCTGTCGATCTCGCAGATCGGGCCCTGGACGGTCCAGTGCCTGGGCCTGTTCGGTCGCGGCGAAATGGACTCGCTGCCCGCCGGCGACCTCGGCTACATCAAGCTGGTCGGGCGCCTCGCCGGGATGGATCGCCGCGCCACGATCGCCGAGGTCGAGGAGTTCTACGCGCCGTACGAGCCCTACCGCGGACTGGTCGGGACGTTGACGCTGATCGGCCTCCACCGGCTCGTCGCCCAGGGCCGGCCGCTGCGTCTCGCCGCGTGAGGATTGGGCCAAGCACCTCTGCATCAGCCCGTGCCTGGACCGACATGGGGTCAAGCGTGTCGGCCATGTGTCGATAACGACGCGATGCCGGACACCGGGGACATGAGCTGGCCCGAGCACGAGGTCGACGAATTCCTCGACCAGATCTCCTCCGGTAGCGAGGATTATCGACGCTTGGTCGAGCGCCTGCCGGTAGTCGTCTACACCGCCGAGCTGGGCGAGGAAGGCAGATGGCGCTACGTCAGCCCCCAGGTCGAGGAGATCCTCGGCTACTCGGCGGAGGAGCTCAAAGCCGACTCGGGGCTATGGGCGCGGCTGCTCCATCCCGATGACCGTGGGCACACGCTGGCGATGGAAACCGAGGACTACCTCGGCGACCGGAACTCGAATCCGATCGAATACCGGATGCGCAGGCGCGACGGGTCCGTGGTCTGGGTGATCGACGAGGCCGTTCTCGAGAACGACGACAACGGGGTTCCGGTCTGGCACGGGGTTCTCTACGACATCAGCGAGCGCAAACGCACCGAGGGCGACCTTCAGCGCGCTCTCTCCCAGCAGGCCGTCGTCGCCAAGCTGGGGGAGCTTGCTCTGCAGGACGGCGAGCCGGCGGCGCTGATGGGCGCCGCCGTGAAGCTGATCGGCGAACTCGACGGCGTGCTCAGCGCCTGCATCTGGGAGGTCGGTCGCGACGGCCGCAGACTCAACCTCAGCGCCGGATTGGAGAGCGCCGTGCTCGGCGCCGGCCGCCGGGTCTCCGCGGCGCGCGACTCCCACGCCGGCGCCGCACTCGACTCCGGCGCCCCCGCGATCATCTCCGACTGGTCGCAGGAGGGCCGTTTCACGATGCCGCCGGTGCTGCGGGTCGTCGGCGCCGCCAGCAGCCTGGCGGTGATGATCGACGGCAAGGACCAGCCCTTCGGCGTACTCGACCTCCATGCCGCCCAGCCCGACCGCTTCTCCGGCACCGACGTTCCCTTCGTCCAGGCCGCCGCCAACGTCCTCGCCGACGCGATCGACCGTCACAGCGCCCATCAGGCGCTTCGCCACCAGGTCCTGCACGATGCTCTGACCGGGCTGCCCAACCGCCTCAGCTTCGTCGAGGCGCTGAGCGACGCGCTGCGGCGGGCGACGGTGTCCGGCTCGCCGATCGGGATCCTCTTCCTCGACCTCGACCACTTCAAGCTGATCAACGACAGCCTCGGCCACCACGCCGGCGATGCGCTCCTGCGCGCGGTCGCGCCACGCCTGCGCGCGCACCTGCGGCCGGGCGACGTGGTCGCCCGCTTCGGGGGCGACGAGTTCGGGATCCTAATCGACCGCCTGGCCGACGACGGCGAGGCGATCGCGATCGCCGATCGCGTGGCCGCCGCCTTCGACCATCCCTTCTCGATCGACGGCGTCGACCATTTCGTCAGCGCCAGCATCGGCGTCGCCGTGGCCGGCGAATCCGAACAGGGGGTCAACGCCGAGCTTCTGATCCGCGACGCCGACGCGGCGATGTACCGGGCGAAGGAGAGCGGTCGCGCCCGCTGCGTGATGTTCGACGCGGAGATGCGCGCTGTCGCCATGCGCCGGGTCGAGGTCGAAAGGGAGCTGCGCCACGCGCTCGACCGCGACGAGCTCGCCCTCCACTACCAGCCGGTGGTCAGCCTCCGCAACGGCGAGATCACGGGGCTGGAGGCGCTGCTGCGCTGGCAGCATCCGGAGCGCGGGCTGCTCGACCCGGCCGAGTTCGTCTCGATCGCCGAGGACAGCGGTCTGATCGAGCCGATCGGCCGCTGGGTTCAGGAACGCGCCTGCCGGCAGGCGGTGGAGTGGCACGAGGAACGCCCGGACGCGCGTCCATTCGACGTCGCCGTCAACCTCTCCGCCCGCCAGGTCGCCCACCGCGATCTGCCCGCGACGGTCGCCGAGGTGATCGCCCGCACCGGCTTGGATCCGGCCCACCTGCGGCTGGAGATCACCGAGAGCGTCCTGGTCGAGGAGTCGGCGAGCGCGATCTCCTCGCTCGAGGCGCTGAACGAGATCGGCGTCCGCCTCGTGCTCGACGACTTCGGCACCGGCTATTCCTCGCTCGCCTACCTCAATCGCTTCCCCTTCCACGCGCTGAAGATCGATCGCTCCTTCGTCGACGCCCTCGGCATCGAGCAGGAGCGGACGGCGATCGTCGAGGCGATCATCGGCATGGCTCGGGCGCTCTCCCTGGAAGTGATCGCCGAGGGCGTCGAGAACGAGGTCCAACTGGCGGAGCTGAGGCGGCTGGGCTGCGACTACGCCCAGGGCCATCTCTTCCATCAGGCGATGCCGCAGGACGAGGTCAGCAGGCTTCTAGGCGAAGGCGCGCTCGGCTATTCGGGGATTTCGCCTGGCAGGTAGGCGTTGGTGAGCAGTTCCCCCGGGGCCGGCAGCGAATGGATCAGTTCGTTGTCATGCATCCAGCCGCTGAAAGTGCCCCACTGGTCAGGGTCCATGTAGCCGTACGGCTTTCGCGGCACCTTCGCCGCCAGCAACGGCAACGTCGCTTCGACCTCCGCCGCGGTCAGTTTCGGTTCGAGGCTGTTGTTGGCTTCGATCACCGCCTGGGTCGCGGCATTGGGCTGGGCGATGGCGGCTTCGGTGCCGCGCGCCAGGGCGGCGATGAAGAGACGGTACTTTTCCGGGTCTTCTTCGAGGCCCTTGCGGTCGGCGACGAGGACCAGCTCGTCGTAGGTCGGGACACCCAGCTTGTCGACGGGGGTGACGACGGGTTCCTTGCCGCGCTCGCGAAGGTCGACACCCTCGACGTTGCTGTAGCCGCCCAGCATCGCCTGGGCGCTGCCGCCGGCCAGCGCCGGCAGCAGGCCGAAGCCGACGTTGGCGACCTTGACGTCGGAGATCGAGAGCTTGGCCCGCGCCAGGATCGTCTTCAGGAAGGCTTCCTGGTAGGGGATGCCGGCGGTCGCGATCGTCTTGCCGCGCAGGTCACGGATCCCTTTGATGCCTGATTTCTTCAGCCAGATCATCGAGGTCAGCGGCCGGTTGACCAGCGCCCCGATCGCCACCACGTCGAGCCCCTCTTCGTGCGCCAGCGCCACCTCGGGCTCATAGGAGATCGCCAGGTCCGAGCGACCGGCGGCGACCTGCTTGATCGGCGCCGACGGGTCCGCCGGCGCGCCGATGCTGACGTCGAGCCCGGCTTCTTCGAAGTAGCCGAGCTTCTGCGCCATGTAGATCCCGGCGTGGTCGGGATTGGGGTAGAAGTCGAGCGTCAGGGAGAAGGACTGCGCTTCGCCGGCGGCGTTCTCGGTCTTCTCGCCGCAGGCGGCGAGTCCGAGAGCCAGCGCCAGCAGGGCAAGGGCGGCGGCGATGGCCGCGGTGCGGGGTGGCTTCATGCCCTGTGTTCTATCGCCAACTGACGATGTAACGCTCGGCGAGGGCGATCAGGCCGAAGAGGGCGATCGCCATCGCGCTGAGGAGGACGACGGCCGCGAACTGCCGCGCGACCTGCAGCTGAGCGCTGTCCTGGAGCATCAGCCGGCCGAGCCCCGAGGTGGCTCCGACCCACTCGCCGAAGAAGGCGCCGATCACCGAGACGGCGGCGGCGATCTTGGCGCCACTGAAGACGTAGGGCAGCGCCGAAGGCGCCTCGACCCGGTGGAAGATCTGCCAACGCGAGGCGTCGAGCGTTCTCATCAGCTTGATCGCATCGGGGTCGACGGAGCGCAGGCCGTCGAGGGTGTTGACGGTTATCGGGAAGAAGCAGATCAGCGCCACGATCGCCAGCTTCGGGCCGATCCCATAGCCGAACCAGATCAACAGGATCGGCGCCAGGACGATCGTCGGCACGGTCTGCGAGGCGACCAGCAGGGGGTAGAAGGCGCGGCGCAGGGTCGCCGAGAGATGGAGGACGATGGCGAACCCCAGCCCGGCCAGCAGCGCGCAGGCGAGGCCGATGATCACCTCGCGCAGGGTTACCCAGGCGTTTTCCGCCAGCAGGGTGCGGTTCTCCCACAGCGAGCTGCCGACTTCGGCCGGCGAGGGCACGATGAACTCGGGCAGGTTGAAGAGGCCGGCGAGAACCCCGGTCGAGGCGGCGATCTGCCAGGCACCGACCAGGCCGACGACGACCAGCAAGGGGGGGAGCCGGCGACCCACGGCGGAGGCGAGACGGCGGCTCACCGAGCAGCCTCGTGCAGCGCTCGCAGGGCTTCCTCGCGGACGGCGACGAAGGCCGGGTCGGTGACGGCGGCGTCGCGGTCCCTGGCGCGCGGCGAAGGCGCGGCCAGCTCGGCGACGACCCGGGCCGGGCGCGACGAGAGCACGACGACCCGGTCGGAGAGGTAGAGCGCCTCCTCGACGTCGTGGCTGACCAGGACGACGGTCCGCGGATCGCCGCGCAGCGCCTCCGCCAACCACTCCTGCATCTCCGCTCTGGTGATCGCGTCGAGCGAGGCGAACGGCTCGTCCAGGGCCAACAGCGGCTTGCCGGCGACGAGCGTGCGGAGGAAGGCGACGCGCTGCCGCATCCCGCCCGAGAGCTCGTTCGGGGCCGAGTCCTCGAACCCGGCCAGGCCGAAGCGCGCGAACAGGTCGCCGGCGCGCCGCCTCGCCTCGCCGCGGCGGAGGCCGCGATTGCGCAACGCCAGGGCGGCGTTGTCGATCGCCGAGTACCACGGCAGCAGCAGGTCGCGCTGGGGCATGTAGGCGCAGCGGGCCAGCCGCTCGGCCCCCTTGCGAGCGTCGCCGACGGCGATCGTGCCGGCGACCGGTTCACGCAGGCCGCAGATCAGCTCCAGCAGGGTCGACTTGCCGCAGCCGGAGGGCCCGACGAGGCCGACGACGTCGTGGGCCCTGATCTCGAGATCGAGACGCTCGATCGTGCGCAGCTCGCCGTAGGCGTGCTCGAGTCCGGCGATCGAGACCGACTCGCCGGGGGCGGGCGCCAGGGACGAGGGGGCGCTGATCTGCCCAGTTTCGGCGTTCATCCTGGTATCCTGGCGCACTCCGCACTCCTGACCAAGAAGGTCAGGAAAGTCGATAAGCACCCCGTGCGGCGGCAGGACCAGACACCATGGACCCGGCAATCGTCGTCTTCGGATTGGGCATCGGCGTACTCGTCGGTATGACCGGCATGGGCGGAGGCTCGCTGATGACGCCGCTGCTGATCCTCATCTTCGGGATCCAGCCGACCACCGCGATCGGCACCGACATCTTCTACTCGGCCGTCACCAAGACGGTCGGGGGCTGGCGCCATTTCAAGATGAAGACGGTGAACATGGAGCTGGTCAAATGGCTGGCTCTCGGCAGCGTCCCGGCCGCGGTCACCGGCGTCGCCCTGGTATCGATCCTGCAGGACCGGATCGGCGAAGAGCGCCTCGACTCGCTCGTCTACGCGGTGCTCGGCGGCACCCTGCTGATGGTCGGGATCATCACCCTGGCCCGGGCGCTGATCCTGCGCACGCTGATCGACGAGCGCGACCGCTTCGAGGTCGAGCGGCGGCACAAAGTCGCGGCGATCGTGATCGGCGCCACCACCGGTTTCGTGATCGGCATCACCTCGGCCGGATCGGGCACCGTGATCGCGATCCTGCTGATCGCCGTCTACCGCCTCGCGCCGAAGAAAGTCGTCGGCACCGACGTCTTCCACGCCGCGATCCTGCTCTGGGCAGCGGGGATCGCCCACTGGGTCGGCGGCAACGTCGATTTCGTCCTCGCCGGCAACATCCTGCTGGGGTCGGTCCCGGGCGTGGTGATCGGCGCGGCGCTCTCCGACCGGGCGCCGCAGGGCTTCATCCGCACCGCCCTGGGCGTCGTCCTGATCGGCTCCGGCATCGTCACGATCCAGAAGGGCGACCCCCTGGTCTGGCCGTTTGCGGCGGGCGTGGCGGCGATCGGGCTGGGCCTGATGCTCTACGCGCCGCACTGGCTCAACAAGCGCCGCGAGCACCAGCGCCGGCAAGAGGCAGACCAAGCGGCGATGCCGGCGCGGACGCTGCCTGCCGACTGATTTACTAGACGTATGCGCGTTTCCGCCAAGGCCGACTACGCGGTGCGGGCTGCCGCCGAGCTCGCCGCCGCCGAGGAGGGCCCGATCAAGGGTGAGCGCCTCGCCGAGGCGCAGGACATCCCGCTGCAGTTCCTCGAGCACATCCTGCTCGAGCTCAAGCACCACGGCATCGTCCGCGCCCGCCGCGGCGCCAAGGGCGGCTACTGGCTCGCCCGCCCGGCCGACGAGGTGACGATCGCCGACGTCGTTCGCGCCGTCGAGGGACCGATCGCCGACGTGCAGTCGACGCCGCCGGAGGCGATCGAATACCGCGGCAACTCCGAGCATCTGCGCGAGGTCTGGGTCGCCGTCAGGGCCAGCCTTCGCTCCGTCCTCGAAGAGGTCACCCTCGCCGATCTCGTCTCCGGCGAGCTGCCCCCCGTGGTCGAGGAGCTGATCGCCTCGCCGGACGCCTGGCACGCCAGCACCTCGACCAAGGAAATGACCGGCTAGCTATTCCCTGACCGGGACGAGGTCGAAGTCCCTGCCCAGCCGCAGGTCGCTGTAGCGCCTGACCCAGTCGTCGTTGACGCGGTCGGACTGGCGCTTCATCCGCGGCTCGAAGGCGAAGTCCTCGGGCGGCGCGAGGTCGAGGCGGTCGAGCAGGTGCATGGTGCTGGTCTCGTAGTCGGCGGCGAAGTTCTCGTAGAGGAGGAGGATCGGTTTGATCGCGGTGTGCTCGAAGAAGGCGTCCCAGGACTTCTCTTCGGCGAGGATCTGGTCGAGCAGGTGGTCGATCGCCCGGTAGTGGAAGCGCAGCTGCGGGCGCTGCTCTTCGAGGAAGCTGCGATAGGGCGGCGATCCCTCGTCCTCGACCGAGGCGGCCTTCGCCTGGGCCTGGTCCTCGCGCCAGGTCGCCGTCTGCACCGCCTTCCAGAGCGAGACCGCCTGGCGAAGCTTGTTGGCGCGCACGACCCTGATGAAGGTGAGCTCGGGGAATACGTCCGGAAGCAGCTCGGCGAAGGGGACGTCGCGGTACTTGGGGATGTTGCGCAGGAGGCTGACGAAGTCGTTGAAGTAGCCCCACATCAGCTTGGCCCCGAACATGCCGTTCGGCGTCGTCCCCGCCTCGAAGGCCCACTCCAGGTAGCGGTCGTAGGCGGCGCGGCTCCAGAGCGGCGACCGCGGCGCCGTCCCGTTGCCGATGCCGCGCTCGCCGAGATGGTCGCGGATCGAGTGGTCCTCGATGCCGATGAAGTACTCCTCGGGGCGGCGCGGGCGGCCGCTGTGGCGGAGGGCCTCGAAGTACTCCTCGGGCCGGCCGGCGACGCCGGTTTCCTCGAGGGCATGGCAGACCAGGGTGCTGCCGCTTCGCGGCGTGGCGCAGACGAGGTAGGAGCGGTTGGGCTGCATCTTTAGTCTCCGTTCTGTACCCGGCACGGGAGAAAATTCTCTTTTGGATGCGCAGCCGAACATTCTCTATATCCACTCGCACGACACCGGGCGCTACGTCCAGCCCTACGGCTTCCAGGTCCCGACCCCGAACATCCAGCTGCTCGCCGACCAGGGAGTGCTGTTCCGCGAGGCCTTCTGCGCGGCGCCAACCTGCTCGGGCAGCCGCGCCAGCCTGCTCACCGGCACCTACTGCCACAACAACGGCATGCTCGGCCTCGCCCACCGTGGCTGGGCCTTGAACGACTACCGGCAGCACTGGGTCCACACCCTGCGCCGGGCGGGCTACCACTCGATCCTGATCGGCGAGCAGCACATCTCCGTCGACCCCGGCGTGATCGGCTTCGACGAGCTCGTCGACGTCGACTCCAACCACGCCCAAGACGTGGCGCCGTTGACGATCGAGGCGCTGCGCTCGGCTCCCGATCGGCCGTGGTTCATGTCGGTCGGCTTCTTCGAGACGCACCGGGACTTCTCCGCCCCGACCTCGGTCCGCGACACCCTCTACTCGCTGCCCCCGGCCAACCTGCCCGACGTTCCCGCGAGCCGCCGCGACATGGCCTCCTTCAAGGCCAGCGCACGGTCGCTCGACCAGGGGATCGGAGCGGTGCTGCACGGGCTGCACGACTTCGGCCTGGTCGAGAACACGCTGGTGCTCTGCACCACCGACCACGGGGTTGCCTTCCCGGGGGCGAAGGCAACCCTTTTCGATCGCGGCATCGGCGTGATGATGATCATGCGCGGCCCCGACGGGTTCACCGGCGGCAAGGTGATCGACGCCCCGGTCAGCCACCTCGACGTCTTCCCGACCCTCTGCGAGCTCGCCGGCGTCGCCCCGCCCGACTGGTTGCAGGGCTCCTCGCTGATGCCGCTGATCCGCGGCGAGGTCGACCGGCTCAACGACGGCATCTTCGCCGAGGTCACCTATCACGCCGCCTACGAGCCGCAGCGGGCGATCCGGACCGAGCGCTGGAAGTACATCCGCCGCTTCGACGACTACCCGCACCCGGTGCTGGCCAACTGCGACGACAGCGCCAGCAAGAACGTGCTGGTCGAGGCGGGATGGGGCGAACAGATCGTCCCCCGCGAGCAGCTCTACGACCTGATCCTCGATCCCGGCGAGGGCAACAACCTCGCCGACGACCCGGCCAGACAGGAAGTTCTCGCGCACCTGCGCGCCCGGCTCGACACCTGGATGAGCGAGACCGACGACCCGCTGCTCGACGGCCCCGTGCCGCCGCCGCCGGGAGCCGCCGTCAACGAGCCCTGGCAGGTGTCCGCCGCCGAACCGCCTCGTCTGGTTACGGAGGACTCCACGGCCGCGCCATCCAGGTGAGGCAGACCCAGCCAGGGACTTCGGCGCCCGCCGGGTCCCGGGTCTCGCCATGGGCGAAGACCGTGAGTCCGCAGTTGTGGGAGCCGAGGTTCCAGACTCGGGCCGCCCGCTCGGCCGTCAGCTCGTCGCCGAGCAGCGAGTCGAGCAGGAAGAGGCGGGTGAAGATGCCGTGGGTGACCAGCAGCGGCAGCTCCCCCGGCTCGCCGATCTCCAACTCGGTCTTGAGTCGACGCACCCGGCCGACCGCGTCCTCGAAGCTCTCGCCTCCGTGCAGCTCGTGGGCGTAGGGCAGGACCGACGGGGCCAGGTCCAGCTCCTCGGCAACGGCGTCGGCCGTTTCCCGCGCGCGCCGCAGCGGGCTCGTCAGCAGTCGCGTCGCCCCCTCGGCGGCGAGCGCGACGGCAGCGGCGCGGGCTTGCTCGCGACCGCGTTCGGTGAGCACGTCGCTGTCGGCCTCGGCGAGCGGCTCGGCGCCGGTGTGGGCGTTGCCGGCGGACTCGCCGTGGCGGAGGAACAGCGCCCGGCTCATTCGGCCGCGGGCACGCCGCCGGCGACGACGTTGACGAAGCTCTCGAGGTGGCGGGTGGTCCAGCACTCGAAGGCGCCGTCGCAGTAGCGCTCGTAGGCAGCCATCACCGAGTCGCCGTAGTTCCAGTAGAGCTTCGGCTCCGGGTTGAGCCAGAAGAGGCGGCCGGCCCGCTCGGCGATCTGGGCGAAGACCTCGGCATGGGGCGGGCGGCCGTTGGTGCGGGCGTCCCCGAGCACGATCACGGTCGAGCGCGGATCCAGTTCGTCGGAGATCTCGGTCAGGAACTCGAGCCAGACGCGTCCGTAGTCGGTGTAGCCGGAGACGTCGGCGACGCCGCCCTCGCTTGAGATCTTCTGGGCGATGGTGGCGAAGTCGCGCTCGTGCTCGAAGACCTCGGTCACCTCGGAGATCCGCTCGATGAAGACGAAGCTGCGCAGTTTGCGGAACGAGTCGTGGAGCGCGTGGAGGACGGAGAGGAAGAAGACGCTGGCCGAGGTGACCGAAGTGGAGACGTCGCAGAGGACGTAGATCTCGGGGCGGCGCGGGCGCTTGGGCTTGTAGCGCAGGCGCAGCGGCACGCCGCCGGTCTCCAGCGAGGCGCGCATCGTCCGCCGCACGTCGACCGATCGGCCCTTGTTGCGGCCGCGTTGCTCGTGCCCGAGCGTCGCCAGGCGCCGCTTCATCTGTGAGACGGCGCGGTGGACCGCGGCCAGGTCCTGGGTCGGGCTGGTCGGCAGCGCTCGGTCGAGCTCGGCCAGAGGGCGGGAGGGAGGAAGGGTTTCGGTGCGTTCGATCAGGTCGCGCTCGAGCTCGCGGCGCAGGTGGCGCTCGAAGCCGGTCAGCTGGGCGCGGTCGATCGCCGGCCGCTCGGCGCCGTCCTCGGTCGGCGGCTGCGTCCCGGCGGTCAGCCCCAGGGTGCGGCGGATCCGCTGCACGTCGACCCCGACCACGCCGGAGCCCTCGCCGCGGCCGAAGGCGGCGATCGCCAGCCGCGCCAGGTCGCGCAGCCGGTCGTCGTCGCCGGCGGCCATCGCCTCGCGGATCTGCTCCCGCAGCTCGTCGATGTCGATTCGCTCGGCGGCGCCCTCGCCCGCCTCGCCGCCTTCCCCGGCGACGCCCTCGCCGTCGGCGCCCTCGCTGACGCCGCGCTGCACGGCCTCGGCCTCGGCGGCACGGAAGAAGTAACGGTCGAAGAGCAGCTCGAAGACGCGGCGGTCGTCCTGCGACTTGGCGACCGTCGCCGCCAGCGCCTCGCGGAAGTCGTCCTGGGAGGTCCACTCGACCTGCTCCAGCGCCGCGAAGGCGTCGAGGATCTCCGAGGTCCCGACCGCGACTCCCTCGCCGCGCAGCTCCTCGCAGAAGCCCAGCAGCTTCGCCGCCAGCCCGGGCGGGCCGGGATCGGCCTGGGGCCCGTAGGGCGAGGCGGCCGCGGGGCTCACCCCGCCTTGGTCGGAGCCTCGGCCAATTTCATGCCGACCCGCTCGGCGACCAGGTCGATGTCGGTGCGGTGCTTGACGATGATCGACATCGACTGGTTGAACGTCTCGCGGTCGATGTCGTCTGCCCCCATCAGCAGCAGGGTCCGCGCCCAGTCGATCGACTCGGCGATCGAGGGCGGCTTCTTCAGGTCGAGTGCCCGCACCATCGCGATCACCTCGACCAGCCTGCGGGCCAGGGTCTCGGGCAGCTCCGGGGCGTGCAGGCGGACGATTTCCATCTCCCGCTCCACTCCGGGGTAGTCGAGCCAGAGGTAGAGGCAGCGGCGCTTCAGCGCCTCGGTCAGCTCGCGCGAGTCGTTCGAGGTGAGGACGACGATCGGCATCGTCGTCGCAGAGATCTGGCCCAGCTCGGGGATCGTGATCTGGAAGTCGGAGAGCAGCTCGAGCAGCATCGCCTCGAACTCCTGGTCGGTCTTGTCGATCTCGTCGATCAGCAGGACCACCGGCTCGGGGCTGGAGATCGCCTGCATCAGCGGCCGGGTGAGGAGGAAGTCGGAGCTGAAGATGTCCTCCTGGACGTCCTCCCAGCCGGCCTCACCGCCGGCCTGGATCCGCAGCAGCTGCTTGCGGTAGTTCCACTCGTACATCGCCTTCGCCTCGTCGAGCCCCTCGTAGCACTGCAGCCGCACCAGCTCGCGCCCGCTGGCCCGCGAGAGCGCCTTCGCCAGCTCGGTCTTGCCGACTCCGGCGGGGCCCTCGACCAGCACCGGCTTGCCGAGCCGCTGGGCGAGGAAGGAGACCAGCGCCGCGGGCTCGTCGGCGAGGTAACCGACCCTCGCCAGGGAGTCCTTCACCTCTGCCACGGAGCCGTCGGCCATGCGGGCGATGATAATCCCGCCCCGTGCTCGACCTCGCTCCGCCGCTCGCAGCGCTGCTGCCGCGCAGCCCGACCCCCTACGTCGCGCTGATGCTGTCGGGCTTCGCGATCGGGATCCTCGGGCACCTCACCCGCACCCGCTGGCTGATCGCCTCAGGCGTGATCCTGATCTTCCTCGGCGCCTTTCTCTTCCCCCTGGCCGCCAACCTGACGACCAACGAACGGCCGCCGCCGATCGAAGAAACGCGCGGAGGCGACGCGGGCTGAGGCTACGATCGCCGGGTGGGACGCCTCGACGAAGTCGACCTTTCCCTGAGGCTCGACCGCGACGAGGAGGACCGCGGGCTCAAGGCGGGCTGGAAGCGGCTGGCGCTGCTGCGCCTGACGCTGGCCGGGCTGATCGGCCCGAAGCAGCTGGGGCCGCCGCTGTGCGTCGTCTTCGAGGGCTGGGACGCCTCCGGCAAGGGGGGCACGATCAAGCGGCTGGTCGCGCCGCTGGACCCCCGCCACGTCCGCGTCGCCCAGTTCGCCGCCCCGACCCCGGACGAGAGCCGGCATCACTTCCTCTGGCGCTTCTGGCCGCCGCTGCCCGGCTGGGGCGAGATGACCGTCTACGACCGCTCCTGGTACGGCCGGGTGCTGGTCGAACGGGTGGAGGAAATCGCCGGCCCTGAGCAGTGGCAGCGCGGCTACGGCGAGATCGACGCCTTCGAGCAGATGCTCGCCGACGAGGGGATGATCCTGGTCAAGTTCTGGCTCCACATCTCGGCCGAGGAGCAGCTGAGGCGGTTCGAAAGGCGCGCCGCCGATCCGCTCAAATCGTGGAAGCTGACCGAGGAGGACTGGAAGAACCGGGAGCGGCGGCCCGAATACGAAGAGGCGGTCGAGGAGATGCTGGCCCGCACCGACCATCCCCACGCCCGCTGGCACGTGGTACCGGCAGAGTCGAAGCGCTACGCGCGGGTCAAAGTAATCGAGTTGGTCAATGCCGAAATCGAAGCGGGAATGCGGCGCTGGGGGCAGCAGCCGCCGGACTGATCTACGATCTGGGCTCGTTCCTGTCTCCGACCACGAGGAGCTACATCTCTTGAGCCGTTTCCGTATCTTCGTGCTGCTCGCGGCGCTGGCCGCGCTCGCGACCGCCTTCGCTGCTTGTGGCGGCAGTAGTAGTGACAGCGGCAGCAGCGAAGACCCACAGAAGACGATCGAAAACGCCACCCTCGAAGGGGTGAAAAGCGGCACGCTGGACCTCTCGCTCGGCATCAAGGCCGAAGGCGAAGAAGGGGGCGACCTCGCCGTCAGCCTCTCCGGGCCGTTTCAGAGCCAGGGCAAGGAAAACCCGCCCGAACTCGACCTGACCGCGAAGGCGAGCGGCAACATCGGCGGCGAAGCGGTGAACTTCGACGGCGGCCTGACCCTGCTCTCCGACCGCGCCTTCGTCGATTACGAAGGGACCGAGTACGAAGTCGACCCGACGACCTTCGGCTTCGTCAAGTCGGCCTTCGAACAGGCCCAGCAGCGAGGCTCGCAGGAAAGCGGCGACGTCACCGCCTGCCAGAAAGCGGCCGCCGGGATCAAGATCGGCGACTTCGTCGACAACCTGGCCGGCGAAGGCAACGCCGACGTCGACGGCACCTCGACCACCAAGGTCAGCGGCGACCTCAATACCGAAGGGGCGGTCGACGCGATCATCAAGCTGACCGAATCGCCGGCCTGCAGTGCCCAGCTTGAAGCGGCGGGCCCGCTGCCGCTCGGCGAACTCGAGAAGGCGAAGGGCGAACTGACGAGCGCGGTGAAAAAGGCGCACGTCGACGTCTATGTGGGGGACGACCACATCATCCGCCGCATCGCCGCCGAACTGACGATCGAACCGAAGGGGACGAGCAGCGAAAAGGTCGAAGTCGAATTCGACCTCAGCCTTGGCTCGGTCAACGAAGAACAGGACATCACGGCTCCGTCCGGGGCGAAGCCGCTCGAAGGCCTCTTCCGGCAGCTCGGTGTCAACCCGCTGGAACTGCTCGAAGCGGGCAGCGGCGGCGGCGCCGGACTGGGCGGCCTGCTCGAAGGCGTGACCGGTGGCAAATCGTCGTCCTCAGGCGGCGGGTCCTCGGCAGGGGGGTCGTCCTCGGGCGGCGCATCCGCCGCTCAGCAGGCCTACCTCGAATGCCTGCAGGGCGCCGAAACGCCGACCGACCTGCAGAAGTGCGCGAGCCTGCTGAAGTAGCCAGGTAGCAGGGCCTTATCGCGAAGGGCGTCGCCTCCGGCGGCGCCCTTCGTCGTTCTTACCCATACGCTTGGGCATTCGTGGACCAGCGCCAGTCCAACCAGCCACGGTTCGATGCGGCCTTTTTCCGCACCCCGTTGGGATGGCCCTATCTGCTGACGCCGTTGATCCTGGTCGCGGTCGGGCTCGATCTGGCCGGCGCGGCGCCGACGATCGTCTTCGTCGCATCGGCCCTCGGGATCATCCCCACGGCGGCCCTGATGGGCCGGGCGACCGAGGAGCTGGCGGCCCGCTCGGGCCCGGGGATCGGCGGCCTGCTCAACGTCACCTTCGGCAACGCGCCGGAGCTGATCATCGCCCTCTTCGCGCTCGGCCAAGGCCTGCAGGAGGTGGTCAAGGCTTCGATCGTCGGCTCGATTCTCGGCAACATCCTGCTGGTCATGGGAGCGGCGATGCTGTTCGGCGGGATCGGCCGCGACAAACAGCACTTCAGCCGCACCAGCGCCAGCATCCAGACCTCGATGCTGATGCTCGCCGCCGCGGCGCTGCTGATGCCGGCGATCTTCGAGCTGGTCGAGGGCAAGGGACTGCCGGAACCGGGTGCCGCGGCGATCGACTACGGCGGCACCGTCGAGCAGCTCTCGCTCGCCGTCGCGATCGTCCTCATCGTCACCTATGTGGTCGGCCTCTTCTTCTCGCTGAAGACCCACCGCGACATCTTCAACCCGGAGTACGAGGACGAGGACAGCTGGGGCTGGTCGACGCGGGCCTCGGTGATCGCTCTGGCGATCGCGGGCGCCCTGGTCGGGGTCATGTCCGAGGTCCTCGTCAGCTCGATCAGCGAGACCTCGAAGTCGATCGGGCTCTCGGAGTTCTTCATCGGCGTGATCGTCGTCGCCATCGTCGGCAACGCCGCCGAGCACTGGGTCGCGGTCCTGGCGGCGCTGAAAAACAAGATGGACCTGTCGGTCAACATCGCGATCGGCTCCAGCGCCCAGGTCGCCCTCTTCGTCGCCCCGGTGCTGGTCCTCGCCTCCTTCTTCATCGGCCCCAATCCGCTGGCGCTGGTCTTCAACGGCTTTGAGCTGGGGGGGATCCTGTTGGCGATCCTGATCGCCCAATACGTCACGCAGGACGGCGAGTCGACCTGGTTCGAGGGCGTGCAGCTGCTCGCCGTCTACGTGGTCTTCGGCCTCGCCTTCTACTTCGCATGAACGCGCTCCTCCTTCTCTTCAGCTTCGCGGTCGTCGCTCTGCTCGGTGCCGCCGAGGGCTCCGAAGACGTCGCGATCGGGGCGATCGTCGGCGCGCCGTTCCTGGTCTTCTTCCTCGTCCTCTTCGCGATCGGCGGGCTGCTCGCCTACGAGAGCCTCCACCTGTCCCGCCGCTTCCGGCTGCCCGCCGTGATCGGCTGGTTCTGCCTCTACACGGCCTTCATCGCCGCCGTAGTCGCCGGCGCTTAGGGCCGGCTTTCATCGCGACGGGGGGCGAATCGGGCTCGTCGCGACGTCGCCGTAGAGGTTGGGCCGGTAGACGGCGGCGCCGATTCCGTTGCGAAAGGCACTGCTCGCGCGGGGGGAGGTCTCGATCGGCCAGCCGCTGCCGCGATCGTTGAGGTCGTACCAGACGACTCCTCGCACCTTCGGGTAGCGGCGCGGGATCTTGGCCAGCATGTCCTTGATCCAGGCCGCCTTGTTGCCGCCTCTCGCGGTCGACGCCACCTCCGAGATCATCAGCGGCTTGCCGGGAGCGATGCCACGGACGATCCGCCTGTAGGTGCCTTGGAAGACCTGGTCGAAGGTGCGCCAGCCCGGGGAGCCGCGCCTCTTGCCCCAGTTGAACCCGTCGATGCCGGTCCAGTCGACGTAGCGGTCGCCGGGGTAGAGCGATCGCAGGGGGGTCAGGGCGCCCTGCAGGTCGATGTTGGGGGACCAGACCCAGGTCGCGTTGGTGGCGCCGACTGAGCTGAAGATGTCGTGAACGTGGCGCCAGGCGAGGACGAACTCTCCGGGCTTGTTGCCGTTGACCCCCTCTGCCCAGGGGAACCAGAAGCCGTTCATCTCCCAGTCGAAGCGGAGGAAGAATGGGTGCCCCCATTCCCTTGCTTCGATCGCGAATTCGCGGATGTAGGCGTCGTATCGCCCTCCGATCAGGTCGGCGAGCCCGAATTCAGGCTGGCGGACGCCGGGGGCGTTGGAACCGGAGTTCCAGCCGAAGACCGGAATCGCCCCGTAGCGACGAACGTTTTCCAGCGGCGTCGTCGGGAATTTGCCGAAGACGCAGCTCGAGCCGCTGCATTCGGCAAAGGGAGCGGTGAAGGAGACGAGCGAGAGGCCCTTGCCGGCGACCTTGGCGAAGCGACGCACGGCCCGCATGTCCCAAGGAGCCTTTTCGCCGGTTATCTGAGCTCCGATTTCGGCGCCCCAGTAGAGCGGTGCCGGGCCTTTCGAGGAGCCGACGGCGCTCGTCGCCGACGCGCACCAGGCAATCAGGCAGATGAGCCCGGTGACGACGATTCTGCGGGGGCTCATACGGGGGGTCGGCATCTCTCCTCTCTCTACCGCTAAACACCTGGGAGGACCAAAAGCTCCGGTGGGGGATGGTCTGCCGAAGGCTTCAGGGACGCTTCCGCGGTTCGGGCGGGCGGATCGGGCTGTGTTCGATGTCTCCGTAGAGGTTCGGCCTGAAGCCGGCCCGGATTCCCCTCCCGAACGCCCGTCTCGCCACGGCCGATGTCTCCAACGGCCAATCCACCCCGCGGTCGATTTTGTCGAACCAGATCAGGCCGCGGACCCGGCCGTACTTGGTCCGCAGCGCCGCGAGCATGTTGCGGATCCACCTTGCCTCGGCCGACCTCTTCCGCTCGACGCCAGCTCCGCGATCAGCATCGGCTTGTTCCGCGCGACCCGCTGGACGATGTATTCGTAGGCCGGGCCGAAGAGCTTGCGGAAGCTGGTCCAGGGCGCGGGCTCGGGTGCGCCGGGGCCCCAGTTGTAGGCGTCCAAGCAGGTCCAGTCGACGTAGCGGTTGCCTGGGTAGTAGGCCCAGACTCCTTCTTCCTCGTAGGCGTAGGGACACCAGACCCAGGTTGCATTGGTGGCTCCGACTGAGGCGACGAGGTCATGGACATGCCGCCAGGCGGCGACGTATTCGCCGGGCTGGTTGCCGTTGACCCGCGCCCCCCAGGGGAACCAGCGCCCGTTCATCTCCCAGTCGAAGCGCAGGAAGAAGGGGTGGTTCCAGGCGCGGGCTTCTTCGGCGAATTCACGGATGTAGCGGTCGTAGCGGCCGGAGATCAGATCCGAGAGCTGGAAGTCGGGTTGGCGTGGCCCGCCGCCGGAGGCCGACGCCCAACTGAGGACCGGGATCGCGCCGTAGTCGCGAATCCTCTGCATTTGCTGTGCCGGGAAGCGGAAAGGCTGACAGGGAGAGGTGCGGCAATCCGAGAAGAAGGATGAGATCTCGACCAACGAGAGCCCCTTGCCGATCGATTCCTGGAAGCGCCTGACCGCGGAGATGTCCCACTGCGCTTCGGTCCCGGTCAGTTGACTGCCGATCCAGGCGCCCCAGTACAGCGGCCTCTGCCTGGCGGCGCCGGCGCCGCCAGGGATGGTCAGGAAGAGAAGCGCCAGTCCCAGCAAGAGGGCGGCGCCCAGTCTCGTCTTCGAGCGCTTGCGCGGGCCCATCTGCGTCCTGCTTCGTGGTCGGAGCCACGCATGTTAGGGACGCTCAGAGCTCGGCCAGCGCCTTCAAGACGAGACCGTCGTGCTGTTTCGGCGAGACCTTGGGAAAGACCCTGGCGACCTTGCCCTCGGGATCGATCAGGAAGGTGGAGCGCTGGACCCCCATGTACTTCTTGCCGTACATCGACTTCTCGCCCCAGGCGCCGTAGGCCTCGGCGACCGCGTGGTCGGCGTCGGCCAGCAGGGTGAAGTCGAGGTCGTACTTGCCGGCGAACTTCTCCAGCGCCGGCACCTCGTCGGGCGAGACCCCGATCACCCTGGCTCCGGCCTCCGCGTAGTCGGCGCCGCGGTCGCGGACGCCGCAGGCCTGGGTCGTGCAGCCGGGGGTGTCGGCGCGGGGATAGAAGTAGAGGACGACCGTCTTGCCGCGCAGGTCCGACAGCGTCACCTCGTCGCCGTTCTGGTCCGGAAGCGTGAACTCCGGCGCCGCGTCCCCCTCGGCGACCATCAATCCTCGCGGCCGGGCTCCTGCCCGTCCTCGCCCTCGTCGATCTCCGGGTCGCCCTGTTCGAGCGCGGTTTCGGAGAGCGAGCCGGTGGCACCACCGTGGTAATGGACCTGGAAGGCCTCGAGGATGCGATCGCGGCCGTCTTCGTCGATCGGCGCCTCGTCCGATATCCGCACCCAGTCGGCGCCCTCGTAGCGCTCCATGTTGAAGACCTCCTGATCGAGCGAGACGGAATCGTCGACGACGATCAGTACCTCGGTCTGCGGGTTGAAGTAGGTGCCGGGTTGAACCAGCAGCTCCTCGACCTGGTAGAGGTTGTCCTCGGGTACGGCCATCAGCGCGATCCTACGAAACCGGCCAGCTGGCGGTTGGTCTCGTCCTCGACGTTCAGCGGCTTCAGGCCCCGACGCATGCGGCGTTCGTTGCGCGCCAGCACGAGCTGCTGGACCTCGGCCCGCAGGTCGGCATCCGCAGCTGCGGGCATCGCGGGCTGCCTGAGCAGGCGCGCCGCCTCGGAGCGGACGTCGATCGGTGCCTCCCCCCGTCGGCTACGGCGCTCCGCTCTCGCCTCCAGCATCTGGCGGACCTCCGCCGCCTGGATCGCCGGATCGACGGGGCGGTCGGGGCCGCGCAGGTGGCGGGGGAGGGGGAGGTCGTCGTCGATCGCCAGGGCTCCGCGGCCGATCGACCCGTAGGCCTCTCCCGCGTGCGAGAAGGCGATCGCCGCGAAGGGGACGGCGACGAGGGCGATCAGGACCAGCACAGTGCCGCTGTCGATCCCGATCGCGACGCTCGCCAAGGGCATGGAGAAAGGGTAAACGGCCCATGGCCCGGCGGTCATTCGCTACGCTGTGCGCGGTTGACTGACCAGTCAATCGGTGGAACGACCGCTCTGGCGGCGGCCCTCCAGACGAGACTTGAAGCACCGACGAAAAGGAGCACCGACCGGTGGTTGACTTCACCCTGACCGACGAACAGAAGGATCTGCGCGAGCTCGCTCACAGCTTCGCCGAGAAAGAGATGCGCAGGGTCGCCTGGGAGTACGACAAGGACGGCACCTGGCCCCAGGACATCATCGACAAGGCCTGGGAGGTCGGGTTGATGAACACCCACATCCCCGAGGCCTACGGCGGGCCCGGTCTCGACTATCTCTCCGGCTGCCTGATCGAGGAGGAGATGGGCTGGGGCTGCTCCGGCATCGGTACCTCGCTGATGGCCAACGGCCTCGCCTCCGCTCCGGTCACCCTCGGCGGCTCCGAGGAGACCAAGAAGAAGTACCTCAGCATGCTCAGCGAGGCGCCGAAGCTCGCCTCCTTCTGCCTGACCGAGCCCGACGCCGGCTCCGACGTCAGCGGGATGAAGACGCGCGCCGTCAAGAAGGGCGACAAGTACGTCATCAACGGCTCCAAGTGCTTCATCACCAACGGCACCTACGCCGACTGGTTCACGGTCTACGCCAAGACCGACCCGGAGGCGGGGCACCGTGGGATCAGCGCCTTCGTCGTCGACGCCGACCTCCCCGGGGTCAGCGTCGACAAGAAGGAGGACAAGATGGGCCAGCGGGCCTCCAACACCGCGACCATCTCCTTCGACGAAGTCGAGATCCCGGCCGAGAACCTGCTCGGCGAGGAGAACAAGGGCTTCAAACTGGCGATGATGACGCTCGACCGGACCCGTCCCGGCGTCTCGGCGATGGCGGTCGGCATCGGCCGCGCGGCGTTCGAGTACGCGGCCGAGTACTCGAAGGAAAGGGTCCAGTTCGGGGTCCCGATCGCGATGCACCAGGCGATCCAGTTCATGATCGCCGACATGGCGACCAAGGTCGAGGCCGGTCGTCTGCTGGTCTGGAACTCCGCGGTCCTGCTCGACCAGGGCCAGCGCAACACCCGCGTCTCCTCGATGGCCAAGCGCTTCGCTGCCGACTCGGCGATGGAGATCACCGTCGACGCGGTCCAGGTCTACGGCGGCTACGGCTTCATCAAGGAGTACCCGGTCGAGAAACTGATGCGCGACGCGAAGATCATGCAGCTCTACGAGGGGACCAGCCAGATCCAGCGCCTGGTGATCGCCAAAGAGGTGCTGCTGCCGCGCAACATCGACGAGCGCACGCCGGAGGCCGAGGCCAAGAAGGCCGACGCCGCCCGCGACAGCCAGTCCGAGCAGGCCGCCGCGACGGTTTAGCGGTTTAGCGGCAGGCGCCGCGGCACGAAACGTTTGGCGAAAGCCGTCGGCCCTCCGGCCGACGGCTTTTTTCGTGGCCGAGGCCGGCCGCCCGGCCGCGAAGGCGGCCGTGGGCCCGTTCCCCCGGGGGGAGAACTCCCGGGGTGGTCGCCATTTCAACCGCTATGCGGGAGAAATGGCGACCACACCCGGAGGCCGGGGGAGCTCACGCCGCTCTTGGGGGGATGGCGAGTCGCCAGCACGGCGTCGTCTCGATCCGCCAGCTGCTCGGACCTCTGGGCTATTCGAATAGTGCCGTTGCCCGCGCCCTTGCCGATGGTCGCCTGCATCGCCTGCACACCGGCGTCTACGCCGTCGGCCACACCTCGCTCTCGCTGCATGGACGCTGCCTGGCCGCGGTTCTGGCCTGCGGGCCGGGCGCGGTGGCGAGCCATGCCTCGGCCGCCTGGCTCTGGGGGCTCTCCTCTCGGCCGCCACTTCCCCCCGAGGCGACCGGGCCGGTTCCGCGCCGCGGGCGGCTTCCGGTCGTCATCCACCGGGCGCGCCGGCTCGAGCCGGCTGACCGGGCCCTCGTCGACGGCACCCCGGTCACCGCGGTGCCGAGAACGCTTCTCGACATGGCGGCGAGGCTGCGCCCTGAACCCCTGCGGCGCCTGCTCGAGCGCAGCGAAGAATTGAAGCTCTTCGACCTGCCGGCCGTCGACGATCTCCTCGCCCGGACCCGCGGTCATCATGGCAACGGTCGTCTGGGGCAAGCGGTCTCGCTGTATCGCCCGCCGCTGTTCACCCGCTCAGGACTGGAGCGTCACTTTCTGGGGCTCGTTCGGGAGGTCGGCCTGCCGCGGCCGGCAACGGGCTTCAACGAGCTCGGCTACGAGCTCGACGTCTACTGGCCCGAGTACCGGTTCGCGGTCGAACTCGAGGTCTTCGAGACGCACGGTACCCGCGAGGCGTTCGAGGAAGATCGCCTCCGTCAGGAGGACCTGAAGCTCGCCGGGATCGAGATGATCCGTGTCACCGGCAAGCGGCTCGAACGGGAACCCGACGAGGTGATGCGTCGCCTCGTCCACCTGCTCGCCCAGCGACGGGGAGGTACGGTCTAAGCCATGGACGTCTCCGAAAGCGCCGCTGTGGGTAGGGCGGCGCGCTCGCAGACGCCTCGGTCCGCCGCCGAGGAGGCCTAGCGATGGCCGCCGCTCGACTCGTCCTGCTGACGCTCTGCACGGGGCAGTTCCTGATGATGCTCGACAGCTCGGTGATGAACGTCTCGATCGCCACTGTGGCCAAGGACGTGGACACCACGGTGACCGGGATCCAGACCGCGATCACGCTCTACACGCTGGTGATGGCGTCGCTGATGATCACCGGCGGCAAGATCGGGCAGATCATCGGCCGCAAGCGGGCCTTCGCGATCGGTTGCGTGATCTACGGCTGCGGGTCGCTGACCACCGCCCTCTCCCCGAGCCTGGGGGTGCTGCTGGTCGGGTGGTCGTGCCTGGAGGGCATCGGAGCCGCCCTGATCCTGCCCTCGATCGTTGCTCTCGTCGCCTCCAACTTCGGGCGCGAGGAAAGGCCGCGGGCGTACGGGCTGGTCGCCGCGGCCGCGGCGATCGCGGTCGCCGTCGGCCCGATCGTCGGCGGCCTCTTCACGACGTATCTCTCCTGGCGCTACGTCTTCGCCGGGGAGGTCCTGATCGTGATCGCGATCCTCGTCCTCGCTCGCGGCATCGCCGCCGGGGTGACCGAGAAGCAGGTGCGGCTCGACCTGGTCGGGACCGCGCTCTCGGCTCTCGGCCTCGGCCTGATCGTGTTCGGGATCCTGCGCGCGGGAACCTGGGGTTTCGTGCAGCCGAAGCCGGACGCCCCCGAATGGCTCGGCCTCTCGCCGACGATCTGGCTGATCCTCGGCGGCGGTCTCGTCGTCTGGCTCTTCGTCGAATGGGAGAACCACCTGGTCGCGCGGGGCGCCGAGCCTCTCATCGACCCGACGATCCTGAGGATCCCGGACCTGCGCGCCGGCCTGACCTCGTTCTTCTTCCAGTACTTCCTCCAGGGCGGGCTTTTCTTCGCCGTGCCGCTCTTCCTCTCGATCGCCCTCGGGCTCTCGGCGATCGAAACCGGGGTGCGGCTGCTGCCGCTCTCGATCACGCTGATCCTCTCCGCCGCCGGCATCCCGAAGCTCTTCCCCGATGCCTCCCCGCGCCGGGTCGTCCGGGTCGGCTTCTTGGCGATGTTCGCCGGCCTCGTGGTGATGGTCGCCGCGCTCGACGCGGGTGCGGGACCGGAGATAGTGACCTGGCCGATGCTGCTGGCGGGCCTGGGGATCGGCTCGCTGGCGTCGCAGCTCGGGAGCATCACCGTCTCCTCGGTGCCGGACGAGCAGAGCGGCGAGGTCGGCGGGCTGCAGAACACGATCACGAATCTCGGCATCTCTCTCGGCACGGCGCTGACGGGCGCGATCGTCATCGCCGCGCTGAGCAGCTCGTTCCTGACCGGGGTCGAGGAAAACCCGGCCGTGCCGGCTCCGGTCAAGTCCCAGGCCACGACCCAGCTATCCGGCGGGGTCCCGTTCCTCTCCGACGAAGAACTGAAGCAGGCCCTCGCCCAGGCCCACGTCGGCCCGAGGGCCACCGACGCGATAGTCGAAGAGAACGAAACCGCGCGGCTCGACGGACTGCGCTCGGCGCTGTCGGTGCTGGCACTGCTCGCCCTGGTCGGCCTCTTCCTCACCCGGGGGATTCCGACCAAGCAGCCCGCTGCGGCGGCGGAGCGGGCGGCCGAGGCAGCTGCGGCCTAGGCCAGCCGCGGTGCGGCGTCGCCGCGCTTGGCGGACTTGGCGCGGCGGACTTTGTCGAGCTCGACCTTGCGCAGGCGGACCGACTCGGGGGTGATTTCGACGCACTCGTCCTCGCGCAGGAACTCCAGCGAGGCTTCGAGCGTGAGGCGCGTGGCCGGCGCCAGGCGGACGAGGACGTCGGCGCTGGCGGCGCGCATGTTGGTCTGCTGTTTGGCCTTGGTCGGGTTGACGTCGAGGTCGTCGGAGCGGGCGTTCTCGCCGATGATCATCCCTTCGTAGACCTCCTCGCCGCTGCCGACGAAGAGCGTGCCGCGGTCCTGCAGGCTCATCAGCGAGTAGCCGGCGGTGTTGCCGCGGCGGTCGGCGACCAGGGAGCCGGTCTGCCGCGTGCGCAGCTCCCCCGCCCAGGGCTCCCAGCGATCGAAGACGTGGTGGAGGATCCCGGTGCCCCGCGTCTCGGTGAGGAATTCGGTGCGGAAGCCGATCAGGCCGCGGGCCGGGACCAGGTACTCCATCCGCACCCACCCGGTCGAGTGGTTGACCATCTGCTCCAGCCGTCCCTTGCGGGCGGCGAGCATCTGGGTGACGGCGCCGACGTGCTCCTCGGGGACGTCGATCGCCAGCCGCTCGACCGGCTCATGGATCTCACCTTCGATCTCGCGGGTGACGACGCGGGGCTGTCCCGCGGTCAGCTCGAAGCCCTCTCGCCGCATCATCTCCAGCAGCACGACGAGCTGCAGCTCGCCGCGGCCCTGCACCTCCCAGGCGTCGGGGCGCTCGGTGTCGAGGACGCGGACGGAGACGTTGCCGACCAGCTCGGCGTCGAGTCGGGCGCGGATCTGGCGGGCGGTCAGTTTGCTGCCCTCTTTCCCGGCCAGCGGCGAGGTGTTGATCCCGACCACGACCGACAGGGAGGGCTCGTCGACGGTGATCACCGGCAGCGGCTGCGGGTCGTCCGGGTCGGCCAGCGTCTCGCCGATCGTCACCTCTTCGAGCCCGGCGACGGCGATGATTTCGCCCGGTCCGGCCTCCGCCGCGGCGACGCGCTCCAGCCCTTCGGTGACGTACAGCTCGGAGACGGCGGCCCGCCGGACGCTGCCGTCGGCCCGGCACCAGGCGATCTGCTGGCCGTTGCGGATCGTCCCCTGGCGGACGCGGCAGACGGCGAGGCGGCCGACGTAGGGGGAAGCGTCGAGGTTGGTGACGTGGGCCTGCAGCGGCAGGTCGTGGTCGTACTCGGGCGCTGGGATCCGCTCCAGCATCAGGTCGAGCAGCGGGTCGAGGTCGGTTCCCTCGACACCCTCCTCGAGCGCGGCCCAGCCGGCTTTGGCGTTGGTGTAGACGATCGGGAAGTCGATCTGCTCGGAATCGGCGTCGAGGTCGATGAAGAGCTCGTAGACCTCGTCGACGACCTCGGCGATGCGGGCGTCCGGGCGGTCGACCTTGTTGACGACGAGGATGATCGGCAGCTTGCGCTCCAGTGCCTTGCGGAGGACGAAGCGGGTCTGCGGCAGCGGCCCCTCGGAAGCGTCGACCAGCAGCAGGGCGCCGTCGACCATCGTCAGCGCCCGCTCCACCTCACCGCCGAAGTCGGCGTGCCCGGGCGTGTCGACGATGTTGAACTTGACGTCGTCGCGCCTGACCGCGGTGTTCTTGGCGAGGATCGTGATCCCCTTCTCGCGCTCGAGGTCCATCGAGTCCATCACCCGCTCGGCGACGTCCTGGCCTTTGCGGAAGGTGCCGGTCTGCCAGAGCATGGCGTCGACCAGCGTCGTCTTCCCACGGTCGACGTGGGCGATGATCGCGATGTTGCGCAGGTCTTCTCGAGTAGCCATTCGGATTCGGGAGAGTAGGGGACGGGCGGAGTGGGCCCGAGGACCGGGCACTGACGGGGCGAAGCTCGCCGACCGGTCCAGACACAAAAAACGGGACCCACCGTAGCGGGTCCCGTTTTGCTGCTTGAAAGCGGAGCGAGACTAGGAAGTCTGCTGAACGCTCGCGGCGGCCGGGCCCTTGGGGCCTTCTTCGGACTCGTAGCTCACTTTCGAACCCTCGGTCAGGGACTTGAAGCCCTCTCCGAGGATCGCGCTGTGATGTACGAAGACGTCCTTCGAGCCGTCGTCGGGCGTAATGAACCCGTAGCCCTTGTCGTCACTAAACCACTTGACAGTTCCAGTCGGCATGCATTGCCTCCACATATGTGTGCTGGCGACGCGGAGGATGCGGTGAAGCAACTACGCGGGCGCTAGACACGAACTTTGCCGGTATCAACCGGCCCTAACACGTGGGACCGTAGCAGGATCGCCGGCCCTCAGAGCTGAAATTTCGACGCCGCCGGGGGGTCCGCCCCCCGATCTAGCATTGCGGCGTGCGCTTCCTGGAGACGATCGACCGCGACGCGATCGCCGACCTGCTCGGCAGCGACGAGTATTTCTGGCTCGATTTGACCGACCCCGGTCCCGACGACGCGGCGGCCCTCGGCGAAATCTTCGGCTTCCACCCGCTGGTGCTCGAGGACCTGCTCAAACGGCGCCAGCGACCGAAGCTCGAGGATTTCGGCGACTACATGTTCCTCGTCTATTACGGGGTCGCCGACGGCAGGGGCGGCGCCGTCGACGAGGTCGAGCTGGAAGAGGTCCACGCCTTTCTCAGCGGCGGCTACATCGTCACCGCCCACCAGCGCCCCTACGAGGTCCTCGCGGAAGCTCGCCAGAGCCTCTCCTCCCAGGCGCCCCGTTCGGAGCAGTTCGTGATCTACCGCGTGCTGGACGGGCTGACCGACACCTTCTTCCCCTACCTGGACCGGATCGACGAACGCATGGAAAGCCTCGACGACGAAATCTTCGAACGCCCCCTGCCGGCGCAGCTGGAGGAGATCACGGCGCTGCGGCGGGACCTGGTGTCCCTGCGGCGCGTCGTCACCCCCCAGCGTGACCTGCTCGCCCGCAGCATCGACGACATCCTCGAAATCCCCGGTCTCGAAGCCGACTCGCGCAACTACTTCCGCGACGTCTACGACCACGCGATCCGGATTTCCGACCAGATCGACTCCTACCGGGACCTCCTTGCCGGCTCTCGCGACGCCTACCTCTCGGTCGTCTCCAACCGCCTCAACCAGATCACCAAGCAGCTGACCGTGGTGGCGACGATCTTCCTGCCGCTTTCCTTCGTCGTCGGCTTCTTCGGCCAGAACTTCGCCTGGCTGGTGAGGAACATCGACTCGCCGGCGGCGTTCTGGGGCCTCGGCATCGGCAGCCTCGTCGTCTCCGTCGTCGGCCTGCTGCTTTGGTTCCGGCGGGGCTCCTACCTCTAGGAGGGACCAGCGAAACTCGGGTGTGCGACCGGCGAGCGCCGGACCAAGCGCCGGAATAACCAAGATTCTTCAGGCACTGGCCATGGCCGTGCCGCATCCGACTTTGACCACAGCGGGATGGGGAAAAAGTCGGCCGCGGAGCTGGAGCCTTTCCTAGGCGGGCCGTGGTGCCGGGCTCAGGTCCCCGATGACGGGCGCCGATACTTTTGAACGTATGTCTAGAGGCTCGGGAAAACGCTCTCTGGGGGGAAGGTCGATCGCGATCGCGATAGCGGTCGGCTGCTTGCTGCCCGCCGCCGCCAGTGCCACCGTGCTTGCACCCAAGCATCACGGCCGGCTCTCCGCGGTGCTGGGCGAGTTGGCGAAGCCGGCGGTGCGCTCGGAACCCCCCGCCCGTCAGGCTGCGATCCTGGGGTTGCCCCGCAGCGGTCCGGGGAGCCTCCTGCGGGAAGGCGACCGCGTATACGCCACGGTTCGCTTCGGGTCAGGGGCTATCGCTCGCCTCGGGGCGTTGCAGGCCACCGGGGCGCGGGTCATCAGCTCGAGCCGCAGCTACCAGACCGCCACCGTCGCGGTCGCCCCGGCGGACCTGCGCAGCGTCGTCGCGATACCCGGAGTCGAGTCGGTCTGGGAGAGCCTCGCGCCAATTGCCTACGGCGCCGCAACCGCCGCTGCGGGCGAAGGCCCATGTGAAGGCGGTTCGGTGATCTCGGAGGGACTTGGCCAACTCCGGGTCGACGAGGCGCGGGAAATGTTCGGGCTCCGGGGAAAAGGGATCACCGTCGGCGTGCTCTCGGACTCCTTCGACACCGCGACCGAAGCCGCCGACGAAAGCGGGCCGGTTGCGACCCACGCCCAGCAGGACGTACTCAGCAACGACCTCCCTGGCCCGGCGGGGACCTGCAGCGAACAGCAGGTCACGGTCGACGTCCTCGACGAGGGCCCGAGCGGGGAAGCGGACGAGGGCCGCGCGATGCTGCAGATCGTCCACGACTTGGCGCCGCACGCCCGCCTAGCCTTCGCGACTGCTTTCCAGAGCGAAGAATCGTTCGCGCAGAACATCGAACGGCTGGCGCTGCCCATTTCCGAAGGCGGTGCCGGGGCCGACGTGATCGTCGACGACGTCGGCTGGTTCGAAGAGCCGTTCTTCCAGGACGGCCCCATCGCCGCCGCCGTGAACAAGGTCACCGCCGAAGGAGTCAGCTACCTCTCCGCGGCCGGCAACGAAAACCTCGTCGATCCGTTGGGGAATGAAATCGCGTCCTGGGAAGCGCCGAAATACCGCGACTCTGGTGCCTGTCCGACCAGTGTCGCCGCACTTGCCGGATTCAACGGCCTGCACTGCATGGACTTCGATCCCGGGTTGGGCGTAGACCCCACGTTCGGGATGAAAGTCAAGGCCGGGGCGACTCTGACCGTCGACCTGCAATGGGCCGAACCATGGAATGGCGTCAAAACCGACCTCGACGCCTTCCTCCTCGACTCCACTGGCAAAGTGCTGACCGGCTCAGTGGTAGAAAACGTCGGCAAAACCGGTACGCAGCGCCCGGTGGAGATCGTCCAGTGGGAAAACGAAAAATCCACGGCCCAGACCGTGAACCTCGTCATCAACCGTTTCTCGGGCAGTGCCAATCCCCGCCTCAAGTTCACGCTGCTGAGTGGTTCCCACGTCACCGAAACCGAGTACCCGGAATCCGCCGGCGGCGACGTGGTGGGGCCGACGATCTACGGCCACGCCGGAGCGGCCGGTGCGATCACGGCAGCGGCCGTCCCCTACGACGACAGCTCCGAACCGGAGCGCTACTCCTCCAGGGGCCCGGTCACCCACTACTTCGCAGCCGTCGACGGAGTCGCGCCCGCGGCTGAACTTGCGTCCCCGGAATTCATCGCCAAGCCCGACGTCGCCGCTACCGATTGCGGCGCCACGACCTTCTTTGCCTTCAAAGCAGGGTCCACTTGGCGCTTCTGCGGCACCTCGGCCGCGGCCCCGCACGCCGCCGCCGTCGCAGCGCTTCTGCGACAGGGGAATCCAACCGCTTCGGAGCAGCAGATCCGCGACACCCTCCTCGAATCCGCGGTGCTGGTGGGGAGCTTCCCGCCGGAGGTAGTTGGCTTTGGTCTGGTCGACGCGCTCGCGGCGGTCGAAAGCCTGCCGGAACAGGTCGAAGGCGGCGATGGGCCCAGCGGCGTGGTGTCGCCACTGATCTCCCTCGGGCCAGACATCGTGGCAAATCCTGAACAGGTGGTTCCGCCGCCGGCGCCCTCGACCCGGATCGCGAAGCACCCGCCGAAGCTCGTGCGCACGCGGTCGCGGACGGCGCGGGCCGTCTTCGGCTTCACTTCCGATCAGGCGGGCGTCGCCTTTTTTTGCAAGATCGACCGAGCGGCGTACCGCACCTGCGGGGCGAAGCTCGTGCACCGCTTCGCCCTCGGCCGCCACACGGTCCGGGTGAGCGCGCGCAGCGCCGCGGGCCTGACCGACGCCACTCCCGCCGCGTTCGCCTTCCGCGTCGTTCGGACGCGCTGAGCCACGGTCGATTCGCCGCACACTCAGGCAGCGGTTCGCGCCTGTCGCCGCATCGCCCAGTGGCCGAGCAGTAGCAGGCCGAGCAGCGCCGCGGCGCTGCCGAAGACCAGCGGGTCGGTCAGCGAGAGGCCCTCGAGGCGGGTGCCGAAGTAGACGGAGAGCGCGGTGATCGGCAGGTAGCCGACGGCGGTCGTCCAGATGAAGCGCCAGGCCGGGACGCGGGCGGCGCCGGCGGCGTAGGAGACGATGCTGAAGGGGAGGATCGGGATCAGGCGCATCGCCAGCATCAGGGTCGGGCCGCCGCGCTCGATCATCGCCTCGATCCGCTCGAAGCGCTCCTCGCCGAGCCAGCGGTCGAGCAGCGGCCGCGCGACCGAGCGCCCGACCGTCCAGCAGAGCAGGCCGGAAAGCATCCAGCCGGTCATCGTCAAGAGCAGGGCCGGGAAGAAGCCATAGGCGAAACCGGCGGCGGCGTCGACGATCTCCGCCGGGTAGAAGACGACCGTGTGGATCAGTGCCAGGGCGAGGATCAGCAGCGGACCGACGGCGCCGAGCCTGTCGATCTCGTGCCGAACCTCGGCGCTGTCCCCCTGGATCGCGGCGCTGAAGGCTTCGCGGAGGGCGGGGACGGCGAGCACGAGGCAGGCCAGCAGCGCGATCCCGGCCAGGGTGACGCCGATCTCCGCGAGGGGCACGGGGGGACGCGGTCGAGCCCTCTCCTCGGCCCCCCCTTCGCTGTTGGCGGTCAACCTCGCAACCGGCCCGCCAGGCCGGAGTGTCGGCCGCCGGCGTCGTCGCGGCTCACCGCCGCTGCCAGCGCCGCCCGGTCGCCGACCAGCACGCAGCTGCTGCGGGCCCGGGTTATCGCCGTGTAGAGGAGGGGACGGGTCAGCATCCGCGAGTGCGAGCGGTGGCAGACGCCGACCACCACCGGCACCTCGCATCCCTGGGCCTTGTGGACCGAGATCGCGTAGGCCAGCCGCAGCGTCGTCGTCTCCCCGTAGGGGATCACCAGCGAGCCGCCCTCGTCGGTGTCGACGACGATCGCCTCCTCGTCGGGATCGTCGCGCCGCAGGAAGACGATCGAGCCGTTCATCAACCCGAGCTCGTGCGAGTTGCGGGTCTGGATCAGCCGGTCGCCGATCCGGAAGCGGTCGCCGAGGGCGCGCTTGCCGTCCGGGTTCAGCCGCGCCTGAAGGCGCTCGTTGAGGGCGTCGATCCCGACCGCGCCTCGGTACATCGGCGCCAGCACCTGGACGTCGCGAATCGGGTCGAGGCCGAAGCGCTTGGGCACCCGCTCGGCGACCACCTCGACCACCGTCTCCAGCGCCCGCTCCGGGGTCGCCCGATCGATGAAGAAGAAGTCGTGGTCCTGGTCCTCGGCCGGCTCCAGATGCGGCGGCCGCCCCTGGTTGATCTCGTGCGCCGCGGTGGTGATCATCGAGCGCGCCGCCTGGCGGAAGATCTGGGTGAGGCGGACGACCGGCGCCGCCCCCGAGGCGATCAGGTCCTCGAACGGTTTGCCGGCGCCGATCGGCGGCAGCTGGTCGGCGTCGCCGACGAGAACGACGTGGGTCGACTCGGCGAGGCCGGCGAGGAGGACCTCGGCCAGGCGCAGGTTCAGCATCGAGGACTCGTCGACGATCACCAGGTCGGCCGGCAGCGGGTGGCCCGGCCGGAAGGTCGGTTCGCGGCCCGGCATCCACTCCAGCAATCGGTGGATCGTCTGCGCGTCGTGGCCGGTCGCCTCCTCCATCCGCCGCGCCGCGCGGCCGGTCGGGGCGCAGAGGGCGATCGTCGCCTTCGCGGCTTCGGCCTCGGCGACGATCGCCCGGGTGCAGACGGTCTTGCCGACGCCGGGACCGCCGGTGAGGACGGAGACGCGCGAGGCGAAGGCGCCGCGGACCGCAGCCCACTGCTCCTCGGTGAGGCCGTCGTCGGGGTTCTCTCCGGGATCGTGATCGAGGTGGGGAGGGGAGGCGAGGCGGGCGCACAGCGTGCCCGCAACCGCCAGCTCACTGGCGTGGGTGAGCTCGCGGTAGACGCGCCCCTGGTCGACCAGGACCCCGCGCGCCTGCGTCAGCACCTCGGGGTCGGGCGCCAGGCCGATCAGCTTCGCCGTGCGGCGCGTCAGCTCGTCCAGCGGCAGGTAGCTGTTGCCCTGCTGCTCGGCCTCGGCGAGGGCGAAGAAGGCGGCGGCCTGGGCGCGTCGGCTGGATTCCGGCGGCACGTCGGCGGCCAGCGCGATGCGGTCGGCGCGGGCGAAGCCGACGCCCTCGACCTCGGTCAGGCGGTAGGGGTCCTCGTGCAGGATCGTCATCGAGCGCTCGCCATAACGGCTGTGGATCGGCGCCGCCAGGTGGGCCAGCCCGTGCGGAGCCAACTGCACGTGGAGGTCGCGGATGGCGCGGCTCGCGTGCCACGATTCGGTCGCCGCCGCGGCCTGATCGGCGCTGACCCCACGCAGCGAGCCGAACACGGCCTGGGGGTCGGCGGCGATCGCCTGCAGGACTCCCTCGCCGTGCTCGTCGACGAGCCGTTCGGCCCGCGCCGGCCCGATGTGGCGCAGGCTGGTGAGGTAGGCGACCTGACCCTCGCGGTCGGCCGGGTCGAGCGGCAGCGCTCCCTGGGCGCGCAGCTGGCGGCCGTAGCGGGAGTGGGTCTGCCACTCGCCGCTGACTTCCGCCCGGTCGCCCGGCCCCAGGTGGCCGATCGGCCCGACCAGGGCAAAACCCTCGCCGGACTCGGTCTCCTGGACCTCGAGCACCGCATAGCCGTCGTCCTCGGCGCGGAAGATCACCCCGAGCACCTCGACCGTGCCGGTGTAGGCGGCAGCGTCGGCGTCGAAGAGCGATGCGGTCAGGTTCACAGCTCAAAGCTAGCCGCCTGCGAGGCGGGACCGATCGCTTTCGGGGCCGCAGTTTCCGGCGCTTTGCGGCGGGCGCCTAGCATCGACCCATGAGCGACGCCCAGGCTGGACCCGGCCTCTGTGACCACTGCCTGCACCAGCGGCTGGTCCCGAACACCCGCGGTTCGGTCTTCTCGCTCTGCGAGCGGTCGCGCAGCGACCCGCGCTACCCACGCTATCCGCGCCTGCCGGTGCTCGCCTGCGCGGGCTTCGAGGAAACGGCCGGCCGAGGGCAGCCGCCGCCCCCCGAGACCCGCGACTAGCTCGCCATCGGGTCCGGTTCCCCGAGCTTGCTCAGGTCAGGCGCCTCGTACGCCCGGCCGGGAATGCCGCCGACCACGACCATGCGGATGCCGTCCGGCCCCGGCCAGACCTTGCGCGTGACCGCCGCTCCGACCCTGGCGATGTGGTCGCCGTCGAGCGGGAAGCGCTCCCCGGCGATATCGATCTCGCCGCCTCCGCGAAGTACGACGAACACCTCCTCTTGTTCTTCGTCGGCGTGGTCGTGTTCGGGGTAGTGCTCGTAGTCGGGCGGCAGGTCGATCACCTGCATACCGAACGACTCGACTCCCAGCTCTGCCCGGGCGCGCTTGTAGCCGCCTCGGAAGACCGCCTCCATCTCGTCGATTCGCTTGACGCTGTAGTCGCCCATCTTCGCCTCCTGCCTGCTTCGGTTTATCAGGTTGTCGCACGAACGTTCGTGCTTTTCTTGTAACCTAGTGCGGTGAGCGCGGTGGCGCAACCTCCGAGTCCCGATGCGGCCTCTCAACCCGCGGTCGGCAAGGGCGCCGAGACCCGCGCCGCGATCCTCGAACGCGCCGTCGACCTGGCCTCGGTGGAGGGGCTCGAGGGACTGACGATCGGTCGCCTGGCGGCCGAGCTGCGGATGAGCAAGAGCGGCCTCTTCGCTCACTTCGGCTCCAAGCAGGAGCTGCAGCTGGCGACCGTCGAAGCTGCCGTCGCCCGCTTTCGCGCCGCCGTGATCGAGCCGGCGCTGAGCGCCCCCGACGGCGCGCCGCGACTGCGGGCGATGGCCGAGCGCTACCTCGACCACCTCGACCTCTACTCCGGGGGGTGCTTCTGGGGCGCCACCTCGGCCGAGTACGACGACCGGCCGGGGCCGGTCCGCGACGCGATCGCCGCCAATCTCGACGCCTGGATGGCCGAGCTGGTCCGGCAGGCGCGGATCGCCGGCATCGAGGACCCGGAGCGCTACGGCTTCGAGCTCTACGCGGTGGTGACGGGGGCGAACGGCCGCTACCGGATCAGCGGCGACCGTCGAGTGTTCGACCACGCCCGCGAGGCGCTGCGACGGCTCTCGGGCGAACTGCCGTCGTGAGCGCAGCCGCCTGCGCCGCCGAGATCCGAGAGCCGGCGCGGGCCGTTGGCTAGGGTTCGGCGACCAGACGAACCTTCAGCAAGGAGCCACAGATGGACGTCGCCATTGGTCTTCCCAACGCAGTCCGCGGCACCACCGGAGAGCAGCTGACGGAGTGGGCGAGGCGGGCGGAGGAACGGGGCTTCTCCAGTCTCGGCACGATCGATCGTCTTGCCTACGACAACTACGAGCCGCTGACCGCGCTCACGGCCGCGGCGGCGGTGACCGAGCGGATCGGCCTCTGGACCTCCGTGCTGCTGGCACCGCTGCGCGCCAATGCCGTCATCCTCGCCAAGCAGGCGCTCAGCGTCCACGCCCTCTCCGGCGAACGGCTGACCCTCGGCGTCGGCGTCGGCGGCCGCGAGGAGGACTACGCGCTGGCGGGCGTCGACTTCGCGACCCGCGGCAAGCTGCTCGACTCGATGCTGGCGCGGATGAAGGAGGTCTGGGCCGGCGAGGAGATGGGCCCGCAGACCGCGGCGCCGCCGCGACTGATCCTCGGCGGCAGCGTCGAGGTCTCGTTCGAGCGCGCGGCGCGGGTCGGCGAGGGCTGGGTGGCCGGCGGCGTGCCGCCGGAACAGTTCGCCGAAATGGCCGAGAAGGTGAAAGCGGCCTGGTCGGAGCAGGGTCGCGACGGTCGCCCGTACATCGCCGGCCTCGCCTATTTCTCGCTCGGCGAGAGCGCGCAGGAGGACGCCGAGGCCTACCTGACCGATTACTACGGCTGGCTCGGCGAGGAAGTCGCCGGCTACATCGCCGCCAGCGCCGCCAAGGACAAAGAGACCGTCGAGCAGTACCTCGCCGCCTACGAGGGCGCGGGCTGCGACGAGCTGATCATCTTCCCCAGCTCCAGCGACCCGGATCAGGTCGACCTGCTCGCCGACGCCGTCGGCCTCTAGCGACAGCGTCCACCTTGGCCGACGAGCTGCCGACGCTGCTGTTCGCGACCGCGGCGGACTTCGAGCTCTGGCTGGACGAGAACCATGCCGCCCCGGAGGGGATCTGGCTGAAGATCGCCAAGACGGGGGCGTCGGAGCCGAGCGTCACCTACGGGGAGGCGCTGGAGCTGGGGCTCTGCTTCGGCTGGATCGACAGCCAGAAACGCGGCCTGGACGAGGAGCACTTTCTGCAGCGGTTCACGCCGCGGCGGCCCCGGGGTCGATGGTCGAAGATCAATCGCGTGAAGGCCGAAGCGCTGATCGAGGCGGGGAAGATGCGGCCCGCGGGGATGGTCGAGGTCGAGGCGGCGAAAGCGGACGGCCGCTGGGAGGACGCTTACGACGGCCAGCGCAACGCAACGGTCCCTGACGACCTCAAGCGAGAGCTCGCCGGCAACGCCGCTGCCCGTGAGTTCTTCGAGGGCCTCGACAGCGCCAACCGCTACGCGTTCATCTACCGGATCAACGACGCCAAGAAGCCGGAGACGCGCGAGCGCCGCCTGCGCAAATTCGTCGCCATGCTCGAGCGCGGCGAAAAGATCCACGGCTGAGGCGCCCCGAGTGGACTCGTTCCCGGGATGCGGGAACAAGTCCTCCCTACACTCGCTGCGTGGACCGCGCTCTGCTCCAAGCCATCCTCGCCGACGCCGGCGAGCCCTCCTACCGCGCCGCCCAGGTGTGGGAGTGGCTCGCGCGCGGGGCCTCCTCTTATGAGGAGATGACCAATCTGCCGGGGACGATCCGCGACCGCCTCGCCGCCGCGGTGCCGCTCTCCACGCTCGCCGTCGAGGCGGAGGCAAAATCGGACGACGGCACGGTGAAGACGCTCTTCCACACCGCCGACGGACGGCCGATCGAGGCGGTGCTGATGCGCTACCGCGACGGTCGGCGCTCGGTCTGCGTCTCCTCGCAGTCGGGCTGCCCGCTGACCTGCAACTTCTGCGCGACCGGGCGGATGAAGTTCGCCCGCAACCTCAGCGCCGACGAGATCCTCGACCAGGCGCTCCATTTTCGCCGCGTCGAGCAGATCGACCACGTCGTCTTCATGGGGATGGGGGAGCCGACGATGAACATCGACGCGGTCCTCGCCGCCTGCGAGCGGCTGCCGGACCTCGGCGTCACCCACCGCCGCACCGCGATCTCGACCGTCGGCTGGGTGCCGGGCATCGACCGCCTCGCCGAGTGCGAGCTGCCGATCAGCCTGGCGCTCTCCCTGCACGCGCCCAACGACGGCCTGCGCTCGCAGCTGATGCCGGTCAACGACCGCTACCCGCTGGCCGAGGTGCTGGCGGCCTGCGACCGCTACCGCGCCAAGCGCCGCCGCAAGGTCTTCGTCGAGTACGTGATGCTCGACGGCGTCAACGACCTGCCCGAGCACGCGCGCGAGCTCGCGGCCCTGCTCGACCCACGCGTCTACAAGGTCAACCTGATCCCCTACAACCCGACCGGAGCCTACGACGGCTCCTCGCCGGAGCGGATCGAGCGCTTCCGGGCGATCCTCTCCGAGCACCGCCTGACCGCGACGGTCCGCCTCACCCGCGGCCGCGACATCGACGCCGCCTGCGGGCAGCTCGCCGCCACGGCCTCGGCCTGAGCCGCCCTCCCGAACTGCATCAAGTTCAAGTCCCAGCGGGACGAGAACTTGATGCAGTTCGGGGGACTGGCCAGTCAGCCAATATCATCGGCGCCGATGGCAACGGTCGACACCGCCGCTCCCGCCCAGCGTCCCGCGCAGATGTCGGCGAACCCGCTGCGGCGGGTCTTCGGGGACTTCGCCGACGAGTGGCGGGGGAGGGGGAAGTTCCCGCCCGGCCCGATCGACTTCAGCCTCGCCCGCACCCACCAGATCGCTCACGACCCGCTGCCGCTGCTGCTCGGCGCCTACGAAGAGCTGGGGCCGATCTTCAGCATGCGACTGCTGCACTCGCGCGTCGTCTTCATGCTCGGCCCCGAGGCCAACCACTTCGTCACCCTCGCCCACCCGGAGAACTTCCACTGGCGCGAGTCGAGCTTCGGCGACCTGATCCCGCTGCTCGGCGACGGCCTGTTGACGATCGACGAGGACTACCACGACCGCGCCCGCGCGATCATGCTGCCCGCTTTCCACCGCGACCAGGTGACGGCCTCGCTGGCGGCGATGTCGGCGGAGGCGGAGGCGGGGATCGCCTCCCTGCCCCAGGGCGAGGTGGTCGACGTCTACGAGTGGATGCGCAACCTGGCGATGCGGATCGCGATGCGGGCGCTGCTCGGCCTCGACCCCGACGAGGCCGGCAGGGGCGCGGCGGCGGCCGAGCATTTCGAGCGCGCCCTCGGCTACTACGGGATCGATTTCCAGTGGCGGCTGATGCGCGGTCCGGGCACGCCCTGGCGGCGGCTGGTCTCCTCGCGCCGGGTGCTGGACGAGATCGTCTTCGGCGAGATCGCGCGCCGGCGCGCCGATCCGGACCCGAACCGGAGGGACATCCTCAGCCTGCTGGTCGGCGCCAGCGGGGAGGGCGGGGAGACCTTCACCGACCGCGAGATCCGCGACCAGGTTATGACGCTGATGTTCGCCGGCCACGACACCTCGACCTCGACCCTGAGCTTCATGATGCACGAGCTGGCGCGCCACCCAGAGGTCGTCGCCAAGCTCTGCGAGGAGCAGGACCGGGTGCTGGCCGGGGCGGTGCCGACGATCGACCAGCTCGAGCGCCAGATGCCGTACCTGGAGATGGTCTTCGACGAGGTGCTGCGGCTCTACCCGCCTGCCTGGATCGGACCGCGCCGCGCCGTCCGCGAGTTCGAGTTCGGCGGCTACACGGTGCCCCGCGGCGCCTACGTCAACTACTGCTCCTGGGCCAGCCACCGCCTGCCCGGGGTCTTCTCCGACCCCGAGGCCTTCGTCCCCGAGCGCTTCACCCGCGAGCGCAAAGCGGCGCTGCCGCGCGGCGCCTACGTCCCCTTCGGCGGCGGCTCGCGTATCTGCATCGGCAAGCGCTTCGGCCAGACCGAGGTGAAGCTGGTGGCGACGATGCTGCTGCAGCGACTGCGCCTCGAGGCCCTCCCGGGCCGGACGATGACGATCCGGCAGATGCCGACGCTCTCGCCGAAGGGCGGGTTGAAGATGCGGGTCGGGGAACGCATTAACTACTGAAAATTGGGTAGGGTTCCGTTCGCGATGTCCGGGAGGCGCATCTGGAAGGGGAAGATCACCGTCCTTGTGGGGGCGCTGGCGACGCTGCTCGCCCTCGGGGTCGCCGCTGGGGCCTCGGCGCGGGACTTCGAGAACCCCGCCTCCACCGACACCTCGCAGCAATTCGTCCCGCTCAACCCCCAGCGCGAAGACACGCCGAGCGACCCCGGCTACGACCGGGCCGAGCCCGACGACGAGGATGGCGTCAGCTCGACCAACCTCTACGACGAGCAGTTCGGCTTCTTCGGCTTTCCCTCGGCCCGCACCAGCGGCTCGGCGATCTACAGCGAGGGGCCAAACGCGACCAGGCCGATGGTCTCCGGTTTCAACGCCTCCGGGGCCTGGAAGCTCGAGCGCGGGCGGCCGCAGGTGGCGATCGCGATCCTCGACACCGGCATCAAGTGGGACCGGCCCGGGCTGCGGACCCAGGTGCGGCTCAATCGCGGTGAGCTTCCCAAGCCCTCCGAAGTCGGGGCGCCGTGCCCGTCGCAGGGCAGCGACCCCTACGACTGCAACGGCGACGGCGTCTTCAACGTCCTCGACTACGAAGGATCGACCGTCGACCCCGCCGCCGGCCCGCACGGCTCGGCGCAGCTCGACGCCGAGGACCTGATCGCCGAATTCAGCGACGGGACCGACGCCGACGGCAACGGCTTCGTCGACGACGTCTCCGGCTGGGACTTCTTCGACAACGACAACGACCCCTACGACGCCTCCAGCTACTTCGCCGCCTCCAACCACGGCTCCGGTCGCGCCGGCGAGGCGGTCGAACGCGGCAACGACGGCGAAGGTGGGCTCGGCGTCTGCCCCCACTGCCAGATCATCCCGATCCGCACCTGGGACACCTTCGTCTCCGACGGCAACACCTTCGCGATGGGGATCCTCTACGCCACCGACAACGGCGCCAAGGTGATCGAGGGCGCCAACGGCAGCCTCTACCACTCGGCCTTCGCCGAACGCGCTTCGCAATACGCCTATGAACAGGGCGTCGCGCAGACCTTCTCCGGCGACGACCTCAACACCGCCAACCACAACTACCCGGCCGACTACGGCCACGCGATGGTGATCCAGGGGACCGTCCCCGACACCGTCGGCCTCGGCGAAGACGCCGGCTCTCAGGCGGCACAGGGTCTGGCCGGCCTCTGCGACCCACTGGCGCCGCCGATCGAACTGCCGATCGATCCCCCGACCGGCTGCCCCGGCACCAGCCTTCCCGTCGCCACCTACTTCCGCGGCGCCAACACGACCCAGTACGGCGGCAAGAGCTCGATCTCGATGGAGGGGACGACCGGCTCCGAGAACACCGGCAAGGCCTCGGGCGCGGCGGCGCTGGTGATCAGCTCGGCGCTCGGGCACGAACCGCCGATCCAGCTGCGCCCCGACGAGACGCGGGAGATCCTCGAGCAGACGGCGGAGCGGGTGACCGGCGGCGCCACGGGCGTGGGCGGGAACGTCGCCGGCCTCGGCTCTCCCGACCGCGGCGCCGACCCCGGCGCTCCCCGCGAGGACCAGTGGACCTCGCACTTCGGCTGGGGGCGGGTAGATCTCGGCGCCGCCGTCTCGGTCGCGCGCAGCGGCAAGATCCCGCCGGAGGCGGCGATCGACAGCCCCGACTGGTACGCGCCGCTGACCGGTTCGCAGGTGCAGATCACCGGCTTGGCCCGGGCCCGGTTCGCCGACGGTGGGGCATTCCATTGGGCGCTGCAGTGGGGAGTCGGCCAGGAACCGCAGACCTGGACCACCGCCGACGAAGGGGACTCCGGCGCCGAAGTGAGCGACTTCGGCGAAATCGACCTCTCCCAGGTTCGCGCCGCGTTGGCCTCCTACGTCCCACCCACCGATCCCGGCGGCCCGACCCTCTCCGCCCTCTCCCGCAACCCGTTCAAAGACGAGTTCACCGTCCGCCTCGTCGTCGAAGGGGAAGGCATCGAAACGCCTGGGATCGACCGCCGCGTCCTCACCTCGGCCGAAGACCCGACGCTGCGGCCCGGCTTCCCGAAACGGCTGGGGACCGGCGGCGAGGCGCCGCTGCGGTACTCGGACCTGAACGGCGACGGGACCCAGGAGCTGATCGTGCCGAGCGAGGACGGCAGCGTCCACGCCTACGAGCCGGACGGCAGCGAGCTGCCGGGATGGCCGGTCCACACCGGCATCCAGCTGCAGGCCGCCGGGCACATGGGGGCGCCGGGATTCGCCGCCGTCAGCGCCACCGCGCCGCCGCGCGAGCCGCCGCGCGGCCCGGTCATCGCCGACCTCGACGGCGACGGCACCCAGGAGCTGATCGAGAGCGCCGGAATCCACGTATACGCCTGGGAGCCCGACGGCAGCCTGCGCCCGGGCTTCCCGGTCTCCTCCGATCTCTCCCAGTGCGGCCCCGCGCTGCAGAGCCAGCCGCTCTCGCATCCGAAGTGCGGCTTCCTCTCCAGCCCGGCGGTGGCGCGGCTGCAAGGCGGTCGGCGGATGGACATCGTCATCCCCTCTCTTGACGGCCATCTCTATGCCTTCGATGGCGATGGCCGGCCCGTGCCCGGCTTCCCGGTCCAGCTGGTCGATCCGGCGCTGCCGACGGGCGAACAGATGCGGGCGGAGGCGATCAACGAGCCGGCGATCGGCGACCTCAACGGCGATGGCGTCGACGACATCGTCGTCGCCACCAACGAGACCTACGGCGCCGAACCGCCCGCGGGCGAAGACGTCGGCGGCCTGCTCGGGCAGGGGCTGAGCGACCTGCTCGCCGGCGCCGCCGGCGGTTCCTCCCGGGTCTACGCAACCGACGGCTCCAGCGGTCAGTTCCTGCCGGGCTGGCCGATCTCGCTCAACGGCGCGATCCAGTCGACCCTGCCGCTGATCGGGCCGGGACAGAACCCGGCGATCGTCGAAGTCGGCGGCGAAAAGCGGATAGTGGCCTCGACCACCGGTTCGGCGACGATCGAGGAGCACAAGGTCGACGGCAGCCTCGCCCGCAGCGTCCAGCAGGCCACCTACGGCCCGACCTCAGACGCGAGCGACCGCAGCGGCACGATCAACCTCTTCGAGTCGGCCTCGATCGGCAAGCTGCTGCCCAGCGGAGGCCCGGACATCGTCAAGTACGGGCTCAGCCTCGGCGACGTCGCCAACCTCGCCCTGGCCGGCCAGAACGCCCCGTATAACCACCTGATCGGCGCCTACGACGCCGAAACCGGCACTGCCCTGCCGGCCTTCCCGCGGGTCACGGACGACTTCCAGTTCCTCTCCTCCTCGGACGTCGCCAAGGTCGTCCCCGGCGAAGCCAACCAGGTCGTCGCCGGGACCGGCCTCGGACTGCTGCACGCATACGACGGGCTCACCGGGCTCGACGCCGCCGGCTTCCCGAAGGTGACCGGCGGCTGGCTCTACTCGCCGGCGGCGCTCTCCGACGACGGCCGCATCGCCGCGATCACCCGCGAGGGCTACCTGTTCGAATGGAACCAGGAGCAGATGCCTCCCTGCCAGACCGAGTGGCCCTCCTTCCGTCACGACCAACAGGGCAGCGGCAACTACGACCGCGATGGCACCCCGCCCGGCCCGCCTACCGGCATGGCGGTCGCCGGCGAAGAGCTGCAGTTCACCGCGCCTGGCGACGACGAAGCCTGCGGCACCGCTTCCAGCTACGAAATCGTCAGCTCCCACTCGCCGATCGGCCCCTCGCAGTTCGCCTCGGCGACGCCCCTGGCGGGCGCGCCGACGCCGGCCGAAGCCGGCAGCGCCGAGACGTTCCCGCTGCCGGCGCACGAGCGCTACGTGGCCGTTCGCGCCGTCGACGAGGAAGGCAACGTCGGTCCGCTCGCGACTGTCGACACCGCGCCGGGAGCGGGCGGCGGCGGTGGCGGCGGTGGCGGTGGCGGCGAAGGCGGCTCGGGCGGCGGGAAAGGTGGCTCGGGCGGCGGCAAAGGCGACGGCAAAGGTGGCGGGCCGCGGTCCGGCCCAGCGAAAGGAGCTTGCGCGAACGTCCAGCGTGGCGGCCGCGGCAGCGACCGGCTACAGGGCACGGCAGCCGGCGACCGCCTGCTCGGCCGCGGCGGGAGCGACCGGCTGGACGGGGGCGGCGGGGCCGACTGCCTCAACGGCGGCCGCGGCCGCGACACCCTCCTCGGCGGCCCCGGCGACGACGTCCTGCGCGCCCGCGACGGCTTCGCCGACGTGGTCGACTGCGGCGCCGGCAACGACCGCGCGATCGTCGACGGGCTCGACCGGGTCCACGGCTGCGAGCAGGTCAAGGCAACGCATTGAGCGAGTAGTCGGGAATCCCTGCGCTACTCTGGCCGCCTTGGCTGGGGAACGACCTAGGGGTGGGAGGGACCGGACCGACGCATTCGCGGCGTCGCGGCCGAAGTGGGCCGCCGTGCTGGCGGGCGCATGCGTGCTACTGCTGCCGGGCATTGCAGTTGCAGCGGCTCCGCCTAACGACGACTTCGCCAACGCCGTCGAACTCAGCAGCAACACCGTCTCGATCTCTGGGACGACCGCGGAAGCAACCACGGAGTCCGGAGAGCCGAACATCTCGGGTGCCGTCCCGAGCCGGTCGGTCTGGTATCGGTGGAAGCCGGCCCGTTCAGGTCTCGTCAGGCTCGGCTGCGAAGGCGGGGCCGCCGTCAACCTCGGCGTCTTTCTGGGCGCCGGCGTCGGGGCGTTGACCGAAGTCGTCTCCGATCGGGCCGGCTGTGAAGGCCGCGGGCCGCACTTTCGAGCCGTCGCCGGCGTCGACTATCGAATCGATGTCGACGCGACCGGCAGTGGTGGCCCGTTCGAGCTCGAAGTAGAAAACCCCTCCAAGCGCCCTACCAACGACGATTTCGCCGCTGCCGCCGCCGTGAACGGGCTTGGCGGACCGCTGTACGTGACGACGGAAGGCGCAGGACGGGAGCCGGGCGAGCCCTGGCACGGAGGCAGCCCGTTCGGCTCCTCCGTCTGGTTCAGGTGGACCGCGCAACGATCGGGGGTCGCGCGCATCTACCCCTGCGAAGGAAGCTTCCACCCGGCGATCGAAGCCTTCACCGGCAGCACCGTGACGGCCCTGTCGGCGATCGGTACGCCGGCCGACGTTGCGGCCGGGAATACGACCTGCACCCTCGGCGGCCACAGCGGAATGATGCTGCCCGCCATCGCCGGCCAGACCTACTCGATCAGCGTCGACGGCTTCGGCGGGGCGTGGGGCTGGGCCGACCTGAGGCTGATCGAACCGCCGCCGCCGCCATTCCCTCCACTTGCCCGCATCGCCCAGAAAATCAAGATTCACGGCGACCGCGCCAACTTCAGGTTCGTCGGCAACTACGGGGACGAACTGACCTTCGTCTGCAAGCTCGACGGGAGTGCGTGGAAGCCCTGCGAATCCCCCAAGACCTACCATGGGCTCTTGCCCGGCGAGCATCGCTTCGCGGTCATCGCCGTACATCCCGTCGCCGGCTCAAGCGCCCCGGCGGTCCGCCATTTTCGTATCCCCAGGCAGCCCCTGGAGCGCCGCCGATGAGCGCCCGTCGCCTCCTCCAGCCGGTTCTCCCCGCACTCGTCCTGGTCCTTTCGATGCTTGCCGGGTCAACGACGCCGGCGCAGGGAGCCGTCTACTGGGGCGCCGGGTCGTTCATCGGCGCCGCGAACCTCGACGGCACGATGCCGCTGATCAGCTACCCGTACGAAATCGCCAACGTGGCATTGAAATCAGGCGTCTGCGGCGTTGCTGTCGACGCGACCCATCTCTTCTGGAGCCAGCGCAACGAGGGAACGATCGGTGTCATGGAACTGAGTCCGAGCATCTCCGGAAGGCTCGACTACGTGAACGAACGGGTAGCGATGGATCAGAGCCTGGTCGGCGGCATCGGCGGTCCCTGCGGCGTCGCCGTCGATGCCGCGCATGTCTACTGGGCCGACGAGGACGGATTCGCGATCGGTCGCGCGAACCTCGACGGTTCGGGCGCCGAGACGAACTTCGTCGGCGGCGTCTCCAGCCCCTGCGGTGTCGCGGTCGACGCTGGACACGTGTACTGGGCGGACGTAACCGGCGGCACCGTGGGGCGCGCCAGGATCGACGGCAGCGAACCCGAACCGAACTTCATTACCGCGGCGGATCACCCCTGTGGAGTCGCGGTCAGCGACACCAGGATCTATTGGAGCGACTTCGGCGGCAGCCAAGCTGTAGGTGGGGGCATCGGTCGTGCCAACCTGGATGGCAGCAACCCGGAACCAGACTTCATCCCGACTGGCGGCGCCCCCTGCGGCGTCGCCGTCGACGGCAGCCATGTGTACTGGGCGAACGACTACTACCCGGGAACGCGCGTCGCCCGCGCCAACCTCGACGGCAGTGACGCAAGGGCGCTTGTCTCCGAACAGTCCTACGCATCCGTCTGCGGGATCGCGGTGGACGCCCGCGTCTTCAGGCCGCCGCCACCGCCGGCCTCGCAGCCGATCCGCTTCGGCCCGCTCAAGCGCCGGAACAAGGGCCGGCTGCTGGTCATGCCCGTGTACGTGCCCGAACGCGGTGAGCTGAAGGTGCTCACGCCCAAGCTGGGCTGGAGCCTGAACAAGGGGCCCGAACCGCCGCCCTGGGTCGGCGGATGGTTCCGTTGGAACCTGAAGCTGTGGCCGGGGAGCGGCAAAGCCGGCAAGTGGATCCGGCGCCGGTTGGCCCGCGGAGGCTGGGCCTCCCTGGACCTCAACATCTCCTATGAACAGAGCGGTCGCGCTCCGTCGCTGACCGAAAAGCGGATCGCCTTCGGCGGCCCGCCGGCAAAGTACCCGAAATGAGCCGGCGCCTCGATCGGTGAAGATAGGGCGCGATGCGTGCGCTGGTCATCTCCGACACTCACTTCGGCGCCTGGACCGGGCGGGACCTGCTGCGGGAGGAGTTCTTCCTCGAGCGGCCGGCACCGCAGCTGGAGGGGATCGACGAGCTGGTCTTCCTCGGCGACCTCTTCGGGCTGGAGATGCTCGCCGACCTCAAGCCGGTGCACGGCGGCCCCGGCCTCCCGGCCGCCGCATGAACGGCCGCGAGATGCACCTGATCAGCATCGTCGTGGTGCGGGCGGAAGAGGCTTGGGAGCCGGTCCTACTAGGCGGCCTGATCCCCATCCTAGGAGCCCTCGCCATCTTCTTCCTAATCTGGTACGCCGTCCGCAACAACGACGAGAACGACGACGAGTAGCCGTCGCAGCCGCCTGGGCCTTGTCAGCTCGAGAACCCATCAAGCCGCTCGATGGGCCCGTCCCGGTAGGGGTGAAGCGTCTTGTACTTTTTCGGCGCCGACCTCCTCGGACGGCCGTAGCCGATCACCGAAAAAGTTAAGCGAAACCCCTACCGGGACGGGCCCGTCCACCTACTTGATGAACAACATCTCCTCATACTTCGGCAACGGCCAAAGGTCATCCGCGACGACCTTCTCCAGCTTGTCGGCCGCCTCGCGCACTTTGGCCATCGCCGCGATCTGGTTGTCGCGGGCGTAGACCGCCAGCTCCAGTCCCTCGACCCCTTCCGGATAGGCGTTGGCCGATTTCAGCTCGCCCAGGGCCGCCACCAGCTCGTCGACCAGCTCGCGGACCTCGCCCTCGAGGGCGGAGACGCCGGCCTCTGAGATCAGCGCCAGCTGCCGCAGGCCGGCCGGCAGGATCATCGTCTGCCCGATCGAGAAGGTCTCCTCGGCCTCGATGTTGGCCCGCATCGTGTACTGCTCGACCCAGACCTCGTAGCGGGACTCGAGCTCGCGCCTGCTCAGCACCTGGTACCTCTCGAAGGCGCTCACGGAATTCTCGGCGAGCACCTCGGGGAGGGCGTCGGGCGTGGTCCGCAGGTTCTTCAGCCCGCGCTGCTCGGCCTCCGCATGCCACTCCTCCGAGTAGTTGTCGCCGCTGAAGCAGACCTGCTTGTTGGCGAGATAGGACTCTTTGACGATCTCGATCACGGCCTCGGGCATCCCGGCGCCGGCGCCGAGCTTCTGCTCCAGCTTGCCGGCGAGCTCGTCGATCGCCTCGGCGGCGATCGTGTTCAGGACCGTGTTGGGGAAGGCGAGCGACATGCTCGACCCCAGCGCGCGGAACTCGAATTTGTTGCCGGTGAAGGCGAACGGCGAGGTGCGGTTGCGATCGCCGCCGTGCATCGGCAGCGGCGGCAGCACCGTCGCCCCGAGGTCGAGGAAGGAGGCCGGGGTGTTGGGATCCCCCTCACCGCTGGCGATCGCCTCGAACACCTTGTCCAGCTCGGCGCCGAGGAAGATCGAGATGATCGCCGGCGGCGCCTCGTTGGCGCCGAGGCGGTGGTCCTGGCCGATGTTGGCGACCGAGGCCCGCAGCAGGCCCTGGTGCTTGTTGACCGCCTGGATCACCGCCGCGCAGAAGAAGAGGAAGTGGATGTTGTCCGCCGGCGTGTCGCCCGGGTTGAGCAGGTTGCTACCGGTGTCGGTCCCCATCGACCAGTTGTTGTGCTTGCCGGAGCCGTTGACGCCGGCGAACGGCTTCTCGTGCAGGAGACAGACGAGGCCGTAGCGGCGGGCGACGTTTTCCAGCGTCTGCATCAGCAGCTGCTGGTGGTCGGAGCCGACGTTCGAGTTCTCGAAGATCGGCGCGATCTCGTACTGGGCCGGGGCAACCTCGTTGTGGCGGGTCTTGACCGGGATCCCCAGCTTGCGCATCTCCAGCTCCGACTCCAGCATGAAGGCCAGCACCCGCTCCGGGATCGAGCCGAAGTAGTGGTCGTCGAGCTCGTGGCCTTTCGGCGGCTGGGCGCCGAACAGGGTGCGGCCGGTGGCGATCAGGTCGGGACGCTCGAAGTAGTACTGCTCGTCGATCAGGAAGTACTCCTGCTCGGGCCCGACCGTGGTGAAGACCCGCTGGCTCTGCTCGTCGCCGAGCAGCCGCAGCGCCCGGATCGCCGAGCGCGAAAGCGCGTCCATCGAGCGCAGCAGCGGGATCTTGCCGTCCAGAGCCTCGCCGGTCCAGGAGGCGAAGGCGGTGGGGATGCAGAGCAGCGCCCCGTTCGGGTTCTCGAGGATGAAGGCGGGGCTGGTCGGGTCCCAGGCGGTGTAGCCGCGGGCCTCGAAGGTGGCGCGGACTCCGCCGGTCGGGAAGGAGGAGGCGTCGGGCTCGCCCTGGATCAGCTCTTTGCCGGAGAACCCGGCCAGTGCCTGGCCGTCCTCGGCGGGCTCGAAGAAGGAGTCGTGCTTCTCCGCGGTCGAGCCGGTCAGCGGCTGGAACATGTGGGTGTAGTGGGTGGCGCCGTTCTCCAGCGCCCACTCCTTCATCGCCTCGGCGACGGCGTCAGCCAGGCTCGGGTCGAGGGCCTCGCCGCCTTCCAGGGTGGCCTGCAGCTTCTCGAAGACGTCAGCGGGCAGGCGCTCGCGCTGCACCTCGGTATCGAAGACGTTGGCGCCGAAGGCTTCGTTCTCGGGCAGGGTGAGGTCGAGGGCGCCGAGCGCCTCTCCGTTGGAGCTCCACTGCGCTGCGGTCACGTTCTGCTGGCGAATGCGGCTCATCGCTGTCTTAGTCCCTCGCTTCGTCGACGCCCGGTCAGGCGGGCGATTCGTTACCTGTCTGACTCCCTTGAGAAGGGTGAGCCGCTGGACGTCAGCCTTGCCGACGCGATCGCGCTGGCGATGAAGGAATGGGCGCTCGAGAAGGGCGCCACCCACTACACGCACTGGTTCCAGCCGCTGACCGGCTCGACCGCGGAGAAGCACGACTCGTT
>DASWQL010000030.1:0-23202 GCA_036403715.1 Solirubrobacterales bacterium
TGAACTCGTCGATGATCTTCACCTCGCCGTCGATCACCGCGTAGTCCTTGTCCTTCCTGTAGAGCGACTCCGCCTTCAGCGCCTGGACCAGGTGGTTGACCAGGCTGCCGTGCTCGCCGAGGTAGAGGTTGTCGACGCCGACGAATTCCTCGGTTTTTTTGACGCCTCGCTCGGTCGGCGCCACCGTCTTGTGCTTCTCGTCGAATTCGTAGTCGTGCTCGGCCTCGGAGGTGTCCTTCGATTCGCCGAGCGAGCGCAGCTTGTCTTTGGCCTGGACACCGTCCATCTGTTTGGCCAGGCGGGCGAAGGTGTAATAGGTCTGTGCCGCCTGTTCGGGCTGGCCGGAGATGATCAGCGGCGTCCGCGCCTCGTCGATCAGGATGTTGTCGACCTCGTCGACGATCGCGAAGTGGTGGCCGCGCTGGACGCAGTGCTCGAGCGCCGCCGACATGTTGTCGCGCAGGTAGTCGAAACCGAACTCCGAGTTGGTGCCGTAGGTGACGTCGCAGGCGTATTTGCGCTGCCGGGCGGCGTGGTCGTCGGCGTCCTGGACGGAGGCGACGGTGACGCCGAGGGCGTCGTAGATCGGTTTCATCCATTCGGCGTCGCGGCGGGCCAGGTAGTCGTTGACGGTGACGACGTGGACGCTGCCGCCGGCGAGGGTGTTGAGGAAGACGGGCAGGGTCGCGGTCAGGGTCTTGCCCTCGCCGGTCCTCATCTCGGCGATGGCGCCGTCGTGGAGGACCATGCCGCCGATCAGCTGCACGTCGTAGTGGCGCTGGCCGGTCGACCGCCGCGAGGCCTCGCGGGTGAGCGCGAACGCCTCCGGCAGCAGGTCGTCGAGCGACTCGCCGTTGCGGGCGCGCTCACGCAGGGAGTCGGCCTCCTCGCGCAGCTCCGACTCGGAGAGGGCTTCCATCTCCGGCTCGAATCGATTTATCGCCTCCGCGCGCTTCTGGTAGGCCTTGAACTTCCGCCCCTCCCCCGCGCGCAGCGCCTTGGTTACTAGATCCATCGCTGGCATTGCTCAAGGGTAGCGGTGTGGGCAGCGCTGCCGAACTCCCGTCGAGTAAACCTTGCCCGCCCTGGGTAGCGAGCGTACGATCGAAGTGAAACCACTAGGGAGGCACTCATGCGGATTGAGATTCGTGGCCGGAACGTCGAGGTGACCGACGAACTGCGTGAGATGGTGCGGAAGCGATTCCAGCGCCTGGGCCGCCAGGTTTCGGATCTGGCGACGCTCGACGTCGAGTTGACCGAGGAGCGGAACCCGCGTATCTCCGACAACCAGGTGGCAGAGGCGACCCTCTATCTCAAGGGCGTGACCCTGCGAGCGCGCGAGTGCTCGCCCGAGATGTCCCATTCGATCTGCGAACTCGCCGACGACGTGCGGCGGCAGGTCAAGAAGCACCGCGAGCTGCGGCGCAAGCGCAGCCGCACCCGCCGACTCGTCGACCAGATGCGAGGAAGGCCGGCAGAGCTGCACCCATAGGGGCGCATGCCCGCCGTCCCGCTTAGAGGCGGCGGGCGAAAGTAAGGGCGACTACGCGGGCGGCGCCGGCCGCCCGCAACGCCCGTGCGCAGGCGGTCAAGGTGGCACCGGTGGTGAGGACGTCGTCGACCAGCACGACGCTGCGCGGAACCTGCCCGCGGGGGTGGATCTGAGGCGGGTGGCCGACCCGCTCGGCCCGCCGCCGGCCGACCTGACGACCGCCGCCGCGCCTGACCAGACACGGCTCGAGCGGCGCCTGCAGGCGCTCGGCCAGCGCCGCGGCGAGCTCACCCGCCGGGTCGAAGCCGCGACGGCGCAGTCGCGAGGGCGCCGGCGGCACCGGGACCATCGCCCCGCTCAGCATGTGGGCCGGGGCGAGCCAGTGGATTCGATCGGCCATGACGTCGGCGACGGGGAGCAGACGGCGGAACTTCAGCGCGGCGACGAGGTCCCGCGCCACGCCCTCATATGCGGCCGACGACCAGGCACGGTCGAGGCCCGGCGGGCCCTTGCCGAGCAGCGGCTCGGCGGCGGCGAGCCGACGCCCGCAGCGGGTGCAGACGATCGCCTCCGGCCGGCAAGAGCGTCCGCATGCCGCGCACAGCGGCGGCACGAGTCCCATGGCGGCGGTGCGCAAAAGCTCCATGCGGCGACTCTGCAGGCCGGGAGCGCGCGCGTGGCGCGCAGATCGTCAATTCTTCGAGGCGTCTCTGTAGAGGGTCCGGTTCACTCAGAGCTAGGTCAACGCTGACCGGCGATCGCGCCGACCAGCACCGAGCGCGGCGGGATCTCGGCGCCCGGCAACGCGATCACCTCACGGAGACGGCTCCCGGCACCCACCCGGGCGCTGTCGCCGATCACCGAGGGGCCGTCGATGCGGACGTCGTCGGCGATCTCGCAGCCGGGCCCGAGCAGGACCGGGCCGATCAGCTCGCCCTCGTCTCCCTCGGGCGTGCCGCTGCGGAAGCCGTCGACGAGCTCTCCTTCCCGGGCGACCTCGACGGCGCCGCTCAGTGCATCGAGGTTGCCGGCGCGCAGCTCCTCGAGGTTGCCGATGTCGTTCCAGTAGGCCTCGATCTCGTGCGAATAGAAGGGCACGTCGCTCTCCAGCAGGCGCGGGAAGACGTCCATCGCCCAGTCGGCGAAGCCCTGCGGATCCTCCGGCCCGGCCGCCTTGCTGGTCCCCGGGGCCGGAAAGAAGTCGAAGATCTGGGAGCGGAACATGTAGATGCCGCAATTGGCCAGGTCGGAGAGCGCTTCCGCCGGGTCGGGCTTCTCCTGGAAGCCCTGGATGCGCGCGTCGGCGCCGGTGATCGCGACACCGAACTGACTGGTGTCGGTCACACGCTTGGTCGCCAGGGTGGCAATGCCGTCATGGGACTCGTGGAAGTCGCGCATCGCCGCCAGGTCGATGTCGGTGAGGGCGTCGCCGGAGATCACCAGGAAGGAGTCGCCGAGGAAATCGGCGGCCTTGCGGACGCCCCCGGAGGTTCCCAGCAGCTGCTCCTCGAAGCTGTAGGTCAGCTCGATCCCGAATTTCGAGCCGTCGCCGAAGTGGTCGCGGATCAGCTGCGGAAACCAGTGCAGGTTGGCGATCGTCTCGGTGAAGCCGTGGCTGGCGAGGAGCCGGGCGATGTGCTCCATCACCGGCCGGTTCAGCACCGGCACCATCGGCTTCGGCATGTCGAAGGTGATCGGGCGGAGGCGCGTGCCGAGGCCCGCTGCGAGGATCATCGCGCGCATCGGCGCGGACGCTACCGCTTCTTCGCCATCGCCTGCTTGAAGCGCTCGAGCGCCTCGACTGGCAGCGGGTCGACGCCGCGTCGGCCTGCCAGCTCGAGCGAGACGAGGTCGCCCAGCATCGTTGCCCAGAGCAGGCGTGCGACCCGGGTCTCCCCCTCCGTCTCGATCCGTATGGCGGCCGACCCGGCGGCGGCGACGGCCTCTGCCGTCAACTCGATGCGGCGGCGCTCGCGGGGGTGCTGGTCGCGGTCCTCGAGGAAGACGGCGGCGAAGCCCTCCGCCCCCTCCGGGGTCCAGGCGCAGAGCTCGTTGTGGTCCGCCTCGGGCAGCTCGGAGAAGAAGGAGTGGAGCTTGGCGTTCTCGTTGGCCTGGGTCTTCCAGCGACGTGCCACCGGCGCGGTCAGGTCGGCTCCGTAGACGACCGGTACAGCTCCCTCGAGCCGAGCGGCAACCTCGGCGGCGCGCGCCTGCAGCAGCTCGGCGTGTTCGGAGAGGAAGGCGGCGGCGGCGTCGATCTCGGTGTGGATGCGGGGAGCCGCCCCGCACAGAGCCGCCACCTCGGCGACGACGGCGAACGTGTAGGCGACGGCGGCGCGGGGCTGGAAGATGCCCGGCAGGCCGATCACCGGCACCCCGGCCTGGCGCGCTTCGTCGACCAGCCTGCCGCCGGTGCTGACGACGAGCCGGCGGGCACCGAGCGCCTCGGCGGCGGCGAAGCAGGCGAGCGTCTCCTCGGTCTGCCCCGAGTAGCTGGAGCAGAGCACCGTCCACTCCGGAGTTGCCCAGCTCGGCAGCTGGTAGCCGCGCACGGTCAGCAGCGGCTTGGTCAGGCTGTCGCCGAGCGCCGCCGCGGCGAGCTCGGCGCCGATCGCCGAGCCGCCCATCCCGCTGACCATCAGGCCGGCGGCCTCGGCCGGCTCCAGGCGCGCCGATTCGACGCGCCAGAGGGCGTCGCGCAGCTGGTCCGGGATGCCGAGTACGTCGTCGATCATCGTGCCGAACCAGAGACTCTTTCATTGCGGCCGACGATCGCGTCGGCAAGCTCGGCGCCGGCCTCGACCCGGGCGCCGGGGGCCAGCACCGAGCCGCTGACCCGGGCTCCCTCCCCCACCACGCAGCCCTCGAGCAGGACCGAGTCGCGGACCTCGGCCCCGGCGGCGATTACGCAGCCAGGCGAGGCCACGATGCGCGGGCCCACCGTGGCGCCCGCATCGATCTCGGCACCGGGTGCGATCAGGAGCCCCGGGGCGCTCGGCCGAACCTCCGTCTCGACCCGGCCTTCGAGGATGTCCCAGGTCGCCTGCAGATAGCGCTCCGGCGTGCCGATGTCCATCCAGTAGCCCTCGAGGCGCTGGGCGGCAAGACCGTCGCCGACCAGGCGCGGGAAGACCTCGCGCTCGATCGAGACCTCGCGCCCGGGCGGGATCAGCTCCAGCACCGAACGCTCCAGGTAGTAGGCGCCGGCGTTGACCTCGCCAGGGATGGGCTCACCGGTCTTCTCGACGAACTCCCCCACCCAACCGTCCGAGTCGACCGAGACCAGGCCGTAGGCGCCGGCGTCCTCGACCGGATACAGCGCCAGCGTCGCCCGTGCCTCCAGCTCTTCGTGGGTGCGTATCAGCGCCGTCAGGTCGAGGTCTGTGAGGACGTCGCCGTTGAGCACCAAGAAGCGCTCCCCGAGGTCGTCGCCGAGCTCGTCGGCGGCGAAGCGGATCGCCCCGGCGGTGCCGCGCCGCTCCGGCTCGACCACATAGCGCAGCCGCACTCCCTCGTGCTCGCCCTCGCCGAGGGCCTCCTGCAGCACGCCGGGCAGGAAGCCACAGGCCAACACCACCTCGCTGACGCCGTGCGCCCCCAGCCACTCGACCATGTAGGCGAGGAAGGGCCGATCGACCAGCGTCAACGCCGGCTTCGGCACGTCGGTGGTGAGTGGCCGCAGGCGCGTCCCCTCGCCGCCGACCAGGACGATTGCCTGCATCTAGTCGGTCGCCGCCGGCGCCGGCTGTCCCCGAGGGGCCTTGCCGATCCCCTCGTACTCGAAGCCCGCCTCGGTGAGGGCCACCGGGTCGAGGAAGTTGCGGCCGTCGACGATCAGCCGGCGCTCCATCCTCGCGCCCGCCTCGGCCCAGTCGAGCTCGGCGAACTCGCGCCACTCGGTGACGAGGATCGCCGCATCGACGCCCTCCAGCGCCTCCAGCGCCGAGGCAGCCATCTCGACAGAGGGCAGCAATTCGCTCGCCCGCTCGCCGGCCACCGGGTCGTAGGCGACGACCTCGGCGCCCTCCCCCTGCAGCCGTGCGGCCAGCACCAGGCTCGAGGCCTCGCGCATGTCGTCGGTGTCGGGCTTGAAGGCAAGGCCGAGCAGCGCCACCCGCTTGCCGAGCAGGGACCCGAGGTGCTTCTCGAGCTTGCCGACGACGCGCCGCTTCTGCAGCTCGTTGACCTCGATCACCGCGTTGAGGAGCTGGAAGTGGTAGCCGGTGTTGCCGGCGAGCATCTTCAGGGCGCTGACGTCCTTGGGGAAGCAGGAGCCGCCGTAGCCGATCCCGGCCCGCAGGAAGGAGGAGCCGATGCGTTCGTCGAGGCCCATGCCGCGGGCGACCTCGCCGACGTCGGCGCCGACCTCCTCGCAGACGTTGGCGATCTCGTTGATGAAGGAGATCTTGGTCGCCAGGAAGGCGTTGGAGGCGAGCTTGATCATCTCGGCGCTGGCGACGTCGGTGCGGAGGATCTCGCCGCCCAGCGGCCGGTACAACCCGGCGACGGCGTCGGCGGCCGCCTCGTCGCCGGCATCGCTCCCGATCACCACGCGGTCGGGGTTCATGAAGTCCTTGACCGCCGACCCCTCCTTGAGGAACTCCGGACAGGAGACGTAGGGAAGGCCGGGGAGGTCCCGGCGGATCGACTCGCCGGTCCCGGCGGGGACCGTGCTCTTCATCACCAGCACATGACCGCCGTCGGCGCCGAGCTCGTCCACCACCGAGCGGACCCGCGAGAGATCGGCGTCGCCGGAGTAGGTGGGCGGCGTGTCGACGCAGACGAAGAGCAGCCGTGCGCGGTCCAGCAGCACGTCCATCTCGGTGGTGAAGGTGATCCGCTCGGCGTTTCGCCGCAGCATCTCCCCCAGGCCCGGCTCGTGGATCGTCGTCTCGCCGCCGGCGAGAGCCTCGACCTTCTCGGGCAGGATGTCGCGGGCGACGACCTGATGGCCGAGCTCGGCGAAGCAGACCGCGGTTACCAGACCGACCCAACCGACCCCGATGACTCCTACCGTCTCGCGCTGCTCGCTCATCCTCTAGTCCTTCCCCGCTTCGGCTTCTTCGGAACAATCACGGCCGCCGACCGCGCCATCCCCATCATCTGGTCGTTGGTCAGGGTCTGCAGCAGGTCGTTGGAGACCCAGTAGGTGTTTTCGCCACGATGCCAAGCGACCATTTTTACCCGGTCGCCATCGACGTAGATCTCGTATTCGCGCCCGTTGATCGTCTTCGTCAGGCTCGGATTGTCGAGGATCGGCGGGTCTTCCCAGCCGCGGATCCCCTGCACGCCGAAGTAGTGGGTCCCGTCCGAGAGTTCGGCGACGAGCACCATTCGGTAGGCGGCGTGGCGTACTTCGCCTTCGTCCTTGAGGTGGTAGACGCGCGGGTCGACGACGTGTTCGTAGGGGTCGCTTTCGACGTAGTAGGCGCTCGCGGGAAGCCGCGTCGGGTAGAAGATCGGGAAGCGGCCGTGGACCCGGCGGGCCGCCATTTCGGCCTCGGCTTCGCCCGCTTCGCGGGCCCGCACCAGGCCATCGCTGCCGGGCGGCTTCGGGGCGGCGATCTGCGGCTTCGGCGGCTTGAGCGCCTTCTTCTTGTCGCCCTTGCCCTTGCCGCCGGCGCTCTGCTTCTTCCTCGAGCCTTGCTCGCCTTCGAGCTTGCCGCGGGAGCCGCCGCTGGCTTCGATCCCGAGGAACTGTTCGACCGCGCCGTGGATCGCTCCCTCGGAGGCATAGACGTAGCTGGGACCGAGTTCGGCCGGGAAGTGGACCTCCTTGATCGCCGCGTTGCGAACCGAGAGGAACAATTTGCCGACCTGCAACATCGTCTCCTTGTCCTGGATGTCGGAGGTCGTGTATTCGGTGAAGATCTCGATCAGGCCGTTTTCGCCGCCGCCGAAGAAGACGTCGTTGACCAGATCGGCGACGTGGACCCGCTGGCGCGCGGCGCTGATGAAGTCCTGCTGGCGGGCCGAGCGCACCAGATCCGTGTCGGTGTGGCGGTAGCGCACGTACTGCAGCGCTTTCTTGCCGCAGAGCAGCTGGTAGCCCGGCTGGACGTTGATTTCGGCGTACTGTTCGGAAGGCGCGACGCCGACGTTGGAGTGGTAGTAGCGGCGGTCGACTTCGGTGTAGACGCAGCCGATCGCGTAGACCGCCCGGACGAAGCCGAGGAAGTCCACGTTGACGACGTGGTTGATCGGCAGGCCGGTCAGTTGCTTGACCACCTGCAGGGTGAGTTTCGGACCGCCATACGCATACGCTTCGTTGAACTTTCCGGTTCCGTAACCGGGGATTTCCACCTTCAGGTCGCGCGGGATCGACATCACCGCGATCGCGTCCTTTTCCGGGTCGAGGCGCAGCAGGATCGTCGTGTCGGAGCGGCCCGGGTCTTCGGCTTCGTTGGCCCGCTTGTCGGAGCCGAGGATGAGGAAGTTCTCCGGCGCCCCCCCTTCCACCTTGGAGAGGAAGCGGTCGACTCTGCTGAGGGCGTGGCCGTGTTCCAGGGCCGCGGCAACGCTGTCTATGTAGAGCAGGACCGCCGTCGCGGTGGCGGTCGCCGAGACCGCGACGATGAGGACCGAGGCCAGGGTGAAACGCACCCAGTAGCGCTTCGGCTTCGGCGCCGGCTCCGGATCGCCCGAGGGAGGCGGCTTCTTCGGGACCCAGCCAGGGCCCCGCGGCGGCTCAGTCATCGAGCCGGACCGGGATCGCTCGCAGGAACGATTCCAGCGCCTGCCGGTAGGTCTCCAGCGAGGAGACCGAGACCCACTCCTCGGGCCCGTGGTGCCCCGCACCGACCGGTCCGAACTCGACCGCGGGAACCCCCACCCGCAGGAAGGAGACCGCGTCGGAGGCACCGTCGCGGCCGACGCTCATCGGCTCGCCGTGGTGGTGCTGCGCCGCCGACTCGCGCAGCGCCCGCACGAAGGGCAAGTCGCGGTCCACGGTCGCCGGCGGTCGTGTGAAGAGCGAGGTCGCCTCGATCCCGTCGATTCCGCGCACTTCCTCCAGCACGGCCGCGGGGTCCTGACCGGGGAGGTAGCGGATGTCGACGTCGATCACGCATAGGTCGGGCACCTTGTTCAGGGCGTCGCCGCCCCAGATGCGACCAAGGTTGATCGAGGGGCGGTCGAACAGCTCGGAGCTGTGCCGAGCAAACGGTAGCGACTCGATGCTGCGAAAAACGTCGATCGCGTTGAGAACGGCGTTTTCGCCGAGCCACGGCGTGGCGCCGTGGGCCGCCGTCCCCGCCACCTGCAGGCGCAGCGCCAGCACGCCCTTGGCCTCGACGCCGATGTGGAGGTCGGTCGGCTCGCCGGTGATCGCGAAGTCACCCGTGAAGCCGCTGTCGACGAGGTGGTCGGAGCCGCGCTCGTCCCCCTCCTCAGACTCCTCGTCGCCGACGATCCCGAGCCGGACCTGGACGCCGTCTTGGTCGCGCATCGCCGCCGCGGTGACCAGCATCGCCGCCAGCGCCCCCTTCATGTCGTAGGCGCCGCGCCCGTAGAGCCGGTCCCCCTCGATCCGCGGCTCGAACTGCCCCCTGAGCCCGGGAACCACGTCGAGGTGCCCATGGAGTACCACCGTGGGCGCCGACGCCGGCCCCACCTCAGCTTTGATCACCGGCAGCCCGCGAACGTCGTCACGCTCCGCCTCGATCCCCCGCGCGTCCAACCAACCCTTGATGAACCCGGCCGCCTCCGAAATCGCTTCCGGCTCACAGGTGTCGTACCCGATCAGGCGTTCGGCGAGTGCCACCAGCTCTGAGCTCATCTGGACCCGGCCCCCACGCTCGCCGGCTGCCGCTCGATGCATTGACCACACTCCAGTGTGGTCAATGCATCGAGCGGCGCGTGTCGGTTCCTTAGGTGCGGCCTCGAGGGAGGGGAAGCGATACCCCTCGCACACGGCCCGAGGGCGCGCGACTGAATTTCCGCGGAGGGGTATCCGCCCCCCTCGCTCATGAAGCGATTTTGAGGAAGGCCTCCGCGCGATCCCGGTCTTTTTCTGCGCGCGCATGGTCAGCGCTGCCTTCCTGCGACTCGGAGAGCCGCCGCTCGGCGTCGGCGAGCTGCTCTTTCAGGGTCGCCGGGTCGAGGTTCTCGGGCGGGATCGCCTCCTCGACCAGGAGCCGGGCGTGGTTGCCGAAGACCTGCAGCCAGCCGTGCGCCTGCGCCCAGGTCCTGGTCTCCGAGTCGGAAAGACGCAGGCGCAGCGTGGTCGGCCGCAGCGCCGCCAGCAGCGGCGTGTGGTGCGCGAGGATGCCGATCTCGCCGACCTCGGTCCGGGTCGAGACCTGGCGCGCTTCGCCGTTGAAGACCTCACCCTCGGGGGTGAGTACCTCGACGTCGACCATGTGCTCGGCGGCCACGAATCTCCCTACGCGGCCGCAGCCGAGCCGGCGTTCTCGGTGACCTGGTCGATCGAGCCCTGCATGTAGAAGGCCCCCTCCGACAGATCGTCGTGGACGCCGTCGAGGATCTCGCGGAAGCCGCGGACCGTCTCCGCCACCGGCACGTACTCGCCGGTGCGGCCGGTGAACTGTTCGGCGACGAAGAACGGCTGCGAGAGGAAGCGCTCGATCTTGCGGGCGCGGGAGACCGTCTGCCGGTCCTCGTCGGAGAGCTCGTCGATGCCAAGGATGGCGATGATGTCCTGCAGCTCCTTGTAGCGCTGCAGCACCCGCTGGACTTCGGTCGCGGTGCGGTAGTGCTCCTCGCCGACGACGTCGGGCTTGAGGATCGTCGAGGTCGAGTCGAGCGGGTCGACGGCCGGGTAGATCCCTTTCTCGGAGATCGACCGCGAGAGCGTGGTGGTCGCGTTGAGGTGGGCGAACACCGAGGCCGGAGCCGGGTCGGTGAGATCGTCCGCCGGCACGTAGACCGCCTGCACCGAGGTGACCGAGCCGCGCTCGGTCGAGGTGATCCGCTCCTGCAGACCGCCCATCTCCGTCTCCAGGGTCGGCTGGTAGCCGACCGCGGAGGGCATGCGCCCGAGCAGCGCCGAGACCTCGGAGCCCGCCTGGACGAAGCGGAAGATGTTGTCGATGAACAGGAGCACGTCCTGTCCACCCTGCTCGCGGTAGTACTCGGCCATCGTCAGGCCCGAGAGGGCGACGCGCAGGCGCGCGCCCGGGGGCTCGTTCATCTGACCGAAGACGAGCATGGTCTTGTCGATCACGCCCGACTCTTTCATCTCGAGCCAGAGGTCGTTGCCCTCGCGCGAGCGCTCGCCGACGCCGACGAAGGCGGACAGCCCCTCGTGCTCCTCGGCGATGTTGCGGATCAGCTCCTGGATCAGCACGGTCTTGCCGACGCCGGCACCGCCGAACAGCCCGACCTTGCCGCCTTTGGCGTAGGGGGCGAGGAGGTCGATGACCTTGATCCCCGTCTCGAGGATCTCCTGCGTCGGGGTCAGATCGGAGGCCTTCGGGGCCGGGCGGTGGATCGGCCAGCGCTCCTCGGTCTCGACCGGCTCGCCTTCGTCGATCGGCTCGCCGAGGAGGTTGAAGATCCGGCCCAGGGTGGCGTCGCCGACCGGCACCGTGATCGGGCCACCGGTGTCGGTGACGCGGTCGCCGCGGCGGATGCCGTCGGTGGCGTCCATCGCCACCGCGCGCACGCGGTTGTCGCCGAGGTGCTGCTGCACCTCGCAGACCAGCTCGGTCGGTTCGTCGCCTTCGCGGGCGGTTTGGATCGTCACCGCGGAGTAGATCTCCGGCAGCTGCTGGGGGAAGACGGCGTCGATGACCACTCCCGTGATCTGCTCCACGCGCCCTACGTTGCTTCCGTTTGCTCCGTTGCTCTCAGCCATGAATTCCTTTTTCGTTATTCCAAGATTCTCGCGATTTCCACAAATTTCGCGCTCCGCTCGCGGCGCGAAGAATCAGATATGCACGCTTGCTCGCTCCGCGCTCATCCGAGCGCCTCGGCGCCGGCGACGACCTCCAAGATCTCCTGCGTGATTTCCGCCTGCCGGACCCGGTTCATCTCCAGCGTCAGGTCGTCCATCATCGTCTCCGCGTTCTCGGCGGCGTTGCGCATCGCGGTCATCCGCGCTCCCAGCTCGGAGGCGGCCGACTCGAGCAGCGCCCGATAGACGGAGATCGTCACGTACTCGGGGATCAGGCGCGCCAGCAGTTCTTCCGGCTCCGGCTCGTAGCTCCACTCCGATTTGCTCTGCGCCCGCTCGGCCTCGGTCTCCTCGCCTGAGTCCTGCTCCTCCTCGACCCCCTCGCCGACGACGTCGGCCTGCTGCAGCGGCAGCAGCGTCTGCCGCCAGACATGCTGGGTGAGGGGCGAGACGAAGTGGTTGTAGATCAGCTCGACGCGGTCGAGATCCTCGTCGACGTAGCGCGCCGTCATCTCCTCGCCGATTTCACGGGCGTTGGCGAAGGCGGGCCGATCGGTGAAGCCGGTATAGGCGGCGGTGACGTCCTGTTTGCGGAAGCTCAGGGCGGAGACGCCCTTGCGGCCGACCACGGCATAGGCGGGCTCGGCGCCCTCCTCGCGAACTTTGGCCCCCGTCCGCATCCCTTCGCGGATGATGTTGGTGTTGAAGGCGCCGGCCAGGCCGCGGTCGCCGGTGATCAGCACGACCCCGACCCGTTGGACGTTCTCGCGCTCGATCAGGACCGGGACGCGCGGAATCCCGCCGGCCCGAGCGGACGCCTGGCGGGTCAGCTTGCGCATCCCCTCGGCGTAGGGCCGCAGGTCTTCTATCCGCTGTTCGGCGCGGCGCAGCCGCGCCGCCGCGACCATCTCCATCGCCCGCGTGATCTTGTTGATGTTCTTGATCGACGCGATGCGATTCTTGACGTCCTTCTGCGTAGCCATGGCTGGGGCCCGGCCTTAAGCCGGAGTCGCCTCCTTGGCCTGCTCGGACTCCTCGCCCGCGGCGGTGCGGCCCGGTTTCGCGCGCTCCTCCTCGGAGCGGATGCGGTCGGACTCGCCCGCCTCGAGCGGGTGGCCTTCCTCGTCGAAGTCGGGGCCGAAGTCGTCGAGGAACTCGGCGATCGCCTCGGAGAGCTCCTTCTGGTCCTCGTCGGTGAGGTCGCCGGTCTCTTCGATCCGGCGCAGGAGGTCGGCCTTTTCGGCATGGAGCCGGACTCGCAGGTCGGCGAGGAACTCGTGGACCCGCTCGACTTTGATCCGGTCGAGGAGGCCGGCGGTGCCCGCGTAGATCGAGACGACCTGGTCGCCGACGCTGAGCGGTTCGCGCTCGTCCTGTTTCAGCAGCTCGACCAGCCGCTGGCCGCGGGTCAGCGCTTTCTGCGTCTCCGGGTCGAGCTCGGATCCGAACTGGGCGAAGGCCTCGAGGTCGCGGTACTGGGAGAGGTCGAGGCGCAGTTTTCCGGCGACCTTCTTCATCGCCTTGGTCTGCGCGTTGCCACCCACCCGGGAGACCGAGATGCCGACGTTGATCGCCGGCCGCACACCCGCGAAGAAGAGGTCGGACTCGAGGAAGATCTGGCCGTCGGTGATCGAGATCACGTTGGTCGGGATGTAGGCGGAGACGTCGGAGGCCTGGGTCTCGATGATCGGCAGCGCCGTCAGCGAGCCACCGCCGAGCTCGTCGTTCAGCTTCACCGCCCGCTCCAACAGGCGCGAGTGCAGGTAGAAGACGTCACCCGGGTAAGCCTCGCGGCCCGGCGGGCGCCGCAGCAGCAGCGACATCTGCCGGTAGGCGTAGGCGTGTTTGGTGAGGTCGTCGTAGACGCAGAGGGCCGCTTCGCCTTTGTAGAGGAAGTGCTCGCCCATCGCGCAGGCGGCGTAGGGGGCGATGTACTTGATCGGCGCCGCCTCGTCGGCGGGGGCGGCGACGATGATCGTGTTCTCCATCGCCCCGTTTTCCTCCAGCACCTCTTTGAGCTGGACGACGGTCGACATCCGCTGCCCGATCGCGACGTAGATGCAGATCAGGTCCTTGTCGCGGTTGTTGATGATCGTGTCGATCGCGATCGCCGTCTTGCCGGTCTGGCGGTCGCCGATGATCAGCTCTCGCTGCCCACGCCCGATCGGGATCATCCCGTCGATTGCCATCAGGCCGGTCTGGACCGGTTCGACCACGGGCTGGCGCTGGACGACGCCGGGGGCTTTGAACTCGGCCGGACGGGTCTCCTTGGTGTTGACCTCGCCGCGGTTGTCGAGCGGCCGGCCGAGCGGGTCGACCATGCGGCCGAGCAGCTCCGGCCCGACCGGGATCTGCAGCAGGTGGCCGGTCCGCTTGACCGTGTCGCCCTCGACGATCTTTTCCCACTCGCCGAACAGCACGGCGCCGACGTTGTCGGCCTCGAGGTTGAGGGCGAGGCCGGTGACGCCGTGGGGCAGCTCGAGCATCTCGAGCGCCATGCAGTTGTCGAGGCCGTGGATGCGGGCGATGCCGTCGGCTACCGAAAGGACGGTCCCGACCTCGGAGAGGTCGGCGGAATCGGTCTCCAACCCCTCGATCCGCTCTCGGAGGATGCTTGCGATCTCGTCGGGCTTGATCTCCATCAGGTGCTCAATTCCTCCTTACGCCGCGGTGGCGACGGTCTTTCGAAGTTTCTCCAGGCGACTGCGGATGCTCGCGTCAAGAACCATGTTGCCGACCTGCAGCACGATGCCGCCGAGGATGCCGTCGTCGATGCGGCTGGAGAGGTCGACCTTGTCGCCGGTCTGGCGTTCGACCTCGCCGCCGATCTGACTGACGATCGCCGGGTCGAGCTCGACGGCCGTGGTCACGGTGACGTCGATGCGGCGGTTCTCACGCTTCCAGAGCTGGTCGAGCTCGCGACGAATCCGGAAGATTTCCGGCATCCGCTGCTTCTCGATCACCAGCCCGAGAAAGTTGATCAACTCGGGCTCGGCGCCCGAGACGGCGCGCTTCAGACCCTCACGCTTCTCCGCCGAGGAGAGATAGGGGCTGAAGAAGAAGATCTGCAGGTCGCGGTCGCGATCGACCGCGTCGACGAACTGGCCAAGCTGCTCGCGGACGGTGTCGAGCTTGCCCTTGTCGCGGGCGACCTCGAACAGCGCCTCGGCATATACGTGAGCAGCGTCCTGCATGGTCAGGCGCTCTCCGACCCCGCGAGGATCGAGAAGTCGACCTCGGCGAGGGCCTCCTCGACGAGCCGTTTCTGGTCCTCGGCGGTGAGGCTCTTGCGGGTCACCTTTTCGGTCGCCACCACGGTCAGGTCGGCGACCTCGCGGCGGATTTCCTCCAGTGCCCGACGGGTCTCGGCTTCGATGTCGCGCTTGGCCGTGGCGACCAGCTCTTCCCGTCTCTGCTTGCCCTCGGCGATCGCCTCGGCCTCTGCCGTTTCGGCCGCCTTGCGGGCGCGGGCCATGATGTCGTCGGCCTGCTCCCGGGCCTCGGCGAGGCGGGCACGGTACTCGGCCAGCAGCTCCTCCGATTCCTTGCGCTGGCGCTCGGCCGCTTCGATCGACTCGGAGATCGCTTTTGCCCGGCGGTCGAGGGCTTCCTGGATTTTCGGGAAGGCCACCTTGCTGAGGACCCACATCGTGAACAGGAACAGCACCAGGGTCCAGATCATCAGTCCGAGGCCGGGTGAGACGAGGAAGCTGCCACCGCCTTCCTTGCCTGCCGACTCGGCCGCGAGCGGAAGGGCGCCTATGTAGCCGAGCAACTCCATGCGCCTAGAGGAAGAAGGCGATGAGGCCGAAGATGAACGTGTAGAAGGCCACGGCCTCGGTCAGCGCGAAACCGAGCCAGCGGATGCTCTGGAGCTCGTCTTTCATCTCGGGCTGGCGGGCGACCGACTCGATCTCCTTACCGAAGATGAAGCCGATGCCGATGCCGGCGCCGATCGAGCCGAGGCCGGCGCCGACGCCGAGGGCGATCGCCTTGCCGGCTTTTTCTACGCCTTCGTCGGTGACGGCAGCGACCACAGGGGACAGATCCATGAAAAAGCGCTCCTTTTCTAGTGACTGGCGGAGGTGGCTCCGCCGAGGTAGATGGCAGTGAGGGTCGAGAAGATAAAAGCCTGAAGGGTTGCGATCAGCCCGACCTCGAGGATGAAGAAGAAGAAGGCGAGGGGGAAGGTGAGCGCGCCCAGCGCGGCGATTCCGAGCAGGACCGCGAGCCCGCCGCCCATGAAGAGCAGCAGCAGGTGGCCGGCAAGGATGTTGGCGAAAAGTCGGACGGAGAGCGAGATCAGGCGGGCGAACTGGGAGATCGCCTCGATCACGAAGATGAAGGCCTTGGCCGCCGGGTTCATGTTCTCGAGCCCAGGCGGCAGCCAGCTCGCCAGGTACCCGACAAGCCCCTTCTCGCGGATCCCTTCGACGTGGTAGGAGATCCAGACGACGAGAGTCAGGACCAGCGGGATCGAGAGGTTGGCGGTGGCGGCGTAGATCGCGAAGGAGGGGATGCTGAGGCCGAAGATCGTGAACTCGTGCTCGGTGTTGGTCGGCAGCGGGATGAAGCCGATCATGTTGGAGAACCAGATCCAGAAGAAGAGGGCGGCCAGGAAGGGGAACCAGCGGGCGGCCATCTTGGCGTCGAGGCTGCCGCCGGTAATCGTGTTCTTCGTCAAGTCGTAGGCCACTTCGACCGCCGCCTGGACCTTGTTCGGACGTTGCTGCATGCGGCGGGAGATCCAGACCATCGTGATGATCGTCAGGGCGCTGGCCAGGACGAGATACAGGACCGCCTTGGTGATGCTGAAGTCGATGCCGGCGATTTCGAGCTTGATCCACGGTTCGAGCTTGAACTCGTTCTGCGGCTGGAAGCCTTCGTTCTTGCCCGAGCTGCCGAAGACCAGCAGCATCAGGATCGCGGTCGCCAGGTAGGCCCCCAGCCCGATGAAGACCCAGGCCCTGGTGCTGAGGCCGCCGAGCTTCGAGGCGCCGGCCGGCGCCTCTGACCTCGCCTGCTCCGCGCTCACGCGACTCCCTGCCCCTCGGGCTCACCGAAGAGGTGCGCCAGGCCCCCGGCCGCGAAGGAGACGGTGAAGAGGACGGCGACAAGGACCGCGGCGGCGAGCCCCGCTTCGCGCTCGGCGATGCCGACGACGAGGACCACGGTGGCCATCAGCCAGACGCGGCCGAGGGTCGTCGCGGCGAGGATCGCCATCGCCCGCCGGCGGTCGCCGGCGGCGAGCTCGGCGGTGACACGCCTGCCGGCGAGGGTCTGGATCAGCCGCTGCGCGAGCCAGGCTGCGGCGCCGGCGGCGTACCCGAGCAGGGGCAGTCCTCCGAGCAGAAAAACTGCGAGCGCGGCGGCCAGTAGCAGTAGGTCGACGTACTTGGGAGGAGACATAAATACGCCCGGCTCGGGGCAGAGCGGGCGTACGCACGACTATATCCAAACGGCCCGCGAACGGCTTTCTGATGCGGATTAGTGCCGGTTGCCACTACCCCGGATCGGCGCGACCTAGTGCCGCTTGCCACTACCCCTGCCGGACGGCGTTTCCGGCTCGACCGCCCCGAACTCGCCGGTCTCCGGATCGACGGCCGGGAAGGTCCCGGTCTCGAGCTCCTCCTGTACGGCCCTGTCGGCCTCCTGGGGGGCCGGCACCGGTGCCCCGACCCTGCGCCGAATCGTCACCAGCTGCCGCAACCGCACCTGCCGCAGCTTGAGGATCTCCAGTACCGAGACGAGGTAGACGCTGGCCGCCAGGGCGAGGATCCCGCAGACGCCCATAACCGCCGTCCAGAAGGGATCGAAGTGACCGTGGTTGTCGCTGTAGGGGACGAATCGCAGGGCGAGGGCGAGGGCCGCCATCACCAGCGTCCAGCCGTAGAGGTAGAGCAGCGTCCGCCGCTGCGAGAAGCCGATGTCGGCCATCCGGTGGTGGAAATGCCAGCGGTCGGCTTTGTAGATCGGCCGCCTGTACTTGAGCCGCTTGGCGACGACGAAGCCGGTGTCGAGGATCGGGACCGCGAGGATGATCAACGGCAGGAAGAGGGCGACGACGGCGTTCGTCTTCAGCGCTCCCTGGACGGCGACCGCCCCGAGCAGGTAGCCGAGCAGGTTGGAGCCGGTGTCACCCATGAAGGTGCTGGCCGGTGGGAAGCCGTGGCGCAGGAAGCCCAGCGCCGCCCCCGCCGTGAGCGCCGCCAGCACGCCGGCGGCCGTGCGCTCGAGCGAGAGCGCGATCACCGCCAGGCTGACGGCGGAGATGGCACAGACGCCGGCGGCCAGGCCGTCGACGCCGTCGATCAGGTTGATCACGTTGATGACGGCGACGATGCCGAGCACGGTCGCGACCTGGCCGAGGTTGACGGCTCCCCCCCAGGGCAGGTTCACGAGTTCCACGGTGCCCGGCGACAGCCGGCCGAAGAAGGGGATGGTGAAGCTTTCGATCGTGACGCCGGCGGAGACCGGGATCACCACCGCGGCCGTCTGGCCCAGCAGCTTGGGCAGGGCGCTGAGGTCGTAGACGTCGTCGACCAATCCGACCAGGGCGATGACGACGGCGCCGATCAGGATCGCCCGGCTCTCGCCTTCGCCCGGGAGCCAGATCAACCCGGCGGCGAGGGCGCCGACGAGGATCGCCAGACCGCCGAGCTTGGGGGTCGGGACGTCGTGCAGAGAGCGCTCGTTCGGGTAGTCGATCGCGCCCAGGCGGGTGGCCAACCGCGAGGTCAGCGGCACCAGGAGCATCGTCAGCAATCCCGCAAGGAGAAAGGCGAAAAGCGCATCCAGCGAGTTCGGCGTCTGCTCCATTCGGCTTGGCCCTGCGCTGGCCAGTCTAGTTCGCGTAGCGGTCAAACCAGAGGGTGAAGGCCATCAGCCCCCATAGCTGCCTGCTCAGGTCCTCGCGCCCGCAGCAATGGCTGTCCAGCAACGGCGTCACCGCGGCCGGGTCGAAGCAGCCCTGGCGCTCGAGTGTCGCCGGCGAGAGGACCTCGCGCGCGAACGGCTCCAGCGGGCCGCGCAGCCAGGCGGCGAGCGGGATCGAGAATCCCTGCTTGCGACCGCGAACGATCTCCTTCGGCAGCAGCGGCGCCAGAGCCCGCCGCAGCAGCCGCTTCTTGGCGAATCCCCGCACCTTCAGCCGGTCCGGCAGCGCCAGGGCGAACTCGGCGACGCGCTGGTCGAGGAAAGGCACCCGCAGCTCCAGCGAGTGCGCCATGCTCAGCCTGTCGGTCTTCACCAGCAGGTCGTCGACCAGGTAGATGCCGAGGTCGACGTCCTGCATCCGCGCCAGCGGTTCGGCGCCGCGGGTTTCGGCGTAGCGCTCGCGGTAGAGGTCGACCGGGTCCCAGCATGGGCCGGTGCCCATCAACGCCTGGCGGCGCTGGGCGGAGAAGATCTCCTTCCACGCGTGGTGCCGCTCCAACGGCGGCAGGGCGGCGGCTCGCACGAAACGCTTGGCTTTGTAGTCGAAGCCGACCTTCTCGTAATTGCTGGGAAGCGCCTCGACCAGCGGCGCCGCCAGGCCGGCCAACCGGCCCACCCGGGGCGCGAGGCGGTCGGCGACGTAGGTGTAATAGCCGCCGAAGAGCTCGTCCCCGCCCTCGCCCGAAAGCGCCACCTTGACCTCCCCGGCAGCGAGCTGCGAGACGAGATAGGTGGGCACGGCCGAGGAGTCGCCGAACGGTTCGTCGAAGGCCTCGACCAGCTTCGGCAGCAGGTCGACCGCGTCGGGCCGCAGGACCAGCTCCTGGTGGTCGGTGCCGAAGCGCTCGGCGACGAGGCGAGCCCGCGAGAGCTCGTCGAAGCCGCTCTCCTCGAAGCCGATCGAGAAGGTCTTCAGCGGTTCGCTGGTCTCGGCGGCGGCCAGAGCGGTGATGCCGCCGGAGTCGATGCCCCCGGAGAGCAGCACCCCGACGGGAACGTCGGCGACGAGGTGGGCGCGGATCGAGTCCCGCAGCACCTCGCGCAGCTCCGCCGCCAGCTCGTCGTTGCCGCCGTCGCGGACGTCGTCCGCCGCCACGGGCTCGGGACGGGCGTAGCGGTGGAGGCGGATCTCCCCTCCCTGCCACGACAGCTGGTAGCCGGGGGGCAGCTTGCGCGCCTCCGCGAAGATCGTCAGCGGCGCCGGGATCGAGTTGAAGGCGAGATAGGCGGCGACCGCCTCGGGGTCGATCGCACGCGAGAAGCCGGGCTGCTCGAGCATCGCCTTCAGCTCGGAGGCGAAGGAGATCGTCCCCGCCGCCGAGCGGTAGTAGAGCGGCTTGATCCCGAAGCGGTCCCGGGCCAGGAGCAGGCGCTGCTGCCTGTCGTCCCAGAGAGCCAGGGCGAACATCCCCCGCAGCCGCTCGACGAAGGACTCGCCGTGCTCCTCGTAGAGATGGACCAGCACCTCGGTGTCGCAATCGGTTGCGAAGCGGTGGCCACGGCCCTCGAGCCGGCGTTTGAGCTCACGGTAGTTGTAGATCTCGCCGTTCTGGACGACGACGACGCTGCCATCCTCGTTGGCGATCGGCTGGTCGCCGTGGTCGAGGTCGATGATCGAGAGCCGCCGGGCCGCCAGGCCGACCGGCCCGCGGAGGAAGAGGCCATCGCTGTCGGGCCCGCGGTGGCGCAGGCGCAGGCTCATCCTCTTCACCGTCTCCGGGTCGGGCGCGCCCGCCCGCTCGCCGCAGGCGATGCCGCAGATTCCGCACATGGGCGGCAGTCTCGCAGTCGCGGCGCCGGGTCAGCGGCCGCGCGACGGCGCGGCCGGGCCGCGGCCGAGGACCTTGGCGACGGTGTCGAAGAGGACCCGGAAATAGAGCCCGACCGAGCGATCGGCGATGTACTCCATGTCGTGGGCGAGCTTGTTCGCCCAGGTTTCCTCCCGCGTGACGCGGGTCTGGGCGAAGCCGGTGACCCCCGGTCGCACCACCAGCCGTTGCCAGTACTGGGGGATCTCGCGGCAGAGCTCGGCGAAGAAGGCGGGCCTGACCGGACGCGGGCCGACGATCGCCATGTCGCCGCGCAGCACGTTCCAGAGCTGCGGCACCTCGTCGAGATGGGTAGAGCGGAGGATGCCGCCGACCCGGGTCATCTCGTCTTCGGTGCGACGCGAGAGCTCCTCGCCGAGGTACGGCCCGAGCCGGTCTTCGGCGTCGGGTTTCAGGGTCCGGAACTTGTACATCCAGAACAGCTTCCCGGCGCGGCCCACGCGGGCCCCGCGGTAGAGGATCGGCCGGCCCGAGTCGACGGCGATCGCCAGGGCGGTGAGGACCAGCAGCGGCGAGAGGACGATCAGGAACGAGCCGGCGATGACGACGTCGAGTGCCCGCAGCACGGCGTCCACCGCGCGGGGGTCGCCGTCGCCCGCCAGGGCGATGAGCTCGTCCAAGCTCTGCTCGGTTAGCTCGGAGTCCCCGTAGAGGGAGTTACCTGGTGTGGCTCGCCGCGCAATGGTTGGGCACCGACCGTACCGAGAATGGTCTCGACCAGCGTAGCGGGGTCCCGCCGGGTCGGGCCGGCGCCGGCGGTCCGCTTCTCGAGCACCATCGCCCGCGGATCGGTCAGCGGCCGCAGCCTGCCGGAGCGGATCAGGGCTTCGTCGACGCCGCCGAGCCGGCCGCCGTAGGTGGTGTAGACCGGCGTCCCCAGAGCGGCCGCCTCGCGATTCATCGTGCCGCCGGCGGAGAGGACCAGATCGGCGAGGGCGACCAGGCTCTGCGCCTCGACTGCCCCGGGCGGGACGATCACCGACGGCAGCCGCAGGCCTTCGATGAAGGTCCGCTGCTCCTCGGTTCGCGGCAGGACGACGGCGTGGACGCCCTCGTCGCGGCCGAGCCGGTCGAGGACCTTGGGGAAGAGCGGGTTCGACTTGCGGTGATAGAGCGAGACGTCGGGCGGCGGCCGCACGATCACGACGACCCGCGACTCGTCGACGCCCAGCTTGCGCAGCGCCTCGGGATCGGGCTCGAAGTCGTGGAGGTAGTACTCCTCCTTCAGGCCCGGGTAGGGAAAGAGCTTGTCCGGGCCGACGCCGAAGCGCCGCAGGCGCTCGGCGGGGACCGAGTCGGGGAACATCACCCGCTTCGCCAGCCGGCAGCCGATCCGGTGCTGGGTGACGGCGAACTCGTAGTCGTGCATGTTCGCCTCGGGGACGCCGAGGACGCGGGCGGCGATCGCCAGGTCGTTGGAGCCATGGGCGAGCGCAAGGTCGAAGGATCGCCCGCGGCCGAAGTTGACCATGCTCGCCGTCCTGGCGCCGAGGCGGTAGGCCTTCTTCAGCCGCGAGGCGCCGCCGTGGCGGCCGATCGGCGTGTGCGGGATGCCGTGCAGGTCGAGCAGCGCCTGGGTCTGGGCGTAGTCGCGGGAGGTCACCTGGACCTCGCGCCCTTCGGCTTCCAGGCGCTGGATGATCGGCCGCAGCACCAGGACATGCGCCGGAGCGCTCATGTCGGCCCAGACCTTCAAGGGCTCAGGCGCTGACGAGCTCGGGGTAGAGCGGATGGCGATCCATCAGGGCGCCCGTCCGCTCCGCCAGGGCGACCTTTTCGGACTCGAAGCCCTCGCCGAGGGCAGCGACGATGACCGCGGCGATCTCGGTCATCTCGTCCTCCCCCATGCCGCGGGTGGTCAGCGCCGGGGTCCCTATCCGCAGTCCGGAGGGGTTCATCGGCGGCCGCTCGTCGAAGGGGATCGCGTTGCGGTTTACGGTGATCCCGACCTCCTCGAGGCGGTCCTCGGCGGTCTTGCCGTCGAGGCCGGTCGGCGTGAGGTCGACGAGCACCAGGTGGACGTCGGTGCCGCCGGTGAGAACCGGGATCCCCCCCGCTTCGAGGCCCGCGGCAAGCGCCTTCGCGTTGGCGATCGTCTGCCGCTGGCGCTCGCGGAACTGCTCGCTCGAGGCGATGTGGAGGGCGACCGCCTTGGCGGCGATCGTGTGCATCAGCGGACCGCCCTGCTGGCCCGGGAAGATCGCTTTGTCGACCGCTTTCGCGTGCTGCTCGCGACAGAGGATCATGCCGCTGCGGGGGCCGGCGAGGGTCTTGTGGATGGTGGTCGTGACCAGGTCCGCGTAGGGGACCGGATTCGGGTGCTCGCCGGCGGCGACCAGCCCGGCGAAGTGGGCCATGTCGACCATCAGCTTGGCGCCGACCGCGTCGGCGATCTCGCGGAAGGCGGCGAAGTCGAGCTGACGCGGGTAGGCCGACCAGCCGGCGACGATCAGCGCCGGCCGATGCTCCTCGGCGAGCCGTGCCACCTCCTCCATGTCGACGCGGTAGTCGTCACGGCTGACGTGGTAGGCGATCGGGTTGTAGAGCTTGCCGGAGACGTTCAGCTTCATCCCGTGGCTGAGGTGACCGCCGTGGTCGAGGGCGAGACCGAGGATCGTGTCGCCCGGTTCGATCAGGGCCATGTAGGCGGCGTTGTTGGCCTGAGCGCCGGCGTGGGCCTGGACGTTGGCGTGGTCGGCGCCGAAGAGCTCCTTGGCGCGGTCGATCGCCAGCTGCTCGGCGACGTCGACCTCCTCGCAGCCGCCGTAGTAGCGGCGTCCCGGGTAGCCCTCGGCGTACTTGTTGGTCAGCACCGAGCCGACCGCTTCCAGGACCGCCTGCGGGACGAAGTTCTCCGAGGCGATCATCTCCAGGGTGCGCTGCTGGCGCCGCAGCTCGCCCTCGAGGACGGCGGCGATGGCGGGATCGACCTCGGCCAGCGGCGCGTTCTGGACGTTCTCGGGAAGCTCGCTCATCAGCGGCGACGATAGCAACGGCCCTGGATAGGCTGAGGCCGGTGAGAATGCGCATTTCCGTCCTCTCCGCGGTCCTGGCGGCGGCCGCGGCGCTGCCCGCCACGAGCCAGGCCC
>DASWQL010000031.1:0-1547 GCA_036403715.1 Solirubrobacterales bacterium
GCCGTGACCGTCATGCTGGCCGTCCCGGTGCTCGTGGCGGCCGCCTTCGTCGAGGTGTACGTCAGCCCCGGTGTGCTGCGCTCGCTCGCGGGGTAGGCCCTGGCGGGCAGGGTTGCTTCATTTTGTATAGTGGGATGTCCACCAGTTCGAAGGAGGGCCTGACACATGGCCGGAACGATCATCGAGGTCACCGACAGCAGCTTCCAGGCCGAGGTCATCGAGAGCGAGACCCCGATCCTCGTCGACTTCTGGGCGCCGTGGTGCGCGCCGTGCCGCGCGATTGCCCCGCTGCTGGAGGAGATCGCCGCTGACCGTGAGGACGTCCGCATCGTCAAGGTCAACGTGGACGAGAACCAGGAGACGGCCGCGACCTACGGCATCCTCGCGATTCCGACGCTCATCCTCTTCAACAACGGCGCCGAGGCCAAGCGCGTCCGCCCGACGCGTTCCAAGAGCCAGCTCGAGGAGCAGCTCGTCCTCGAGCCTGCCGCGTAGGCGGGGTAGCGTCGCCCGCAGGTGAGCGGATCCGCCCCCGCGGCCGCTGCCGGCAGCCGCCGCCGGATCCGATGACCGCGGGGCGCAACCCTTGATTTCCGCGCCGGCCACGCTCACCGCGTGGCCGGCCGGTTTGTCGTTTTCAGCCCGCCGGCGCCGGCGCGGGCGCCGACACGCCGAGGCCCTGCGCCACGCCCGCGCCGATGTCGGCGTCGACGTTGGTCCAGTACTCGACGATGCGCGGCTTCATCTCCGCCGTGACGTCGGGGTCGCCGGCGTGGCCGACGATGTTCGAGACGAGGTTGTCGCGGTCGGTCTGCGACATGACCTCGCGCACGAGCGTCCCCGGCTGGCCGAAGTCGTCGTCATCCGCTCGCAGCGTGTAGGCGGTGCGAACCAGTTCGCCATCGGCATACCACGTCGCCATCTCGCCGTAGCGCTCCTCGTCGGCCGCGGGGCCGCCGAAGGAGTTCGGCGCGTAGACCGGATCCCCGGGGTTCTTGTAGCGCATCGCCCCGTCCTTGTTGTAGCTGTGGAACGGGCACTGCGGCGCGTTGATCGGCAGCTGCAGGTAGTTGGGGCCGATCCGGTAGCGGTGCGTGTCGGGGTAGCTGAAGAGCCGCCCGAGCAGCATCTTGTCCGGGGACGGACCGACGCCCGGCACCATGTTCGCCGGCTCGAACGCCGCCTGCTCGACCTCGGCGAAGTAGTTCTCCGGGTTGCGGTCGAGGACCATCCGGCCGACCTCGATCTCGGGGTAGTCGCCGTGCGGCCAGACCTTCGTCAGGTCGAACGGGTTGAAGCGGTAGTTCGCGGCCTCCTCGAACGGCATGATCTGGACCTTCAACGTCCACGACGGCGCGTCACCGGCCTTGATCGCGTCCCACAGGTCGGCGCGGTGGTAATCGCGGTCCTCGCCGGCCATGGCGGTCGCCTCGGCGTCGGTGAAGTTCTCGGGGCCCTGGTCGGTCTTGAAGTGGAACTTGACCCAGAACTTCTCGCCGCCGGCGTTGATCCACATGAACGTGTGGCTGCCGTAGCCGTTCATGTTG
>DASWQL010000032.1:0-39072 GCA_036403715.1 Solirubrobacterales bacterium
CCGGCGGAGCCTCCCCGCTGTTGCTCCGACGGGCCCTCCCCCGACTCCCCGTCATTGCCGTTTCCTGGATGTTCCCTGAAGAAATTCCTCAGTCGCTCCACCTGGGCCACAGCCTGAGTCATCTGCTCCGGCCCGAACGCCAGCGGCTGCCGGTAATGCCCGGATATCAGGTACGCGACGACCGCCTCGCGCCCGTAGCGGTCGAGCGCCTCGGAGAGCTGAAAGATGTTGCCTTCCGATTTCGACATCTTCGCCGCATCGGCCTCGACCATCCCGTTGTGCATCCAGATCTGCGCGAACGGGCGGCCCGCCGCCTCCGACTGGGCGATCTCGTTCTCGTGGTGGGGGAAGACGAGGTCGGAGCCGCCGCCGTGGATCGCGAAGGAGGCGCCGAGCTCCTGCTCGGCCATCACCGAGCACTCGATGTGCCAGGCGGGCCGGCCGGGTCCCCAGGGCGAGTCCCAACTGGTGTCCTCGCCTTCCTTGTGCGCCTTCCAGAGGGCGAAGTCGAGCGGATGCTGCTTCAGCGAGGCCGAGCCCGCCTCCTCGCCCTGGTCCATGTCCTCGAAGCGGCGGTTGGAGAGCTTGCCGTAGCCCTCGAAGCTGCGCACCCTGAAGTAGACGTCGCCGCCGGACTCGTAGGCGTGGCCGGAGGCGACCAGGTCGGCGATCAGGCCGACGATCCCGGCGATCGTCTTCGTTGCCGGCGGCTCGGCGTCGGGCCGGCCGAGACCGAGGCGGTCGGTGTCCTCGAAGTAGGCCCGGGTCATCCGCGCCGCGAACTCGGCCGATGGCTCCCCCGCCTTCGCCGCGGCGGTGTAGATCTTGTCGTTGACGTCGGTGAGGTTGACGACCAGCCGCGGCCGGTAGCCCTCCGAGCGGAGGAAGCGGGCGAAGAGCGAGAAGACGACGTACGGGCGCGCGTTGCCGATGTGGATGCGGCTGTAGACGGTAGGGCCGCAGGCGTAGATCCCCACCTCCTCGGCGGGGTCGAGCGCCCGTGGCTCGCCACTGAGCGTGTCCCTGATCCGTACCTCGCGCATCCGGGCGAGATTAGTTGATCAGTGGCGGCGTGCGCCGACGCCGGCGCGCGCCTAGAAGGTGCGGTAGCCGGCCGTCGAGGCCTTGGATTCGCTGCGCAGCCACTGCGGCGCGGTCTCCTCGGCCGCCGCCTGGGCCTCGCGCTTGGCGCGGCTGACGCTGGCGCGGATCTCGTCCTCGGTTGCCGCCCGGGCGCGCTCCTCGCGGCGCTCGGCCTGTGTGCGGATCCGGTTCGACTCCGTTCGCAGCTGGTCCTCGGCGCGGGCGCGGGCGGCCTCCTCGGCCCCGCGCTCGACCTTCTCGAGCAGCTTGCGCACGCTCTCCTCCGCTTCGCGCCTGACGTCCTCGGTGCCGTCCATCACCCGCCGCTCGATCTCGGTCTCCAGCCGCACCGCGGTCTCGTGCGCCTCCTCGGCGCGCGCCTCGGCGTCGGCCGCCCGCTGCTCGGCGGCGGCGACACGGCGGTCGGCCGCGGCCTCGATCTCGGCCCCAGCCTCCTGCGCCTTCGCTTCGATCTCCGTCCGCGCCTGCTCGACCTGGCGCCGCACCTCCTGGTCGAGCTCGGACCTCGCGGTGGCGACGGCCTGCTCGGCCTCGCGCCGCGCCTTGGCGGCGGCGGCGACGATCTGCTCGCGCTCGGCTTGAGAGCGCTGCTGCAATTCCTCGAAAGCCTTCTCGGCGCGGTCGCGCCCCTGTTCGGCGCCGGACAGCTTCGCCTCGGCCTCCTGGCGCGATTTGCGCTCGCTCGCGATCCGCGTGCGGGCCTCCGCCGAGATCCCGCGCAGCGTCTCCATCGCCCGCTCCTTGACCTGCTCGCGAACGCGTTCCGCCTGCTCCTCGGCCGCTGCCCGCCGCTCCTCGCTGAGCCGCACCCACTCGAGCGCCTGCTGGGCGACCCCCTGCATCGTCTCGGTCGCCTCTCCCACCGCCTTCAGATGCCGCGCCGGATCGTTGCTCATTGCGGGCAACCTACTATGGGCACCGGAGGCGACGAACCGGCGAGCGCTGCGCAAAGGCCGCAATTTGCGCGCCGCGCGCTCAGCTCGGTTTCTCGCTCTCGCGGGCGTGAAGCTCGCGCTTCAGGACCTTGCCGGTGGCGTTGCGCGGCAGCTCCTCCAGGAACTCGACTTCGCGCGGGGTCTTGTAGCCGGCGAGGTTGGCCTTGACGTGGGCGTTGATGTCGGCGGCACTGATCTCGACGCCCTCCTTGACGACGACGAAGGCCTTCAGGCGCTGGCCGAACTCGGGGTCGTCGACGCCGATCACCGCCACCTCGACCACCTCCTCCCGGTCGGCGATCAGGTCCTCGACCTCGCGCGGGAAGACGTTCTCGCCGCCGGAGACGATCATCTCGTCGTCGCGGCCGTCGATGAAGAGGCGCCCGTCGGCGTCGATGTGGCCGACGTCGCCGCTGGAGAGCAGGCCGTCGATCGCCTCCTTGTTGCCGCCGCCGGTGTAGCCCTCGAAGGACATGTCGTTGCCGACGAAGATCCGCCCGACCTCGCCCCGCGGAACCTCGCGGCCCTGCTCGTCGTAGAGCCGCACCTTGGTCCCTCGCGGAGGCCGGCCGGCGGTCCCCGGCGCGGTTCGCAGGTCCTGCGGGGTGGCGACGGTCGCGTAGGCGACCTCGGTCGAGCCGTAGAGGTTGTAGACGTTGTCACCGAAGCGGTCCATCCAGGCCAGCGCCAGCTCGCCCGGGAGGGCCGAGCCGGAGAGGGAGGTGATCCGCAGCGAGGAGGCGTCGTAGGAATCGAGCGTCTGCTCCGGCAGCCGGAGGATGCGCTGGATCATCACCGGCACCGCCGCCAGCACCTGGGCCCGACTCTGCTGGACCGCGCGCAGCGTGTCCTCGGGGTCGAAGCGGCGCCGCAGGACGATCGTCGAGGCGGTCGGCAGGCTCATCACGAAGTGGAAGAAGCCCCAGGAGTGGAAGAGCGGCGCCGCGATCATCATCGTCTCGCGGCTGCGGAAGGGGATCTTGTCGATCAGCGCCGCGATCGTCAACAGCCCGTCCGGGCTCGAGCGCTGCGCGCCCTTGGGCGTCCCGGTCGTTCCCGAGGTGAGGATCACGAAGCGAGGTTTGTCGGGCGGCGGCTTCAGGTTCGATTCGTCGCCGGCGGCGATCAGCCGCTCGAGCGTCGTCCCCGGGGCCTTCTCGTCGTCGCTCCAGGCAACGACGCGCGCCACCGAATCGTCGACCCCCTCGAGCAGGCCGCCGAACTCCTCGTCGTAGACGAGCGCCTTCGGGCCCTCGCGCCGCGTCACCTCGGCCAGCTGCGGGCCGGCGAACATCGTGTTCAGGTAGAGGGCGCTGGCGCCGAGCTTGGCCGCGGCCAGGGTCGCCTCGACGAAGCCGCGGTGGTTGCGGCACATGATCCCGACGCCGTCGCCGTAGCCGATGCCCATTTCGGCGAAGGAGTGGGCGAGGGCGTTGGAGCGGCGGTGCAGCCTTTCGAAGCTGAGGACACCGCGCTCGTCGACGATCGCCGGCTCGTGCGGGTAGTGGATCGCCGCGGTGGCGATCCCGGTCGCCGGCGAGGCGCCCCAGCGCAGGAAGGTGCTGCCGATCTTCATCGCCTTGTCGGGCCGCACCAGACCGACGATCCCCGCTTCCCGCAGGACCTTGGCCTCGAACAGGGAGTCCGCCAGCGAGGCGCGCAGTCCGGCGACGTTCGCGCTCAAATTCGTCATCGAACGGTGGAGACTATTCGCTCTGGACGCTTGCCACGGCGATGCAGGCGATGCCCTCGCCACGGCCGATCCAGCCCATTCCCTCGTTGCTGGTCGCCTTGACGCTGACCCGGGCAGAGGTGACGTCGCCGAGCACCCGCTCCATCTCCGCCCGGTAGGGGCCGAGGCGAGGCTGCTCGCAGATCAGCGTCGCATCGACGTTGACGATCATGCCGGCGACGGTGCCGACCGCGGTCCGCAGCATGTCGATCGAGTCGGCGTCGTGCCACCGCTCGTCATCGGGAGGGAACATCGTGCCGATGTCGCCGCTGCCGGCGGCGCCGAGGACGGCGTCGATCACCGCATGGGTGAGGACGTCGGCGTCGGAGTGCCCGGTCAGGCCCAGCTCGTGCTCGATCTCGACCCCGCCGAGGATGAGTCGTCTGCCGGCGGCGAAGCGATGACTGTCGTAGCCGATTCCGACCATGGTCAGCGGACCCGGCTCGCGAGTGGGGCGAGCCGGCGGGCGCGCCGCTCGAAGACGCATATCTCCGCCACCCCGAGGCTGTCCAGGAACTCGACGGCGCGGTCGTATTCGAAGCCGACCTGCTCGGGCAGGTGGGCGTCGGAGGAGAGGGCGAAGGGAGCGCCCGCCTCGACGCACATCTCGGCGAACTCGCGGGCCGGGTAGAGCTCGCCGACCGGCTTGCGGATGCCGGCGGTGGAGATCTCGACCGCGATCCCGCTCGCGGCGATCGCCTCGACCGCCGGCTCGTAGAACGCCCGCCGGTCGCGTTCGGGGAGCGGCCGGGCGCCGCCCCAGACCTTGACCAGATCGGGGTGGGCGAGGATGTCGAAGAGCCCGGAACGGGCGCAGTCGGCGAGCGCCTCGAAGTAGCGGCGCCAGATCTCGTCGGCGTCGCCCCCGCCCTCCCAGACGTCGAAGCCGGTGTGGTCGACGGCGGCGTCGCCGTCGCCGACGAAGTGGACCGAGCCGACGACGTAGTCGAAGTCCCGCGCCGCGAGCAGCTCCGCCGTCCGCTCCTCGGCGCCGGGGACGTAGTCGCACTCGACCCCCAGCCTCAGCGGCGTGCCGCGGACGAACTCGCAGTAGGCGTCGATGTCGTCGCGGGCGTTGGCGACCCAGAGCGGGTGGGTCCAGAGGTCGAGCGCCTGGCGGAAGCGGTAGACGTGCTCGGAGACGCCGAGCTCCTCTACTCCGGCGGCGGCCGCGGCGGCCAGATAGCGGTCGACGTTCTCGCTCGTGAAGTAGTCCTCGAAGGCCGTGCCCTCGTCGTCCGGGCGCAGGTGCAGGTGGTAGTCGGTCAGCATCTGACGAGCCTAACCAAGGCTGGTTCGCGGTTACCCTGCGCCCATGGTCCATCTGCGGATCGTCGTCCCGTCCGACCGCTCGAAGAAGGTCGTCGACCTGCTCGACGCCCCCCTCCGACGCCGTCGTCTGGGAGAAGTCGAGGCGCGCACCTCCGGGAGCATCGAGCTCGGCGGCAACTTCCTCGCCTTCATGACCCTCGCCTGCCTGATCGCCTCGGTCGGCATCTACCTCGACTCGCCGATCCTGATCGTCGGGGCAATGGTCGTCGGCCCCGAGTTCGGCCCGATCGCCGGGCTCTGCGTGGCGATCGTGAAGTCGGGAGCGCTGATCGGCGTCCTGATCTCGGTGACGACGATCCCCGCCGCCGCCAACATCGGCGTCGCCGCCGCGACCGGCAACTGGTCGGACGGCGCGGGGCGATGGCGCACGGGTTGCGGCGGGCCTGCCGACGGCCGGCCGGCCCGCCTGCGATCGTGGCCGACGCATGACCCCCGAGCCGTAGACTGCGGCGGCGATGTGGCGGCGGCAGTTGATCATCCTCGTGCTCGGCTTCGCCGTCGGTGTGGGGGTGGCCGAGCTGGCCGGGGCGGTCGACCTCGGCGTCGCCCTCGGAGTCGGGCAGCTGACCTTCGCGGCGACGCTCGTCTGGCTACTGCTGGGCGGCTGAGCGCTCCGCCAGGAGCAGTTCCGCGACCCTGAGGTCGAGCGGCGTCGTCACCTTGATGTTCTCCGGCCCGCAGGGGTGGATCAGGACGGTCCCCCCCGCGCGCTCGACCAACATCGCCTCGTCGGTCGCCTGCTCGGGGCTCGGCACCGACGCAAGCGCCTCCCGCAGCGCCTCCGTGCGGAACAGCTGAGGCGTCTGCGCGGCCCAGAGCTGGGAGCGGTCGAGCGTCTCGGCAACGTTCCGTGGTTCCTTTTGCCCGTCTGGAAGGCATAAGGAACCAGGCGATGCGGTGGCCCGCTTGATCGTGTCGGTGATCGGCGTGGCGGCGATCACTCCGGCGGCCTCGGGCGCCTCTTCGAGCTGCGTCAGGAGCGCTTCGACGAGCGCGGGCGTCAGCAGCGGCCGTGCCGCGTCGTGGATCGCGACCACGGCGGTGCTGACGGCAGCGAGGGCGTTGGCGACCGACTGCGCCCGGGTGACGCCACCGGAGACGACTCCGAGGTCGCCGCCGCCGAGTTCGGCCGCGTAGCCGGCCGGCGCCGCGACGACGATCGAGGAGACCGCCTCGCAGGCCCGGAAAGCCTCGATCGACCACTCGATCATCGGCCTTCCCGCCAGCGGCACGAACGCCTTCGGGCCGCCGGCTCCGAGTCGCTCCCCGGAGCCGGCTGCCGCGATGACTGCGGTTACCGCTGCGGCTCTAGGCCGTGGCGGCGAAGCGGTCCTCCAAGAGGCCGTCGAGGTATTCCTCCGCGCCCTCCTCGTCTTTGTCGAGCGCGTACATGAACTCCGAGGCGAGGATCTTCTTCGCCCGGGTGTACATCTGCTTCTCGCCGGTGGAGAGACCCTTCTCCATCTCGCGAAGGGCGAGGTTGCGGACTACCTCGGCGAGCTCGAAGACGTCGCCGGTCTTGATCTTCTCGCGGTTGTACTTGAAACGCCGGTTCCAGTTTTTCGGCATCTCCGACACGTCGTCGGTGAGGACGGCTGTGACCTTCTTGATTTCCTCCTCGTCGATGACGCGCCGCAGGCCGGCCACTCCCGCGTTTTCGCAGGGGACCATCACCGTCAGCTCGTTGTGGAGGATCTTGATCGTCAGGTATTCCCGCTCGCTGCCCATCAGCTCCCGGGTCTCTTTCTTCAGCACCAGGCCGGCCCCATGGTGTGGGTAGACGACCTTGTCGCCCTCCTCGAAGTCACAGACGTATTCGACGTCCTCCTCGAAGACTGCCTCCATGGCCTCGTCTAGCTCGGAAATCGGTGGCTCCTTTCGTCTTCGACGGCGCTTGTCGCCGTCAGCTGTGCAAGTACCGATCGACCAGATCGACCTCTTGGAGCCGGCGCAGGCCCTCGCGGATGTCCTTGGCCCTGGTGGGCCCGACTCCGTCGACGGCGGCGAGGTCGGCGTCGGAGGCCGCCAGGACCTCCTCCAACCCACCCAGCTCCTGAGTGATCTTCTGGACGACAAGCTTGGGAATACGGGGGACCCGGCCCAGCACGCGGTATCCGCGCGGGGCGACGGGGAAGTCGAGGGTGTTGAGCTTGCGGTCGTAGCCGAGCAGCTCGGCCAGCCGACCGAAGTCGAGCACGTCCTGGTGGGGCATCCGGCCCAGGGCCTGCAGCACCGCGGTCAGGTTCTGCTCCGAATCCTCGACCGAGTAGTCGCGGATCAGCGCCGTCTTGTCGGCGGCGACGCCGACCATCGTCTCCTCCAGCTGCATCTCGATCAGCCTGCCCTCGGTGCCGAGCTCGACGATGTAGCGCTCGACCTCGACCGCCATCCGCGTCACCAGCTCGGCCCGCTGCAGGGCGGCGAGGGCATCGTGGAGGACGCCGCCGCCCTCGAACTCGAGCACGGTGAGACGAGCCGAGACCTGGTCGAGGCGCTCGCGGTACTTCTCCAGCGTGGCCAGGCCCTGGTTGGCTTTCGCGAGCACGGCAGGGATGTCCTGAAGGATGTACTTCGTCCCCTCGACGTAGAGCGAGACGACGTCGCGGCGCTGGGAGATCGCGATCACCAGCGCCGTGGTCTGTTTGGAGACGCGCTCGGCGGTGCGGTGGCGGGTGCCGGTCTCAGAGCTGAGGATGGTCGGATCCGGCATCAGCTGGACGTTGGCCCAGGCGATCCTGGTCGCCTCGCTGTTGAGCACGATCGCCCCGTCCATCTTCGCCACCTGGTAGAGCATCGCCGGCGAGTAGTCGACGTCGAGCTTGATCCCGCCCGACAGCAGGTGCGAGATGTCGTCGAGGTCGCCGACGACGATCAGGCCTCCGGTACGCGAGTGGACGATGTTGTCGATGCCCTCCCGCAGCGACCCGCCGGGGGCGACGACGTCTAGGGCTCGTAGTAGCCGAGGATCTTGACGTTCGGATAGCTCGTGGAGCTCATCCCCGGACAAAGAAGGCATCTCCCTTAGGATGGCAAAAAGCGCTCTGGAATGCGGTCTGGTGCATATCCATGTGGACAGGTCGGGATTGACTTTGTCAAGCCGACCCGACGAGGTCCTGCTCAGGGTCGATTCCCCAACGCCCGCCGACCGCCGCCAGCTCGTCGCTGAGCGGCCAGGCGTCGGCCCGCTCGTCGCCCTCGTGCACCGGGCTGGCGCCCTTCAGGACCATCGAGCCGGTGTTGTCTCCAAGCGCTCGGATCTCCGCCACCTCGGCCTCGCTCAGCCTCAGGTCTGCGGGCAGCGCCGCCAGGTCGGCGCGCTTCTCCTCGATCGGCCGCGCTCCTTCGCCGATCTCCTGGATCAGGGTCGGGGCGACGCAGCGGACGGCGGGGTGGGCGAGGTTCCATTGGCAGGCCAGCTGGATCGTCGTCAGACCTGCACGCTCAGCGTAGGGCCGCAGCAGCTCCAGCTTCTCGACCCCCGCCTCGATCCAGCCCGGCGGGCGGAACTTGCGGTGGTCGCGCTCGGCCAGCTCCATCCCCGGGCGGAGGTCGCCCCAGAAGAGGCCGCCGTAGTCGACGACCCGGGTCAGCACCTTGACCCCATGGCGCTCGGCGGCGTCGAGGCAGAGCGCCCCGGGCCAGGGCTCGAGCGGGTTGAGGATGATCATCGCCCAGTCGATCCGCTCGCCGAAGCGCTCCAGGCAGGAGATCAGGTCGAGCGTGAAGCCGTTGGCGGGCCCGGGAGCGACGCCGATCCGCGCCGTCAGCCCGGCCTCGCGCAGGGCCGCCATCCCGTCCCAGACCGCCTCGCTCGAGTAGCCGGTGCGGTCGGGGTTGTGGAGCAGCAGCAGGTCGAAGGAGGAGGCGCCGATCCGCTCCAGGCTCGCCTCGGTGGCGCGCCGCAAATAAGACGCGTACTCGTCGGGGCCGCGCAGGCGCGGGTCGGTGAAGCGGGGGAAGCCCTTCGGCCCGTCGCGCTCACCCTCGTAGAAGTCGTGGCCGACGGCGCCGACCAGGCTGTACTGCTCGCGCGGCACCCCGGCCAGGGCCCGGCCGAGAAGGTTGTCGGCCTCGCCCTGCCCGTAGGCGTCGGCCGTTATGACCGTCTCGATCCCCCCGCCGGGGCGCTGCAGAGCCTGCAGCCGGTCCTCGTCGATCGCCGCGCCGAAGTGCAGGAAGCGGCCGCCGCTCCAGGTGCCGATCGCGCTGCGGCCGGGCTCGCCCACCTGCGCTGCTCGCCTAGGACTCGGTGTCGCCGTGCGGCGAGGAGTCCTCGCCATCGTGGCCGTGGCCGCCGCCGCCGTCCTTCTTGGCGCCGACACCGACCTTCTCGGGCTCGGGCTCGGGCTTCGGCTGCGGTTTCTTCGGCGCGATGATCGTCAGGCTCAGCGGCTTGTCCTCCTCGTCGCCGGCCTCGTCGCGGGCCACCATCACCGTCGACCCCGGCGTCATCTGGCCCTGGCGCAGGACTTCGTCCGCCAGCGGGTCCTCGATGTAGCGCTGGATCGCGCGACGCAACGGACGTGCGCCCATCGAGGGATCCCAGCCCTTCTCGACCAGCAGGTCCTTGGCCTCGTCGGTCAACTCCAGCTGGAGTTCGTGCTCGGCCACCTGGACGCGGACGCGGTTGATCATCAGGTCGATGATCTCCTTGACCTCCTCCTTCGCCAGCTTGTGGAAGACGATGACCTCGTCGATCCGGTTGAGGAACTCCGGCCGGAAGACTTTTTTGAGGTCGCTCATGATCCGGTTCTTCATGTCGCCGTAGGACATGCCGGTCTCGTCGGAGACGGTGAACCCGATCGAGGTGTTCTTGGAGATCTCCGAGGCGCCGATGTTCGAGGTCATGATCACGATCGCGTTGCGGAAGTCCACGGTGCGACCCTGGGCGTCGGTGAGGCGCCCGTCCTCGAGGATCTGCAGGAGGATGTTGAAGACGTCCGGGTGGGCCTTCTCGATCTCGTCGAGCAGCAGCACCGAGTACGGCTTGCGCCGCACGGCCTCGGTCAGCTGGCCGCCCTCGTCGTAGCCGATGTAGCCCGGAGGCGAGCCGACCAGGCGGCTGACCGCGTGCTTCTCCATGTACTCGGACATGTCGATCCGGACCATCGCCTCCTCGTCGCCGAAGAGGAAGTCGGCGAGCGTGCGGGCGAGCTCGGTCTTGCCGACCCCGGAGGGGCCGAGGAAGATGAACGAGCCGGCCGGCCGCTTCGGGTCCTTGATCCCGGCACGGGAGCGGCGGATCGCTTTCGAGACGGCGGTGATCGCGACCTCCTGGCCGATCACCCGCTTGTGGAGTTCCTCCTCCATGCGGATCAGCTTCTTGGTCTCGGCCTCGGTCAGTTTGAAGACCGGGATGCCGGTCCACATCGAGACGATGTCGGCGATCTCCTCTTCGCCGACGACCGGGCGCTCGCCGTTCTCGCCCTCGGCCCACTCGTCTTCGAGCTGGCGCTTGCGGGTCGTCAGCTGACGCTCGGTGTCGCGCAGGTTGGCGGCCTTTTCGAACTCCTGGGCCTCGATCGCGGCCTCCTTCTCGCGCCGCGTCGTCTCGATTTCCTCCTCGAGATCGCGGTAGACCGGAGGGGTCGACATCGACTTGATCCGCATCCGCGAGCCCGCCTCGTCGATCAGGTCGATCGCCTTGTCGGGCAGGAAGCGGTCGGAGATGTAGCGGTCCGCCAGCTCGGCGGCGGCGGCCAGCGCCTCGTCGTTGATCGTCACCCGATGGTGCTGTTCGTAGCGCTCGCGCAGGCCCTCGAGGATCCGCACCGTGTCCTCCGGGGAGGGCTGGTCGACTTTGATCTGGGCGAAGCGGCGCTCCAGCGCCGAGTCGCGCTCGAGGTATTTGCGGTACTCGTCGAGCGTGGTGGCACCGATCGTCTGCAGCTCGCCGCGGGCCAGGGCCGGCTTCAGGATCGAGGCCGCGTCGATCGCGCCCTCGGCGGCACCGGCGCCGACCAGATTGTGGAGCTCGTCGATGAAGAGGATGATGTCGCCGCGCTGGGTGATCTCTTTCATCACCTTCTTGAGGCGCTCCTCGAACTCGCCGCGGTACTTCGAGCCGGCGACGAGGGCGGCCAGGTCGAGGGTGTAGATCTGCTTGTTCTTCAGCAGCTCCGGGACCTCGCCTTTGTTGATGCGGGCGGCCAGCCCCTCGACCACGGCGGTCTTGCCGACGCCGGGCTCGCCCAGCAGCACCGGGTTGTTCTTGGTGCGGCGGGAGAGGATCTGCATGATCCGCTCGATCTCGGTCTCGCGGCCGATCACCGGATCCAGCTTGCCCTCCTCAGCGAGGCGGGTCAGGTTGCGCCCGAACTGGTCGAGCAGTTTCGAAGACTTCTTGCCCTCGCCCTGGCCACCGCCGCCGCCGCCCTGACGACGTCCGCCGGGGCCGGACAGCATCCGGATCACCTCGTTGCGGATCTTGTCGGAGTCGGCGTCGAAGTCGAGCAGGATGCGGGCGGCGACGCCCTCGTTCTCACGCACGAGACCCAGCAGGATGTGCTCGGTGCCGATGTAGTTGTGGCCGAGGGAGAGCGCCTCGCGCAGCGCCAGCTCGAGAACCTTCTTGGCGCGCGGCGTGAACGGGATCTGACCCGAGGTGACCTCCTCACCGGAACCGACGATGCGGACTACCTGCGACCGCACGCGTTCGACGGTGATGTCAAGGGACTCGAGGACGCGGGCAGCCAGGCCCTCCTCCTCGCGGAGCAGCCCGAGCAGAATGTGCTCGGTGCCGATGTAGTTGTGCTTGAGCGTCCGGGCCTCCTCCTGCGCTAGGACGACGACCTGACGAGCTCGCTCAGTGAATCGCTCGAACAAATGAATCCTCTTCTTGCTCGAACCCGGTAGGCCCGAGTTAGTACCGGCAGACGTCCTTCATTATCGGAAGACGCCCATGTGTTGCCTTAACTCTACCGGGCACGAACGTCCGGCTTCTGACCCCGGCCGTGCGCTAAGAGCGGGGTTTCAGCGGGAAGTGGGCACAGATGGGGCGATTTCGCCCAGGCCGGCCCCGCTCAGCTCCGCATCGCCGGGAACAGCAGCACCTCGCGCAGGGTAGCGACCCCGGCCAGCATCATCACCAGGCGGTCGATCCCGAGCCCGGCCCCCCCGGTCGGCGGCATCCCCTGTTCGAGCGCCTCGACGAAGCTCTCGTCGTAGGGCTGGGCCTCCTCGTCGCCCCGGGCCAGCTCTGCCGCCTGCTGCTCGAAGCGGCGCCGCTGCTCGTCGGGGTCGTTGAGCTCGCTGAACGAGTTGGCGATCTCGACGCCACCGGCGAAGGCCTCCCAGCGCTCGACCAGCCCTTCCTCGGTGCGGTGGGCCTTGGCCAACGGCGAGAGCTCGACCGGGTAGTCGAAGATGAAGGTGGGCTGGATCAGCGCCGGCTCGACCTCGCGCGACAGCAGGCCGTCGACCAGCTTTCCCCAGCCCTCGGCCGGGTCGGGCTCGGTCCCCATCGCCGCTGCCAGCGCCTCCCGGGTCGGGTGCTCGGCGATGTCGATCCCGGCCCGCTCGAGGATCGCCTCGCGCAGGGTGATCCGCCGCCAGGGCGGCGCGAAGTCGATCTCGGCCTCGCCGCGGCGCACCTTGGTCGTCCCCAGCACCCGCTCGGCGACCTCGGCGACGAGGCGCTCGAGGTCGTGGGCGGTCTTCTCGTAGTCGGCGTAGGCCTCGTACCACTCGAGCATCGTGAACTCGGGGTTGTGCTTGTGGGAGACGCCCTCGTTGCGAAAATCCTTGCCGAGCTCGTAGACGCGGTCGATGCCGCCGACGACCAGTTTCTTCAGGTAGAGCTCGGTGGCGATGCGCAGGTAGAAGTCGCGGTCCAGGGCGTTGTGGTGGGTGACGAAGGGACGCGCCATGGCGCCGCCGTAGAGCGGCTGCAGAACCGGGGTCTCGACCTCGGCGAAGCCGTGTTCGTCGAACCAGCGGCGGATTTCGCTGACCGTGCGGGCGCGGATCCGGAAGGTCCGGCGGCTGTCCTCGTTGGCGATCAGGTCGAGCTCGCGACGGCGGAAGCGGGTCTCGGTGTCCTCGAGCCCGTGGAACTTGTCCGGCGGCGGGCGCAGGCTCTTGGCCAGCAGGCGCCAGTGGTCGAGGGCGAGCGAGAGCTCTCCCCCGCGCCGGGTTGCCATCGCCGTGCCCTCGACGCCGACGATGTCGCCGAGGTCGAGGTCGACGAGCAGCTCGTAGGCCTCCTCGCCGAGCAGGTCCTCGCGGGCATGGAGCTGGATCTCGCCACTGCCGTCGCGGAGGTCGAGGAAGCAGGCCTTGCCGTGGCCGCGGCGGGCGACGATACGGCCGGCCACCCGGTGGCGCGAGTCGGTCTCGATCCCGGGGGCCAGGCCCTCGTGCGCGGCCCGGACCTCGGCGATGTCCTCGCGCCCGGAGAACTCGTGCGGGAACGGCTCGATCCCCGCCTCCCGGATCCGCTCCAACTTCTCCCGCCGGTCGCGGAGTACGTCGGAGAGTTCTTCTTTTTCTTCAGTCACGTTCTGAGAGCGTCAGAAAGCAAGCGGATCGGGGGACGCAGGCCGCAGCCGCTGGCGAGCGTACTCCAGTACGTGAGCGAAGGGGCGAGGACCGATGACCCCGAGATGGGCCGCTTTTTGGCGCTCTCAGGCTTTCTCGATTTTGGTGATTTTGAGTTTTTTCTTCGGCCCGCGGGGGACCTCGACGGTGACGACGTCGTTGCGCTTGCGGCCGACCAGCGCTTTGCCGATCGGCGACTCGTTCGAGAGTTTGTGTTCGCTCGGGTTCGCCTCGGTCGAGCCGACGATCTGGAATTTCTGCGAGTCGCCGGTCTTCTGGTCTTTGACGTGGACGACCGAGCCGAAGCCGACCTCCTCGGTGTTGAGCGCCTTCTCGTCGATCACGGTCGCCCGCCGCAGCCGCTCCTCGAGCTGGGCGATGCGCCCCTCGAGCAGGGCCTGTTCGTTCTTGGCGTCGTCGTATTCGGCGTTCTCGGAGATGTCGCCGAATTCGCGCGCCTCTTTGATCCGCGCCGCGACCTCGCGGCGTTTGGTCGTCGAGAGGAACTCGATCTCCTCTTTCAGCTTCTCGAGCCCCTCGGGGGTGATGACAGCCTGACGACTCACAGTGAACGACCTCGCTTTTGGATTGGAGGGAGCGCCCAAACCGACTCCCAGACCGAAAAAAACGCCCCGGTACGGCTGTCTGCATCGCCGCACCCGAGCTCAGAGTCGCGGGATTATAGCGGGGGCTCGGGCTCGGCAAAAAGGGCGCTCTAAGGAACTGCGACAGGCTCCGCCAGGCCCGTCACCAGGGCCCTTGCACGATCCAGATCGGCACTGCGCTGGAGCTCGTCGGCGACCGCCGCCGGAGCGTCCAGATGCTCCAGATACCAGGGGTAGAACTTGCGCAGGTAGCGCTCGGCCCGCTCGCTGCCGATGTGCTCCTCCGCCCGGTCGATCACCCACAGCAGCTCCGCCGCCACCTCCTCGCGCGAGGGCGGGGCGGTGCGGCGGCCGGTCAGTTCCTCGAACAGCCAGGGGTTGCCGAGCGAGCCGCGGGCGATCATCACCGCCGCGGCGCCGGACTCGCGGTAGGCGCGGCGCGCCGCCTCGGCGTCGGCGAGGCCGCCGGAGACGATCACCGGCACCTCGACGCGGTCGACCAGCTCCCGGGTCAGTGGGTAGTCGGGGGAGCCCTTGTGCCCCTTCGTCGCCGCCCGTGGATGGAAGGCGATCGCCGCCACCCCGGCCTCCTCGGCCAGGCGCACGGCGAGGTCGAAGCCGGAGCGGTCGCCCGCCTCGATCCCCGAGCGCAGCTTCACCGTCACCGGCAGGCCGCTGCCCTCGGCGGCGGCGCGGGCCAGCGCCAGCGCCAACTCGGGGTCGCGCAGAAGCTGGGCGCCGGCGCCGGTGCGGCGCACCTTCGGCACCGGGCAGCCCATGTTGATGTCGATCAGGTCGGCTCCCGCCGCGGCGGCGATCTCCGCCCCGGAGCGCATCACCTCGGCGTCGTGGCCGAAGAGCTGGACCGAGACGGGATGCTCGTCGGGGTGGATCCGCATCAGGTCGCGCAGGGTGCGCTCGTTGCGGTAGTGGAGCGCGAAGCTCGAGACCATCTCCGAGACCGCCAGCCCGGCGCCATGGCGTTTTGCCTGCAGCCGCACGAACCAGTTGCCGATCCCCGCCAGCGGCGCCAGCAGGACGCGATTGGAGATCTCGACGTCGGCGATCCGAAACGGATCAGTCAGGTATGGGCGCGTTGCGTTCATGGATCAATCGCAGTCCCTTGAGGGTAAGCATGTCGTCGACCTCGTCGATCGTCTCGGTGAAGGGGACGACGACCGAGGCCAGCCCGCCGGTCGCCAGCAGCCTCGGCTGCGGCAGTTCCTCTTCGATCCGGCGCACCAGTCCGTCGATCAGGCCGGCGAAGCCGTATACGAACCCCGACTGGATCGCGGCTCGACTGGAGCGGCCGATCGCCGCTTCGGGCTCGACCAGATCGATGCGGGTGATGCGGGCGGCACGCTCGATCAGGGCGCTGAGCGAGATCTCGAGGCCAGGCCCGATCGCGCCGCCGAGGTACTCGCCCTCGGCGGAGACGGCGTCGATGTTGATGCCGGTGCCGAAATCGACGACGACGCAGGCGTCTTCGAAGCGCTCGTAGGCGGCGATCGAGTTGACGAGGCGGTCGGCGCCGACCTCGAGCGGGTTCTCGATCCGGATCGGCATGCCGGTCTTCAAACCCGGCCCGATCGTCAGGCATTCCGCCTCCAGGTAGCGTTCGGTGAGCCGCTCGTATTGAGTGCCGAGCGGCGGCACCACCGAGGAGACGCAGACAGCGTCGACGTCGCCGAGGGACATTTCGCAGAGCGAGAAAAGACCGGAGATCCGCTCCGCCAGCTCGTCGCCGGTTGCCCCTGAGCGGGTTTGGAAGCGCCAGTGCTCGACCAGCTCGTCGCCGTCGAAGGCACCGAGGTGGGTCTGGGTGTTGCCGACGTCGACAGCCAAGAGCATCGGCGGATTATCCCCAGAACCATCTCGCAACGCTTAGGATCGTTCGCGTGACGGCGCGCCTATACGTGATCCCGGCGTCGCATCCCAGCATCAGCGCGCAGTTGATGCTCGAGCACAAGGGGATCGCCTACAAGCGGACCGACCTGCTGCCGGTCATCTCCAAGGGCGTCCTCCGCGCGGTCGGCTTCTCGGGCGTCACCGTGCCGGCGTTGAAGATCGACGGCGCCAAGGTGCAGGGTTCGCGGCAGATCGCCCGCGAGCTGGATCGGCTTCGACCGGAGCCGCCGCTCTTCCCCGCCGACCCCGAGCAGCGGGCCGCGGTCGAGGAGGCGGAGCGTTTCGGCGACGAGGAGCTGCAGGCGCCGATGCGACAGCTTCTCTGGTGGGCGATCAAGCGCGACAAGGAGCCGCTGCGCAGCTACTCCGAGGGAGCCAAGCTCGGCCTGCCGATCTCGCTGGCGATGAAGACGGCGGCGCCGATCGTCGCCCTCTCCGCCCGCTTCAACGAAGCCGACGACGAGCACGCGCGCGCCGCCTTGGCGAGCCTGCCGGCGATGTTGCAGCGGATCGACGCCTGGATCGCCGCCGGGCTGCTGAACGGCGAGCAGCTGAACGCCGCCGACTTCCAGATCGCCCCCAGCCTCGGCCTGGCGATGACGATGGACGACCTGCGCCCGGCGATCGAGTCGCGGCCGGCCGGAGCGCTGGCGAAGCGGATCGTCCCGAACTACCCGGGGCGCACGCCGCCGGTTCTGCCTGCGGAGTGGCTGGCGCCGGCAGGCGTCAACCGTGCCGTGACCAGTTAGGCTCCGCGCCGCCTCGTTTCGGCTGGGAGGCTGGGACGGCAGACTGATTTCTCGACCTCTGCAGGGGGATGTTCGGGATGTGGATCGCCTATATGGATGAGACCGGGAACACGGGTCGAACCTCGACGACCCAGCTCAGCCGATTCATCTGATCCTTTCGCTGGTGATCGAGGAGTCGAAGATCGGCCTGGTCCACGATCACATGCGAGATGCCGCGCGGCGTCACTGCCCTTTGACCTGCTCGGAAGACGAGTTCGAGTTCCATGGGCAGGATCTCTTCTCGGGCCGCGGTTATTTCAGTGGCTTCTCGCCGTCAGAGCGGATCGAGGTCTACGACGACGTTCTGCGAGGAATCGAGCTGGCGGAGGCCGAGGTAATCGTCCGCGGCGTCCACAAGGGCGGCCTGCGGAGGCGTTACCCCCGTCCTTACCACCCGCACGACATCGCTTTGATGTTCACGATCGAGTCGATCGAGCGGTTCGCAAAGGAACGTGACTGCCATGTATTGCTTGTCGCCGACGAGGCCAAAGAGATTGAGGATGCGGCCCTTCGCGATCTCGCCAATTATCAGGAGCTGGGGACTTCGTGGGGGTGGAACAAGGAGCCGATCGACCACATCGTCGACACGATCCATTTTGTCCCATCCCACCGGAACGCCGCCATCCAGTTGGTGGACTGCGCGACCTTCATCGCGGCGCGGACCAGAAAGGTCAGGGACGGACTCGTGGCGGAAGGGAACTCTGCCGATGCGGTCGAAAGGCTGTGGGAAGAGAGAATCGCGCCCCGCCTGCGACACGACGAGGTCTGGCACCCCACTGTCTAGATGAAAAGAACCCCGAAGTGGGCTCCGGGGCTCTTTTCGAAGTTGGTGCCGACCAAGGGGCGTGCCCTGAAGCTCGCTAGTGCGAACCTGCTCTCAGCCAGCGAATGGAATCTACCAACGGCGGCGGACCGGCCGGGCTAACCCCGTGGTGGAAAGGGGTCGCGCCCATAGCTGTCGCGCTGGCGGATTCGTCCATCCCTTCCGTGAAGGATGTGCTCCGAGTGGTTCCCCCTCGCGAGTATTCGACCAGCTTTTATGGCTTCATTTTGGGTATGGAAATGAGAGGCCTTTCCCGTCCCCTCGACCTTGACGTCCCATCCCCCGCCACTCGGAATCACGTGGACGTTGTTGCTCATAAATGCCTCCTCCCGTCCTCTCGGAATATCTTGAGCCCAAGTCTGGCATTCAGATAAGACGCCCCCTCGGGTCCACCCGCTGTCCCGCGGGAAGCGCCGCTAGGGCGTCGGCGAGGCGGGTGCCGTCGGGGAGGGAGAGGTCGGGGTCGAGCTCCAGCAGCGGGACGAGGACGAAGCGGCGGCTCGTCACCTCGGGATGTGGCAGCGTCAGGCGGTCGCTGCGGAGCTCGAGGTTGCCGAGCAGGAGCAGGTCGACGTCGAGTGGGCGGGGGCTGTGGCGGGGAGCGTCGAAGGAGCGGCCGCGGGCGGCCTCGACCGACTTGCAGACGCCGAGCAGCGGTTCGGGCTCCAGCTCGGTGCGGATGTGGACGGCGGCGTTGAGGAAATCGGGCTGGTCGAGGACCTCTCCCACCGGCTCGGTCACGTAGGCCGAGGAGAAGGCGAGGATCTCGACGCCGCGCGCCGCCAGCAGGTCGACGGCCGCCCGCAGGTGGCCGGCGGGGTCGCCGACGTTGGAGCCGAGTCCGAGGTAGCCCTCGCGCACCGGCCCGCCTAGCTCTCGGAGTTTTCGCCGTTCTCGTCGACGGCGCGCTCCTGGGTGACCTCCACCGCCACCTCCTGGAGGGCCAGCGGCAGCGGCGGCTCCGGCTTGGCGGCCCGCACCCGCACCGATTCGCAGCCGTAGCGCTCCATCAGCCGCGAGCCGACCACGTGCGCCAGCCGCTCCAGGGTGCGGTAGCTGCGCTCGGTCGCGGCCAGGGCGACGATGTCGCAGACCTGGGCGTAGTCGACCGTGTCCTCGAGGCGGTCGGTGAACATCGCGTCGCAGTCGGGGACGTCGAAGGAGATGTCGAACTCGAGCCGCTGTCCCACCTCCTGCTCGGCGTCGCTGACGCCGTGGTGGGTGTAGATCGAGAGACCGCGTATCTCGACTTCGGCGCTCGAATCGATGCCGTTGCCGTGCGACTCCATCGGGGCAACCTATCCGAGTATCGCCGCGGCGACCTTCATCGCCTCGGCCATCTCGGCGACGTCGTGGACGCGGAGGACGTCGGCGCCCTCGGCCGCGGCCAGGACCGAGGAAGCGATGCTGCCCCCGAGGCGCTCGCCCGCCCCCGAGCCGTCGAGGCGGCCGATGAAGCTCTTGCGCGAGGCTCCGACGACGAGCGGGCGGCCGAGCTCGGCCAGCTCCGAGAGCCGTCGCAGCAGCTCCAGGTTGTGCTCGGCGGTCTTGCCGAATCCGATCCCCGGGTCGAGCCAGATCCGCTCCTCGGCGATGCCCGCCTCGACCGCCGCCTCGACCCGGGCGGAGAGGAAGGCCCGAACCTCCTCGACGACGTCGTCGTAGATCGGGTTCCGTTGCATGGTCCGCGGGTTTCCGGCCATGTGCATGAGGATCACGGTGGCGCCGCGCTCGGCGCAGAGCGTCGCCATCTCCGGGTCCCCGCGCAGCGCGGTGACGTCGTTGACGATCGCCGCCCCGGCGTCGAGCGCGGCCGCGGCGACCGCGCGCTTCGAGGTGTCGACCGAGATCTCCGGCCCGCCGGCCGCCAGCGCCTCGATCACCGGGCGCACCCGCCGCAGCTCCTCCTCGACCCCGACCTCCTCCGCCCCCGGCCGCGTCGATTCGCCGCCGACGTCCAGAATCGCCGCCCCGGCCCGCGCCAGCTCCTCCCCGTGGGCGATCGCCCGCTCTGGATCCAAGTACAGGCCGCCGTCCGAAAACGAATCCGGCGTGACGTTTACGACTCCCATCAATTTCATATCGGCGTCTCCTGAGCAAGCATGGCAAGGACGCAGGGAGCGAAGTGTGCTGTGCACACGGGCGACTGAGGACGCCGCCAGGCGCCGGTCAGGAGACGCCGATCAGGAGGCGTCGCCGCCGGCGAAGCCCGGTCGGGGGCGCGGGTTTGGCCGTGCGCCCTCGCGCTGAGCGGGCTCCGGTTTGGGCTCCGGCTCGCGCGGTTTGGCCGGCTCCTCCTCGTCGACGAAGACCTCGCCGGCCGGCTTGCCGTCAAGCAGAGCGATGAATTGTTTGGCATCGATCGTCTCCCGCTCCAGCAGAAGTTTCGAGACCCGCTCGAGGTCCTCACGGCGCTCGTTCAGCAGGCTCTTGGCAGTCTGGTGGGCGCTCTCGACGATACGGCGGATCTCGTCGTCGATCTCGCGGGCGATCTCGTCGGAGTAGTCGGGTTCGGCGCTGAATTCGCGGCCGAGGAAGGGCTGGCCGCGATCGTGGCCGAAGACGCGGGGCCCGAGGCGCTCTGACATCCCGAAGCGCATCACCATCTGCTTGGCCGTCTCGGTCACCTTCTCGAGGTCGTTGGAGGCGCCGGTGGTGATCTCGCCGAAGACGATCTCCTCGGCGGCGCGGCCGCCCAGGGTCATCGCCATCGTGTCGGTCAGCTCGGCGCGGGTGGTGAGGAACTTGTCCTCGGTCGGCAGGCTGATCGTGTAGCCGAGCGCCTGGCCGCGGCTGATGATCGAGATCTTGTGGACGGGGTCGGTGTTCTCCAGCAGCTGGCCGACGATCGCATGCCCGACCTCGTGGTAGGCCGTGATCAGCCGCTCCTTCTCGCTCATCACCCGGGTCTTCTTCTCGGGGCCGGCGATCACCCGCATGATCCCCTCCTCGAGCTCTTTCATCGAGATCTCGCGGTTGCCGGTGCGGGCGGTCAAAAGGGCCGCCTCGTTGATCAGGTTGGCGAGATCGGCGCCGGTGAAGCCCGGAGTCTGCCCGGCCAGGGTGTCGAGCTCGATTTCGCGGCCGAGCGGCTTGCCGCGGGTGTGGACCTCGAGGATCTGCTTGCGGCCCTTGCGGTCGGGGCGGTCGACGACGACCTGGCGGTCGAAGCGACCGGGCCGCAGCAGCGCCGGGTCGAGGATGTCCGGTCTGTTGGTGGCGGCGATGAGGATGATGTTGTCCTTCATCTCGAAGCCGTCCATCTCGACCAGCAGCTGGTTCAGGGTCTGCTCGCGCTCGTCGTGACCGCCGCCCATGCCGGCGCCGCGGTGGCGGCCGACGGCGTCGATCTCGTCCATGAAGATGATGCAGGGCGAGTTCTGCTTCGCCTGCTCGAAGAGGTCGCGGACGCGACTGGCGCCGACGCCGACGAACATCTCGACGAAGTCCGAGCCCGAGATCGAGAAGAAGGGGACGCCCGCCTCGCCGGCGACGGCGCGCGCGAGCAGGGTCTTACCGGTGCCGGGAGGCCCGTAGAGCAGGACCCCCTTGGGGATGCGGGCGCCGAGCGCCTGGAATTTCTTCGGGTTCTCGAGGAATTCCTTGATCTCCCCCAGCTCCTGGACGGCCTCGTCGACCCCGGCGACGTCGCGGAAGGTGATCTTGGGAGCGTCCACTGACATCCGCTTCGCTTTCGATTTGCCGAAGTTCATCACCCGCGAGCCGCCGCCCTGCATCTGGTTCATCAGGAAGATCCAGAAGCCGAAGAAGAGGACGAAGGGGAGGATGTAGGTGAGCAGCGAGAGCAGGCTCGAGCCGCCGGTCCCGTGCACCGTCGTCTTGACTCCGCCCTGTTCGAGCTTGTCGATCAGGCTTTGCTCGGTGTTGGGCGGATAGCCCGTAGAGAAGCTTTCGCCGTTCTTCTCCTTGACGTCGAGGGTGTTGTCCTTGGTGTTGACCGAGACTTCTTCGATTTCCCCTTTGGCGATCAGGCCGCTCTTCGACTTGATCAATTCGTTGTAGGGGGGAGCCGCCGTGCCCGGGTCGTTGGTGATCACCCGCTGGGCGATGAACGCCAGGATGACCACGAGCAGGATCGGAAATGCCGCGCTTTTGAAGAAACGCCTCAAGGGTAGAAATCAGCGTACCAGGGCGGTTTTTCCGCCTAGTCGACGAGCGCAGCCACGTAATCGAGGTTGCGATACCGCTGCGCGTGGTCGAGCCCGTAGCCGATCGCGAATCGATTCGCGATCTCGAAGCCGACGTAGCGCGGGGAGAGATCGACCCGCCGCCGCTCGGGCTTGGTGAGCAGGGCGCAGACCTCGAGCGAGGCGGGATTGCGCGCGCGCAGGTTGCGCATCAGGTAATGCAGGGTGAGCCCGGAGTCGATGATGTCCTCGACGATGAGGACGTGGCGGCCCTCGATCGGGGCGTCGAGATCCTTGAGGATGCGGACGACGCCCGAGGAGTCGGTCTGGGAGCCGTAGCTGGAGACCGCCATGAAGTCGATCTCGCAGGGGACGTCGATGCTGCGCATGAGGTCGGCGAGGAAGAGGACGGCGCCCTTGAGGACGCCGACCATCATCAGTTCGCGACCGGCGTAGTCGCGGCTGACCTCGGCACCGAGCTCGGCGACCCGTCGCTGCAGGTCCTCTCTGGAGACGAGAATCTCGCCGATCGCAGGGTCCGACACGGGGCCGCAGTCTAGATATAAGGCCGGTGAGCCGATTTCCCGTCATATAGGTGGGAAATCGGCTCATCGGCGAGTCAGTCGCGCTCCGCGCGCAGAACGCCGCGTTCGACGACGGCGCGGACCCCGCCACCGAGGTCGAGCCTGGCGACGCCGGTGCGGCGCAGGCCCGCGACCTGCTCGGCGTGGCGGGCGGCACCGGCGACCGGGCGGCCGGCGGCGGTGTCGGCCAACCGCTGGACCACCAGGCGTCGCAGCGCCGGGTGCAGCTCCCCCAACCGCTCCAGGGTGATCGTTCCCCGCCCCGGTCCTCCTCCCCCCTCGATCTCGGCCGCGACCAGCGCGTCGAGGACCTCGGCCTCGTCGCGCAGGAGCTCGGCCGTGCGCAGCACGTTGGCCGCCGCCGCCGGGTGGATCCGCGCCAGCTCGGGGAGGAGCCCGTGGCGGATCCGGTTGCGGGCGAAGCTCTGGTCGGCGTTGGAGCTGTCTTCGCGCCAGGCGAGGGCGCGAGCCTCGCAGTACTCCGTCGTCTCCGCCCGAGTCGTGCCCAGCAGCGGCCGCGCCAGGCTGCCGTCGTGCGGGCGCATCCCGAGCAGGGCGCGGCGACTCGGCGAGGAGGCGAGGCGGTAGAGGATCGTCTCGACCTGGTCGTCGGCGGTGTGGCCGGTGACGATCGTCGCGCCCCGGCGCAGCGCCAGCCGGGCCGCCGCGGCGTAGCGGTTGTCACGAGCCCAGGCCTGCAGGTTGCCGGGGCCCTCCGGCCGGCGCGGGCGCTCGACGACCAGCTCGACCACGAGGGCGGCGCAGAGCTCGGCGCAGTGGCGCTCGTCCTCGTCGGAGTCGTCGCGGATCCCGTAGTTGACGTGGAGCGCCGTCACCGCCTCGGCGCCACGCACCCGTACGGCGAGGTCGAGCATGCAGACCGAGTCGCGGCCGCCGGAGAGCATCGCGACGAGCGGCGCGGGCGGCGCGATCAGGCCGCCGGCGCGGACCCGCTCGATCAGTCGCTCCGCTGCCACGGAACGAGTCTAGGAGCGCCTCAGCCGGCGGCGCGGACCACGAACAGCTCGGTCGGGGCCGGAAAGCCCTTGAGGATGACGCTGCCGATCGGCTCCAGCCCCAACGCCGCCCGGCCGACGATCGACTCGGCGACGCGGTCGGTGACCAGGACCTCGCCGGCGAGGGCGCGGTTGACGACCCGGTGGGCAAGGTTGACCTGGCTGCCGAAATAGTCGCCGTCGCGGTAGACGGCGTCGCCGCAGTGGATGCCGACGCGCGGCTGCGGGCGCTGGGAGAAGCCGGCGAGGAAGCCGACCGCCCACTCGGTCAGCGTCGCCGCGTCCGGCGAGACGACCATCACCTCGTCGCCGATCGTCTTCACGATCGTCGCCTCGCGTGGCAGCGTCCGCTCGACCGTGGCGACGAAGTTCTCGACCACGTCGAGCGCCTCGATGTCCCCCTCTTCCTCGGTGTAGCGCGTGAAGCCGGTCAGGTCGATGAAGCAGAGGGTGATGGTGACGTGGCCGAGCTCGAGTTCGGCCGTCTCGAGGCCCTGGTCCGTCTCCATATGGCCCACCACGTCCTGCTCGAGGAAGTAGCGCAGGTAGCGGTTGTGGAGGTATTCGGTCAGCGGCGGCGCCAGCGGCAGCACGTCGGCGGCGAGGTCTCCCATCTCCTCCGCCATCTCCAGCTCGGGGACCGCGTCGCGGATCATCGGTTCGTGCACGTAGAGGTGGAAGAGCCGGACCTCGGCGTCGGCGATCCGCCGCATCGACTGGACGTAGACGCGGACCAGCTGGAGGAAGGCGACTAGGGGAAAGCCGGCGGCGAGGACGCGGGCGCAGTGACGCAGGGCGGCGGCGTCGTCGGCGGTGAGGTTGCGCTGCCGGCCGATCGGCGTCCCGAGGATGACCAGGATCCGCTCGATCAGCTCCGGCTCGAGGCCGGTCTCCTCGGCGACGTCGGCGACCGAGATCTCACCCTCGCGGTCGGAGAAGAGCTCTTCCGCGAAGCCGAAGGCGAGCCGTCCCTCGCGACCGGCATCCCTGAGGTCGGCGAGCGAGTAGCCGCGCTCGCGCATCCGGGCGACGACCCTGGCCTGGGCCGCCGCGGTGGCCGTCCAGCGCCCCCGCCCGACCGGGACGATCTTCTCTTCGCCCCAGCGTTTGAGGGTGCTGGCCGGAACCCCCGACCGCCGCGCCGCCTCGCTCAACGAAATCCGCTCGTCAGCCATAGCGCCCGAGGCTAGCCGGAGGGGTGGAGGGAGCGGATACCGCTCCACCTATGCATCCCGCTAGGTCGGGATCTCCGACTCCTCGTGCAGCTGCAGCACCTCGTTGCCGCCCTCGCCGGTGCGGATGCGAATCGCCTCCTCCACCGGCAGCACGAAGATCTTGCCGTCGCCGACCTCCCCCGTGCGGGCATGTTTGAGGATCGTCTCGACGACGATCGACTTGTCCTTGTCCTCGACCACCACCTCCAGCTTGATCTTCGGCCGCACGTTGACGGTCAGGGTCGAGCCGCGGTAGCGCTCGACGATGCCTTTCTGGCGACCCGAGCCCTTGGCCTCGATGATCGACAGGGACGGAAAGCCCTTGTCGAGCAGCTCGGCCCTGATCGGCTCGAACGCCTCGTGGCGGATGAACGCCTCTATCTTCTTCATGCGCTCCGGCCTCCTAGGACTCGGTCGTGGTCATCGGGCTGACGGCGGGTGCCGCCGGTGCGGGCGCCGCGACGGGCGGCGGCGGACTGCCGAACGGTAGCCCGGTGGAGTACTCCGGCTGCGGGATGAACTGCTCCGGGTACCCGTACATGCCGTGCTCGGAGATGTCGAGGCCGGCGTCCTCCTCCTCCGGCGAGACCCGGAGACCGATCGTCTTCTTGATCAAGAGGAAGATCGCGTAGGAGACGACGAAGACGCAGCCGAAGGCGACGGCGATGCCGAGGGCCTGGGCGCCGAGCTGGTGGAACGAGCCGCTGTACCAGAGCCCCGGATCGCCGACTTCGTTGAACGAGGCCAGGCGTGGCGAGGTGAAGATGCCGCAGGACAGGGTCCCCCAGATCCCGGCGAGGCCGTGCGCCGAGAGCGCGCCGACCGGGTCGTCGATGATCTTCTCGATCGCCAGCACGCCGAAGACGACGATGACGCCGGCGATCGCGCCGATGATCGGCGCCGCCCAGTACTCGACGTAGCCGGACGGGGCGGTGATCGCGACAAGGCCGGCGATCGCGCCGTTGCCGGCCATGCCGATGTCGATCGTCCTCGTCTTCAGGTACATCACCGCGACCGCGGCAACCACGCCGGCCGCGGCCGCGAGGTTGGTGACGACGACGACTTCGGCGAAGCGGCCGCCGATCGCGCCCAGGGTCGAGCCCGGGTTGAAGCCGAACCAGCCGAGCCAGAGGATCAGCACGCCGAGGCCGACCAGCGGCATCGAGTGCCCGGGGATCGCCCGCGGTTTGCCGTCTTTCGTGTACTTGCCGATCCGCGGGCCGAGCAGCAGCAATGCCGCGAAAGCGCCGGTGGCGCCGATCAGGTGGACCACCGTGGAGCCGGCGAAGTCCTGCATCCCCACGTTCGCCTGCAGCCAGCCGCCGCCGAAGATCCAGTGACTGAGGATCGGGTAAAGCACGGCGCTGAAGATGACGGCGTAGATGACGTAGGCGCTGAACTTGATCCGCTCCAGGGTCGCGCCCCAGACGATCGCCAGGGAGACGGCGCAGAAGACGAACTGGAAGAACATGAACGCCGCCGGGCTGATCGAGTACGTCTGGACGAAGGGAATGCTCTTGCCCGCTTCTTCGATCGAGGAGCCGACGTTGAGGAAGAAGCCGTGCGTCCCGGCGATCTCCCCCAGCCCTCCGAAGGCGAGCGCGAAGCCACAGGCCCAATAACAGAGGGATGCGATCGAGAAGTTGACCAGCACCTTGGCGACGCCGGCGCCCGCATTCTTGGCGCGTGAGAAGCCGACCTCCAGGAGCAGGAACCCCGCCTGCATGAACATCACCAGGACCGCGGCGACGATCACCCACATCGCGTTGATGCTCGCCTCCGGCGTTTCCAGGATCGTCGGCGCTTCGGCAGCGAAGGCGACCGGCGGCAAGACGAGCGAGGCAACCGCGGCCACCGGGCCTGCGATCAGGAGCCTCTTCTTCATTGACTTCCTCCTAGCCCGCCGGAGTACTCGCCCCGGCGGTCGCGGGTTGGACGAGTGACATCACCGTATGGACGCGTCTTCGGCCGGCGTTTAGACGGCTGGAGCAAATCCGCCGACCCCGTCTCTCACCGGTGGAAGGTGCCGTGCCTGGGCCTGCCGACCATCTAGGCTCGCTCGGCGCGAATGCCGGCCCGACTCCGTCCCACCGCCCCGATCGCCGCCGACGCGATCCTCGTCGGCGACCCGGGCAGGGCGCTGATGCTGGCGCAGGAGCTGCTGGAGGCGCCGAAGATGAGCAACCACGCGCGCGGTCTCTGGGGATACACCGGCACGACCGCGGGCGGCCGCGAGCTGAGCCTGCAGGCGACCGGGATCGGTGGTCCCAGCGCCGCCCTCGTCCTCGCCGACCTGGCGGAGCTGGGGGTGAAGCGGGCGGTGCGGGTCGGGACCTGCACCGGACTGTCCGCGGAGACCAAGCTCGGCGAGCTGCTGCTCGTCGAGGAGGCGCACGCCTGGGGCGGGCCCGGGGCGCGCGAGGGGGAGGCGGTGTCGCCCGACTCGGGTCTGACGGCGGCACTGCGAGTAGCCCTCTGCGGCGCCCGCGGCGGGGTGGTGGCGAGCCTCGACACGGTCCACGGCGAGGATGGCGGTCAGCTGCCGATCGCGGCCGATGCGGCGGACATGCAGACCGCGGCGCTGTTCGCGCGGGGCAGGAGCCTCGAAGTGAGAGTCGCCGCGGTCCTCTTGGTCGACGCGACGGCGGCGGGCGACCGCCTCGACGAGGAAGCGGCGGAGACGGCGGCGAAAAGTGCGGGTAGGGGCGCCGTCGAAGCTCTGGTCTCAGGCTGAAGTCGAGGCTTAGGCTTTGTCCTTCTTCGTGTCCTTTTTCGTGTCCTTTTTCGCGATCTGGCGGCGGATTGCGCCGAGCTCGCGGCTGACCTCGTCCAGCTGTTCCTCGACCTCCTCGAGGCGCTGCGAAAACGAGCGCAGCCGGCGCTCGAGGCGCTCGACGTCGGTCGCCGAGGGCAGGTTGAGCGCGCTCATCGCCGCCTGCTGAGCCTCGATTGCCTTCTCCCGCGCCCCGAAAGCTGCTGAGATCGCGTTGTGCAGCGTCGGGTTGTCGATCAGCGCCTGGGCGATCTCGCCGATCGCCTGCTCCGAGCGGGCCCGAAGCCCGTCCTGCTCGTCATCGTCGTAGCTCACGCCGCCCGCCTTTCGCAACTCTTTTACGGCAGCTTAACGAGCGCATCCGGCTCGCCTGAAACGCTGCTGTCTGCAGGCATGACGCGGTTTCTGATTAAGGGCTTGTTGGGGGGCGGCCGGCGCCATTGCGACCCCCTGGGCGAACGGGTAGCTTGCTTTGGACTGTCGTTCCGCGGGGAGGAGCCGTCGCAGTCGCGGCAGCGGGTATTTAGGCGCACTGGGATGAGAACCAAGATCGCAATGATCGTCGTACTTGCCGCCTTCCTGGCGGTGGTGGCACTGGGCAGCGCGATCGCAGGCGCCGATCCACTCTCCGAAGGTGCCCCGACCAGCCCCTCCGGGGCGACCACGACCACGGCCATCCCCTCCCTTCAGGCCCCCGCCTGCGCCAACGGAGCCGACGACGACGCCGACGGCCTGATCGACCTCGCCGACCCCGACTGCAGCTCCCCCGACGACACCAGCGAGGCGCCGACCGCCGAACCCGCGCCCGTCTCGCCGGCCACCCCGCCGGCACCGGCGACCGCCCCCGAAACGGAAGAATCAGGCGCCAAGGACAAGGGCACGGGCGAAGTGCGGCACGGCAGCCCGATCGGCGGCGGCGAAGCCGCTTCGCAGCAAAAGCGCGGCGGCGTCACCCATAACGAAGACCTCGGCGACGCAAGCGGCGGCGGCCGGTCCAGCGGCGGAGTCAGGGCTCCCAGCGCCACCGGCGGCGGCGACCAACCGCTCGGCAACGGCGGCAACGGCGGCTCGCCCTTCTCCGCCGGGGGCACGCCGACGACGGCGAACCCGACGACGACGATCGCGCCCTTCGGCCCGGCGCCGATCGGGGTCCCCAACTTCGTCATCGACTCGTTCGAGATCCCGCCCTTCCTGCTGCCGATCTACCAGGCTTGCGGAACCGAATACGGGATCCCCTGGGAGGTGCTCGCCTCGATCAACAAAATCGAGACCGCCTTCGGCACCAACCTCAACGTCTCCAGCGCCGGCGCCGTCGGCTGGATGCAGTTCCTCCCCTCGAGCTGGGAAATGTATGGGCTCGATGCCAACGGGGACGGGCGCAAAGACCCCTACAACCCGGTCGACGCGATCTGCGCCGCGGCGCACTACCTGCACATCGCCGGCGGCTCCAAGGACCTCTATGGCGCGATCTTCGCCTACAACCACGCCGACTGGTACGTCCAGGAGGTGCTGCTCTACGCCCGCGCCTACGGCAAACTGCCGTCGGACCTCGTCGGCTCGCTGACCGGCTTGACCGAGGGCGCCCACTTCCCCGTCGCCGCCGACGCCCGCTACGCCGACGACATCTCTGCCCGGGCGGCCCTAAAGCGTTCCGCCCCGAGCAGCGACAGCTACGGCAACGCGGCCGAAGTGATCTCCTCCTCCCCCACCCGCCGCGGCATCAACATCTTTTCCCGCCAGGGCGCTCCGGTCGTCGCCGTCAACGACGGCGTCATCCGCAAGCTCGGCAGCTCGCCGAAGCTGGGGAAGTTCGTCGTCCTCGAAGACACCTACGGCAACCGCTACACCTACGCCGAGCTCGGCCGGCTGGTTCGTGACAAGCGCACCGTTGTGATGCCGACCGGCAAGGAGAAACGGCTCCCGGTCGAAAGCGAGAACCTGCGGCCGCGGCTGCGGGCCCTGCCCCGGCGGGCCGAGGGCGACGGCGCCTCGAAGGCGGCGGTGCAGGCGGCAGAAAGTCAGATCGCGGCGGCGAGCGACGGCAGGATCCGGGTCGGCTCGAAAGTGATCGCCGGGACGGTCCTGGCCCGGATCGGCGCCGGCGAAGGCGGCGTCGACCCCCACGTCAACTTCTCGATCCGGCCCGCCGGCAAGGGCGCGCCGCGGATCGACCCGAAGCCGATCCTCGACGGCTGGAAGCTGCTCGAGGCGACCGCCATCTACCGGGCCAAGGGCAAGAACCCGTTCACCGCCCGCCTCAGCGGCGCCGGCGTCCTGCTGCTCTCCAAGGAGGCGCTGCAGAAGCGGGTGCTGGCCGACACGGGCCTCTCGATCTACAGCTGCGGCCGCGAAGACATCGCCACCGGCCAGATCGACCGGCGGGTCCTGGCGATGCTCGAGTACCTGCGCTCGAAGAGCTTCGAACTGACGATCACCTCGCTGAAATGCGGCCACGGCTTCCTCACCAGCTCGGGCAACGTCTCCGAGCACACGACGGGCGACGCGGTCGACATCGCCGCGATCAACGGCGTCCCGGTGACCGGCCACCAGGGACCGGGGACGCTCACCGACGAGCTGATCCGCGACGTCCTGCAGCTGCAGGGGACGATGCACCCGCACCAGGTGATCTCGCTCGAGGACCTGCCAGGCGAAACCAGCTTCGCCCTCCCCGACCACTACGACCACGTCCACGTCGGGTATCACTCGCTTGCCGGCAACCCGCTGGAAGCCCAGTTCTCCGCCCTGCTCAAACCGGACCAGTGGCAGCGCCTGATCGACCGCCTCGGTCAGATCGAAAACCCGAAGGTGCCGACCAAGCCTTCCCCCTTCTCGCTGCCCGACAAACCGCAGGCCAACGGCGGCACCGGCGGCGGCGACTAGCGCGACTCCGCGCTGGTCGGGAAGAATCCCGGCCGTGGGCAAACTCTTCGGCTTCGCCCAGCTCGACTTCGCCGGGCCGCTGCCGCTGGCGGACGGCCGCTACCTGGCCCGCGACACGGACGCGGGCGGCGAGAGCGTGCTGGTGGTGCGGACGCTGGGGGCGCCGGCGCCGGCTTCGCGGCGGCGCCGGCGGCCGCGACGAGCCGATCCGGACGCCGAGGCGAGGCCGCTGCCGCTCGCCCGCGCCACCGCGATCCGCGCCTTCGCGCCGTTCGCGAGCGAGGAGGAGGCAGAGCGGTGGCTCGAGCAGGCGAGCGAGGCGGAGGACACCACCGACGTCCTCGTCGCCGACGGAATCGGCCTGCTCAACCGGGCGCTGCATGTCCACGCCCTCGCCGGCGCCGACCCCCACGCCCACGAGCTGACGCCGGAGCGCGCGGTGGCGGTGCGGATCGGCTACGGCAGCGGTGAGGAGACGGCGGAGGGGCTCTTCACGGCAGCCCGCGAAGTCGACGTCTGGGCGGCCGGCGCGTCGCGGCGGCGGCGTCGCCAGGAAGACCTGCGGCCGCAGGAAAGGGTCGCCGCGGTGCTGGGAGGGCGCGAGCGGGTGGACGCCTGCGAGACGTTGCTGCTGCGTGCCCGCGCCGATCTCGGCGCCGGCCGCGGCCGCGAGGCCGCCCTGCAGCTGCGGGTCGGGCTGGAGGCGCTTCTGGTCGAGCTGCAGGGCGCCCTCAGCGATCCCGACCATGAAGAGGACATGGCGACGCTGCGCGAGCGCCGCCACCAGGCGGGCGAGGCGGCGAACGCCGCGCTGAAGGGCGAGCTCAGCGGCAAGGCCGAGGGCGAGGTGCGCGAACTGCTGGAGACCTGTGAACGCGTCCTGCGCCGGCGGCGGGTGCTGCGAGGCTAGGCCACACCCTCGACCTGAGGCTGAGGTCGAAGAGTCAGAGGGAGAGGCGGTGGGCGATTACGTCGTCCAGCAGCGACTCGGCGAGGTGGTGGGCCTCCTCCAGCGCGACGCCCTCGACCGAGGGGACGCCGATCACGGTCAGCCCGGCCGCCCGCGCCGCCGCGACTCCGGTCGGCGAGTCCTCGAGGGCGACGACCGCCGGACCCGCCTCGACCCCGAGCCGACGACATGCCTCGAGGTAGGGATCGGGGGCGGGCTTCGGGGCGGCGACCTCGTGGGCGCTGAGGACGACGTCGAAGTGATCGTCGAAGCCGGCGAGCTCGAGCGAGCGCTGGACGAAGACCAGCGGCGAGTTCGAGACCAGGCCGATCGGCGTCCCCCGCTCCCGCAGCCGGCGCAGCAGCTCGCGGGCGCCGATCATCGCCTCGACCCCGTGCTCGAGCTCGGCGACGACGAGCGCGTTCAGCTCCTCGATCAGCTCGGCGGCGCGACCCGGCTCTCCGAGCCGGCGTTCCAGCACTCCACCCGCGATCTCGGCCGAAGTGCCGACCAGCTCGCGCTTGTCGCCCGCCGTGAACTCGGCGCCGCGGCGCTCGAACAGGTCCTCCTCGGCCCGCGTCCAGACGGACTCGGTGTCGAGCAGGAGGCCGTCGTTGTCGAAGACGACGGCGTCGGGCAGTTCGAGCAGCGGCATCGCCGGGATCATTCCAATTCGGCCCGCCGCGGGGGAAAGCGTTAGCGTCGCGGCGTGCCGTTCCACGTCGAAATCGCCGGCGGCTTCCACCGCGCCCGGGTCTTCAACCTCGACCGCGAGGACCTCGACGCCAAGATCGTCGGACCGTGGCTGGAGGACCGGACCATCCAGATGGGCGACCGCGAGTGGGAACCGCGCGAGAGCAGCCTCAGCATCCTCGAGGGGCCGAGGATGGAGACCGAGGATCTCTCCTTCGGCCAGGGCTGGGCGAACGCCGAGCGGGCTTCCAGGAACGTCACCCGCGGAGTCCTCTCCGAGGCGCCGGCGCCGAGCCTGCCCGACGCCTTCGTGATCGAGACGGCGTCGCCGGAGACCGTGACGGCGGCCGTCGTCGCCGATCACGAAGGCGAGGCGATCCAGTGGAGCGAGGCGCGGGAGAGGATCGACGGCCGCGACCCGCAGATCGCGGCCGTGATCCTCGTCGTCAGGCGAAGCTGAGCGCGACCCCGCGGGGGACGACCAGCGCCGGATAGGTCGCGGCCTCCAGCGCGAAGTCGCTGGAGGCGCTGAGCACGACCCGACCCTCCGGGGCCTCCGGGCGCGAGCCGACCACCAGCAGGTCGACCGGCCCGGCCCCGTTGTCGACGACGACGGCGCCGTGGGCTCGGGCGACGCTGTTCGCGGTCTCTCTCGCCGCCGGGTCGCCCTCGTCGATCAGGCCGACGGCATCCACCCCGGGGGCCGGGTTCGACCGCATCCCGGAGGGCGCGACGGCGATTGCCGCGGGACCGCCGAGGAGCAGTTTGGCCGCCGAGATCCCGGGCTTCACGGTTCCCGGCGCCGTCCGATACTCGGAGCCGAAGACGATCACGTCGGCCTGCTCGCGCTCGGCCAGCTCGATCAGGCCGACGCTGGTCGCGGCGTTGACGACGACATGGCGCGGCATCTCCGCGATGCCGACCGAGGCGGCGCCGCGGGCGAGCAGCTCTTCGGCCTGTTGCTGCTCCAGCGCCGTGTCGCCGAACGAGTGGCGGACGTAGGCGAGCGAGAGCTCTGCGTCGGAGAGGGCCAGCAGCCGGCCGAGCGCCAGCGCGTCGCGGTCGTTGTCGGTGTCGTCGTAGGAAACGATGATCTTCAGAGCCATCTCGGCCTCCTGAAGCGGGCGAGAGCGCCCCCGCCTAAGCGGAGGCGCTCCCGGTCGCCGCGGCAGCGGGCTGCGCCGCCGGGTAGCCGTCCGGGTATCCCAGCGAGGGGACGTCGGACGGGTAGACCTCGTGGCCGTGGACGGCGACGTCGCCCTGCTCCATTTCGGCCTCGGTCATCCGCAGCGGCACGAAGAGCCCCACCAGCTTCAGCAGGACGAAGGTGCCGGTCGCCGAGAAGACGATCACCCAGAGGGCCGTCAGCGCCTGCCAGCCGAGCAGGTGCAGGCCGCCGCCGGAGATCGTCCCCGAGAGGGCCGTTTCCGCCATCGCGTTGTTGGCGAAGACGCCGACCAGGAGCCCGCCGAGGAGGCCGGCGAACCCGTGCGTGTAGACGACGCCGAGGGTGTCGTCGACGTTGCGGAAGGGCGCCGTCCGGCTCAGGTAGTTGAGCGCGAAGTAGACCAGCGTGCTGGCGGCGACGCCGATGATGATCGCTCCCCAGCCGTTGACGAACCCGGCGCCCGGGGTGATCGCGACGAGGCCGACGATCATCCCGTTGACGCTGCCGATCAGGCTCGGCTTGCGGCCGGTGAGGTAGTCCCAGCCGACCCAGACCAAGAGGGCGACGGCGGTGCAGAGGTTGGTGTTGAGGACGGCGGCGGAGGCGATGCCGCTGGCTTCGTACCAGTCGCCGCCGTTGAAGCCGTTCCAGCCGAGCCAGAGCAGACCGGCCCCGACCGCGACCATCGCCAGGTTGTTCGGTGCGTCGACCTCGCGATCGCGCTGCAGCCGCGGCCCGATCACCCAGGCGGCGACGAAGCCCGAGACGCCGGCGGCGAGGTGGATCACGTAGCCGCCGGAGAAGTCGACGGCGCCGTGCTGGGCGAAGTAGCCGCCGCCCCAGATCAGGAAGGCGTTGATCGTGTAGACGAGCACGGTCCAGAGGGCGACGAAGGGGATCCAGGCCTTGAAGTTGATCCGACCGAGCACCGAGCCCAGCATCAACAGCGGCGTGATCGCGGCGAAGACGATCTGGAAGTAGGCGAGCGTCGACTCCGGGAAGGCGAATTCCAAATCGGCGTACTCGGGGATGTGCGCCTGCCCGAGCAGGCTGGAGCTGCTGAGGATCGACCTCGGCTGCCCCCAGAAGTTGGCGAAGAAGCCGCTATCGGCGAGGTGGATCGGGGTCCCGAAAGCCATCTTGAAGGCGAACAGGCACCAGAGGATCAGCACGATCGCGAAGGCGACGAACGCCATCATCATCGAGTTCACCGACCAGCGTTTCTGCATCACGCCGCCGTAGAGGACCATCAGCCCAGGGATGCTCATCAGGCCCACCAGCGTCGCCGCGGTCAGCTGCCACGAGTTGGCGCCTTCGCTCAACCATTCCATAGATCAGGTGCTTCCTTTCGTGATTTGGACTTGCCCTGAACTCTCCGCGCAGGCAGGCTCCGCGACTACATCCCGCTGTCTAAAGATCGGACCGAAGGGTTCGCCCCAGTGGCGGCTTCGGGCCGCTCTGAGGCCGTTAACCTGCTCCCAGATGCCTCTGGAGGGACACTGGCGGCGCACCAACACGCCGCTGCGACGACTGTCGGCGCGGGAGCGCAACGCGGTGATCGTCGGCCTCGCAGTGACCATCGTCGCCCTGCTGGTGCTGATCCTGGCGACCGCGAGCAGCACTCAGCCCGGGCCGGCGCCGGGTTGCATCCGCGCCGACGTCGCCGGTCGCGTCGGCGGCGAACGGATCCATCCCTGTGGCGCCGCGGCCAGGGCCACCTGCGCTCGCGCTCTCAGCTTCGACACGCCGCGATCGCGGGCGATCGTCGAGGCCTGCCGCGAGGCCCGGATCAGGTTCTGAGCGGCGGCGGTGGCTAGGCCAGTGCCGTCAGCAGCGATTCCAGCTCGGCGTCGACCTCGCCGTCGAGCTTCAGCTCGGCGTCCTCGTCGTAGGGGGTCGGTCCCTTGGTGACGATCGCCAAGCTCCCGCCCCGCTCCAGGGTGAGCTGCGGCAGGCCGGCAACCGGGTAAACCGCCAGCGAGGAGCCGACGCAGAGCATCAGGTCCGCCCGCTCGGCCAGGTCGCGGGCCCGCGTCATCGCGCTCTCCGGCAGCAGCTCGCCGAAGAGGACGACGTCGGGTTTGACGGCGCCGCCGCAGATCGAGCAGATGGCGACGCCGTCCTCGTCGAACAGCGCCTCGACCTCCTCGATCTCATAGGTCGCCGCGCAGCGCCGGCAGGAGGAGGTCTCGATCGAGCCGTGCACCTCGACCACGTTGCGCGAGCCGGCGGCGCGGTGGAGCCGGTCGATGTTCTGCGTGATCACGCCCGCGATCAGGCCGCGGCGCTCGAGCTCGGCAAGCGCCCGGTGGGCGCCGTTGGGCTCTTTGTCGCCGAGCGACCGGAAGCGCGGACGGTAGTAGGACCAGAAGCGGGCCGGGTCGCGGTCGAAGACGTCGATGTGGGCGACCTCCATCGGATCGACGTTCGCCCAGAGCCCGGTCTCCGGCGTGCGGAAGTCGGGGATCCCGGATGGAACCGAGACTCCCGCGCCGGTCAGCGCCACCACGCTCGCCGCCCCCCGAACGAGCTCCGCCAAGCGCGCCGTCGATGGGCCGATTTCCCCTGACATGGACCGGAAAGCGGCCCGTCGACCGGGCTGTTCTACCTGCCGCTCCATTTCGGGGCGCGCTTGGAGAGGAAGGCGTCGATGCCCTCCTTCGCGTCGTCGCTTTGGAAGGCGGTCGCGAAGCCGCGTTTCTCGGCCTCGATCCCCTCGCCGAGGTCTCCCCGGTTGGAGACCGACTTGATCAGGCCGACCGCGACCGGTGCCTGGCCGGCCAGCTTGCGGCCCCACATCAGGGCCGTTTCGAACAGCTCGTGGTCGGGGACGACGCGGTTTACGAGCCCGATTTCGAGCGCCTCCTCGGAGAGGATCGCATCGCCGGTCAGGTTCATCTCCAGCGCCTTGCTCGCGCCGACGAGGCGCGGCAACCGCTGGGTGCCGCCGAAGCCGGGGATGATCCCCAGCTTGATCTCCGGCTGGGCGAAGACCGCCGCCTCGGCGGCGATCCGCACGTCGCAGGCCATCGCCAGCTCGCAACCGCCGCCGAAGGCGATCGAGTTGACGGCGGCGACGGTGGCGACCGGCGCCTCGCCGAGCTCGCGCAGCAGCGCGTGCCCCTTCTCGATCATCTCCGCCCCCGCGGCTTCGTCCATCGCGGTGAAGGCCTTGATGTCGGCGCCGGCGGAGAAGACGACCGGGACCGAGGAGACGATGACCATCGCGTTGACTCCGTCGGCCGCCTTGACCCGCTCCCAGACGGTCGCCAGGTCGCGGATCACCTCGGGAGAGACCGCGTTCATCGGCAGGTTCGCCAGCCAGGCGATCGCGACCTCGCCGCGGGTCTCGAGCTGCACCTTCTCCGGCTGCTCGCCCGGGTCGGGCTGCGGATAGGGGTAGAAGCCCTGGCCGGTGGAGATGCCGTAGCGACCCTGGGCGACCAGCCGCCGCAGCGTCACCGGCGGCGCGAAACGATCGCCGTGGCGCTCCTGCAGCTGCTCCATCCGCTCCAGGACCTTGTCGAGGCCCTCGACGTCGGCTTTCCAGAATGGCGGCAGCAGGCCGCGGCGCGGGTCGAGACCGGCGCCGGCCATCATCCCGACGTCGATGTCGCGGACCGAGGCGACCCCTTCCTCGACCAACAGGCAGGACTCGATCAGGGCCCTGCAGGTGAACATCGCCACCAGTTCCTCGGCGTCGGGCTCGGCCTCCCCCGGGATCGTCTGCTCGCCGTCCTTGAAGAAGCCCTCGCCGCCGCTCTTGGCGCCGAGCTTGCCTTCGGCGACCAGCTGCTTGAGGCCCTGGTGGACGTAGAAGCTCTCGCCGTAGGACTCGTTGAGGTGCTCGGCGACGTGGAGGACGGTGTCGAGCCCGAGCAGGTCGGTGAGGAAGAACGGTCCCATCGGCGCCACCTTGGCCGCCGCGATCGCCTCGTCGATCGCCTGCAGCGAGAGGCCTTTCTCCTCCTGGGCGCGCCAGATCTCCCCCATCGTCGCCATCAGGACTTTGTTGACGACGAAGCCGGGGACCTCGCCGCAGACGATCGGCTGCTTCTTGATCGCCTGGGCGAAGTTGTAGGCGGCGGTGGCGGTCTCCTGCGAGGTGTCCTCGCCGACGATCACCTCGACCAACGGCATCACCGAGGCCGGGTAGAAGAAATGGAAGCCGACGACCTTGTCGGCGCGCAGCGTCGTCTCCGCCATCTCGGTGATCGAAAGCGAGGAGGTGTTGGAGGAGAGGATCGCGTGGCCGGGCGTGGCGGCGTCGATCTCGCGGAAGACGGCCTGCTTGATCTCCATCTTCTCCGGCACCGCCTCGATCACGAAGTCGACGTCGCCGAACTGGTCGTAGCTGGTGGTGCCGGTGACCAGGCCCATCACCTCGGCGAGGCGGGCGTCGGCCTGCTCCTGGGTCAGCCTCTCCTTCTTGACCAGGCGGGCGAGCTGCCCCTCGGTGACCGCGCGCGCCTTCTCGACCGCGGCGTCGACGAACTTCTGCTCGATGTCCTTGACGACGACTGGGATGTCTGCGGCGGCGATTGCCTGGGCGATCTCGCCGCCCATCGTGCCCCCACCGACGACGGCGGCCTTGGAAACGAACATGAAGTGGGTCCTCCCCCTCTTTTTTGGCTTGGCGGTGCGGCCAGGAGCCGCAGTTGCGGAGGCTATCCGGTTCAAGTCGCCGCGGTCCGCTGCCGACGACCCCCTTCATGCGGTCCAACGACGGTTTCCGGGTGTCTTCAGGCACCCCGCCGACATGGCGGACAATTGCCGCCTGACAAAGTCTGTACGCCGGTACAACACATGGCAAAGTTTTGGCCATTAGGCTCTTTTGGCTCTTCATAAGGGAGTGAGACACGTAATCAATCGTGCCCAGCGACTGGGCGCGCCGCCAAGCGAGGGACAAGCCAAGCGATGACTCGTATCCGCCAGCAGAACGTGACCGCAGCGCAGTGGAGCTCCAACGGGGAGTCCCTCGGAGCGCTCGACCTGACCCTTCCCGAGAACGAGGCCTTCGGCGCCAACGTCTTCTCCGCCTCGGTGCAGCAGGAGCGGCTGCCCAAGGACGTCTTCGAGAAGCTGCAGGCGACGCTGGAAGGCGGCGAGGCCCTGGACCCGAGCCTGGCGGACATCGTCGCCGAGGCGATGAAGGACTGGGCGCTGGAGAACGGCGCCACCCACTACACGCACATGTTCCAGCCGCTGACCGGCTCGACCGCGGAGAAGCACGACTCGTTCTTCGAGCCCGCGGGCGAAGGCAAGCTGATCGCCGGCTTCTCCGGCAAGGAGCTGATCCAAGGCGAGCCGGACGCCTCCTCGTTCCCGACCGGCGGCCTCCGCGCCACCTTCGAGGCGCGCGGCTACACCGCCTGGGACCCGACCAGCCCGGCCTTCATCCTCGAGAACCCGAACGGGACGCTGCTGGCGATCCCGACCGCCTTCGCCAGCTGGACCGGCGAGGCGCTCGACGGCAAGATCCCGCTGCTGCGTTCCATGGACGCGCTGTCAACCAGCGCGATCAACGCGCTCAAGCTCTTCGGCAACGAGGAGGCCCAGCGGGTCTTCACGACGGTCGGGCCCGAGCAGGAGTACTTCCTCATCGACGAGCAGTACTACTACGAGCGCCCCGACCTGATCACCACGGGCCGCACGCTGTTCGGCGCCAAGCCGCCCAAGGGCCACGAGCTCGACGAGCACTACTTCGGCTCGATCCCGGAGCGCGTGCTCGCCTTCATGATGGAGTCGGAACTGGAAATGCGGAAGCTCGGCATCCCGGTGAAGACCCGCCACAACGAGGTCGCGCCGGCGCAGTACGAGGTCGCGCCGATCTTCGAGAACTCGAACCTCGGGTCGGACCACCAGCAGCTCACGATGCAGGT
>DASWQL010000033.1:0-35834 GCA_036403715.1 Solirubrobacterales bacterium
CCATGCACTCCCTCGGCGCCCCGCTCGACGAGGGCCAGCAGGACGTGCCGTGGCCCTGTAGCGACACCAAGTACATCGTCCAGTTCCCCGAGGAGCGCATGATCTGGTCGTACGGGTCCGGCTACGGCGGCAACGCCCTGCTCGGGAAGAAGTGCTACTCGCTGCGCATCGCCTCGGTGATGGCCCGCGACGAGGGCTGGCTCGCCGAGCACATGCTGATCCTCAAACTGACCAGCCCGCAGCAGAAGACGTATTACATCGCCGCCGCCTTCCCCTCGGCCTGCGGCAAGACCAACCTGGCGATGCTGGTGCCGACGCTGCCCGACTGGAAGGTGGAGACGGTCGGCGACGACATCGCCTGGATGAAGTTCGGCGAGGACGGCCGGCTCTACGCGGTCAACCCCGAGGCCGGCTTCTTCGGCGTAGCCCCGAACACCAGCCACAAAACGAACCCCAACGCGATGGACACGATCGAGCGCAACTCGATCTTCACCAACTGCGCCAAGACCGACGACGGCGACATCTGGTGGGAGGGGATGACCGGCGAACCGCCGGCGCATGCGATCGACTGGCACGGCAACGACTGGACTCCCGAGTCCGACGTCCCCGCCGCCCACCCGAACGCTCGCTTCACGACTCCGGCCTCGCAGTGCCCCTCGATCGCACCCGAGTGGGAGGACCCCGCCGGTGTGCCGATCGACGCCTTCCTCTTCGGTGGGCGACGGGCGACCGTGGTGCCGCTGGTCCAGGAGGCATTCGACTGGGAGCACGCGGTCTTCATGGGGGCGACGATGTCCTCGGAGACGACCGCCGCGGCGGCCGGCGCCGTCGGCCGACTGCGCTTCGACCCGATGGCGATGCTTCCCTTCTGCGGCTACAACATGGCCGACTACTTCGCCCACTGGCTGCAGGCCGGCAAACGCGAGGGAGCCGAGCTGCCGCGCGTCTTCTACGTCAACTGGTTCCGCAAAGACGCCGACGGAAAGTTTCTCTGGCCCGGGTTCGGCGAGAACAGCCGCGTGCTGGAGTGGGTCTTCCGTCGCTGCGAGGGCAAGGCCGACGCGGTCGAGACCGCGGTCGGCCTGCTGCCGGCGGAGGGCGCCATCAACACCGACGGTCTCGAGATCTCCGACGCGGCGATGCGAGAGCTGCTCGCGGTCGACACCGACCTGGTCAAGCAGCAGCTGCCCCAGGTCCATGAGCACCTGGCCAAGTTCGGCGAGGCGCTGCCGCAGGAGATCACCGCGCAGCTCGAGGGTCTGGAAAGGCGGCTGGGCGTCTAGCCTGGCTGCGCCGCAGGGCGGCCCGCCAGGTCAGGTGGGCCGCAGCACGAACTGCCAGGCCCAGGGCATCACCCGCATCGGGCGCTCCAGCGCCCGGGCGATGCCGCGGACTTTCTTCGGGATCACCTCGGGCGGATAGTTGAACTTCCGTACCATCGTCGCCTGCAGGCCGCCGGCGGCGGCGTCGCGGCGGAGGTGCTTGGGGGTGACGACGAAGAAGTCGTGCTCCCAGGTGACCGGCGCAAGTTTCCAGTAGACCTTCTGGGCGCGGATCGGCAGCCATCCCATGAAGGGAAGGCGGCTGTGGGACTCGATCGGGAAGTAGGGGTTGGGGATCTGGCCGACGACGATCCCGCCGGGGGTGAGGACGCGGCGCATCTCCTCGAAGGAGGCGACCCGGTCCTGCGGGAAGATGTGCTCGTAGACGTTGGCCAGCATCACCACGTCGAACGAGTCGTCGGGGAAGTCGAGCTTGTTGCTGAAGCCGGGATGGAGCGCGATCCCGTCGGGCGAGCGCTGTTCCTCGGTCAACGCCGGGTCGATGCCGACCCAGTCGAGGCCGGTCAGCTTCGCGTAGCGGTCAGTCGTCCAGCCGTTCTGGCAACCGACGTCCAACGCCCTGCGGGCGCCCCCGCCCGCTTCCGTGCGGATGAGCTCCGTCAGCGTCTCTGAAAGAACGCGATTACGGACATCCCACTCTTCGTCCGATTGAAGGAGGGCATGACTAGGGGACGAACTCACGGAAGGCTCCAGGTCTCGAGGCGACGACGGGCGCCCGACCTTAGCAGGGGGCCGGCGACGAACTGGCGCGGAATTTGCAGGGCAAATGCTTCTGCAGGCAGCGATTCCGGTGCCTACGGAGGATCGTTCCACCCGTACCCCACCCTTAAGATCGCCGCATGCCGGCACTGAAAACCAAGGCCCCGAGAGCCGGCGATGCCGGCCACCCGCTGAGCGCGGGCGAGATCGGCCGCCGACTGAGGGAGGTCGGGCCTTCGCCGCTGGTGGCGCTGGCTGTCTGCGCCGGCGTCGGCCTGCTGCTCTGCGCTTGGGCCAACGCGCTCTCGCGGGAAGGGGGCGACCCCAGTCAGGTCCTCTACTGGGCCGGGGTCCTGCTGATTGCTCTGCCGATCGCCTCCCGGCTCAGCATGCGCGACGTCAGCCTGGGGGAGCGGTTCGCTCTCGTCGCCCTCTTCGGTCTCTCGCTCTACGCGGTCAAGGTGATCCGCGACCCCTTCCTCTTCACCTTCGCCGACGAGCCGATCCACGCCTACAACGCCGACCAGGTCGCCCTGCATCACCAGCTCTTCAACGACAACCCGATCCTGCCGGTCACCTCCGGCTATCCCGGCTTGGCAAGCGCGACCTCGGCGCTGATGTCACTGACCGGGATGTCGAGCTTCGGCGCCGGCGTGATCCTGATCGGGGTGGCGCGGCTGACCATGGTCCTCGCGCTCTTCGTCCTCTTCACCAGGATCAGCGGCTCATCGCGCGTCGCCGGCCTCGCCGTCGTCTTCTACGCCGGCAGCTCCAACTTCCTCTACTGGGGCGTCCAGTACTCCTACGAGTCCCTCTCGCTGCCGTTGCTGGTCGCTGTCCTCGCGGCCCTCGCGGAGCGAGAGACCTCGCCACCGGATTGGGCGCGAGCGTGGGCGGTCCCGATCGTCCTCGGAACCGCCGCGATCGTCGTCACCCACCACCTCACCTCCTACGCGCTGGCGATCATCCTGGTCGCCCTCGCGGTCGTGTACCGCCTCTGGCGCGTGCCGCGACCGAACCCGTGGCCGTTCGCGGTCTTCGCCGTTGTCGCCGCCTTCGGCTGGCTGGTGATCGCCGCCAACTCGACGGTCGGCTACCTCGGCCCGGTCCTCGACGAAGCGTTCACCTCGGTCCTCCACACCGCCTCCGGCGAGGCGGCGCCACGCTCGCTCTTCCAGTCCGCCTCCTCGTCGGTCGTCACCGAAACTCCTTTCCTCGCCCGGCTCATAACCCTCGCTGCCGTCGGATTGCTGGGGCTGGGGTTCCTCGCCGGTTTCCGTCAGGTCTGGGCGCGGCGACGCGAGCGCCCTCTCGCCCTGCTCTTCTGCGTTGCGGGAGCCCTGTTCTTTGCCTCGCTTGCCCTCCGCTTCGCCCCCAAGGCCTGGGAGACCGGCAACCGAGCGAGCGAGTTCCTCTTCATCGGCCTCGCCTTCATCGTCGCCTACGGCGCCCTCAGGCTGGTGCGGCCGGGACCGAGGCTGCGCGAGCGCAAGACCGCGCTCGTCGCCGGTATCGGCGTGGTGATCGTCGGCGGCGCGATCGCGGGATGGCCGTGGGACGCTCAGCTCGCTCAGCCGATGCGGATCTCGGCCGCCGGCGCCGAGATCGAATCGGAGCCGGTCGGGCTGGCGAACTGGGTCTCCGACTTCCTGCCGAACGGTAAGTTCGCCGCCGCCGACGCGGACGCCCGCCTGATCCTGGCCCCCGGCGGGGCGCGGGCGAAGACCGGCGACGCGTTGGCGATCAAGACGATCCTGCCTGAGGAAGCGCTCGGAGGCTGGGAGCTGCCGTTGCTCCACGACCACCAGGTCAATTACATCGTCGCCGACCGCCGCAAGGTGGCGACCGACGCGGTGCGCGGCTCGTTCTTCTACGTGCAGGGCTCCGAAGAGGAACCGCTCGACCCGATCGCGGCGATGCACAAGTTCGCTCAGGTCCCCCTCGGGCGCACCTACGACAGCGGCGCCATCGTCGTCTACAACCTCGGTGATCGCCCGTGAGGGGGCACCGGGATCTCGAGCTGGCCACCATCGCGGCGATCGTCTGCGCGCTCGTCGCCTCGCTCGTCCCCTGGGAGGTCGTGAGGCTGGTCGCGGCGCTGCCGCTGGCCGTGTTCCTGCCGGGCTACGCGATCGTGACGGCCGCGTTCGGCCCGCGGCGGCTGGACCGCGAGCGGCTGTCGATGCTGAGCCTTGCCTGCGGCCTCTCCGTCCTCTGTCTTGGCGGATTGGTGCTCAACTACCTCCCCGGCGGGCTGCGCACGTGGACCTGGGCGCTGCTGCTCGTCCTCGTCGTCGTCGCCGCCTGCCGGGTGGCCGCTCTGCGCAGGCCGAGGGCGGAAGAGACCCGCGAGCCGTTGCCGCGCCTGCGCCTGCGCCGCGTCGACCTCGTCTGCGGACTGCTGGCGCTGGCAGCAGCGGTCGCGGCGCTGACGCTTGCCTACACGCCGCTGCCCGCCGGCGACGCCTCCGGCTACACGGCCCTCTGGATGCTTCCTGACGCCGAAGAACCGGATTCGTACGTGCGGGTCGGCGTGGTCAGCGCCGAACAGGGCGGGGAGCGCTACCGGCTGCAGGTGCGCGCGGGGAAATCCCGGAGCCTGAAGATCTACCATCTCGCGCTCGATCCGGGAGGGGAACGGGTGTTTAGGGTGCCTGTGCAGGTGGGAGCGACGGGAACGACTCGGGTGGCGGCGTCTCTGTACGAGCAGGCGCGCCCGCACGCCCTCTACCGCCGCGTCACCACCTGGCTCAGGCCCGGGACCGCAGCTCCGTGAGCGCAGCGCAGCCGGACGGGCTCGCCGTCGACATCGTCGTCACCAATCACGACTACGGCCGCTACCTCGGCGGTGCGGTCGCGAGCGCGATCGGCCAGACCCACCCGCGAGTCAACGTCATCGTCGTCGACGACGGCTCGACCGACGAGTCGCGCGAGGTCCTGCGCGGCTTCGAGGGCCGCGCCGAGGTGGTGCTGAAGGAGCGCGGCGGTCAGGCCTCGGCGCTGAACGCCGGCATCGAGCGCTGCTCCGGCGACGTGCTACTGCTGCTCGACGCCGACGACGTCCTCCGGCCCGAGGCCGCGGAGCGCGTCGCGGCGGCCTTCGAAGCGGACCCGGGCCTGGCCAAGGTCCAGTTCCGGATGGCGGTGATCGACGCTTCCGGCCGGCCGACCGGGGCGACGAAGCCGACCGGTCACCTGCTGCCGCCGACCGGGGACGCGCGCCGGGCCGAGCTCGCCTTTCCCTTCGACATCGCCTGGCTGCCGGGCGGGGGCACCGCTTTCCGGACCGCTCTCGTGCGTCGGATCCTCCCCATCCCGGAGGCCGACTATCCCCACTGCGGGGCCGATTGGTACCTCGTCCACCTGAGCGCGCTGCTGGGCAAGGCGGCGGCTCTGGACCAGGTCTGCGCCGAGTACAGGATCCACGGCAGCAACGGCTACGAACTCGAGTCGCCGCGGCTCGACCTCGACCATGTCCGCGACTCGATCCGCTACGCGGGGGCGACCTGTCGTTCGCTCGAACAGCTCGCCGACGGGATGGAGCTGGAGCGCGAGCGCCCGATCCTCTCGCTCTCGGACCTCGCCAACAGGCTGATCTCGCTCAAGCTCGACCCCAAGAACCACCCGGTGGCCGATGACAGCAGGACCTCGCTCCTGCTCGCTTCGCGGCACGCGGTGAAGCGGCGCTTCGACGTCTCCTGGCCGATGAAAGCGCTCTTCTTCGCCTGGTTCCTGGCCGAGGCCGTGGCACCGCGGCGGCCGGCCAACCGGTTGGCCGAGCTGTTCCTCTTCCCCGAACGCCGTCGCACCTTCAATCGGGTGCTGGGACGGCTGCAGCGCTCCGAGGGCGGCAGGATCGCGAGGCTGGACTGAGATGAGGGCCCGCTCCGCTCGATACGCCGGGCGATGAAGATCCTCCTCGTCGCCCCGCTGCCGCCGCAGCGCCAGGGGGCCGGCGCGATCCCTGTCCTGCTCTACGCCGAGCTGCTCGGGCTCTCGCGGCGCCACGAGGTCACGCTGGTGACGGCCGTCGGCGACGAGCCTGGGGAAGCGGAGGCCGTGGGGGAGCTGCCGCGCGCGGTCGAGGTTCACGTCGCCGATCGTCGTCAGCCGCCGCCGGGAGCCCGGCGCCGGCGGCGCCGGCTGCGGCTGGCGGCGACCTGGGGGCGCGGCCGCTGGCCCTGGCGCACGGTTTGGTTCGCCGCACCCGAGATCCAGGCGATCGTCGACCGGCTCGACGCCGAGCGCGATTTCGACGTGGTTGCGGTCGAGGACAGCGCGATGTCGGTGTTCGACTTCCCGCCAGGGGTGCCGACCGTCTTCACGCACCACGAGGTGCTGCGGCCGCGCCCGGTCCAGTGGCGACCTGGGCGGCCGGCCCGCTGGCCGCGCTGGGCGCTGGGCGAGCTGGACTGGCGGCGCTGGCGCGGCTTCCAGCTGAGCGCCTGGCGCCGCTTCGATCGCGTCCAGGTCTTCAGCCGCCGCGACGCCGATTCGATCGCCTCGCTGGCGGCCGACGTGGCGCCGCGGGTTCGCGTCAACCCGTTCGGCTTGGTGCTGCCGCCGCGCCCCGACCCCGATCGGGAGGTGCCTGGAACCGTCCTCTTCGTCGGCAACTTCGCCCACCCACCCAACCGCGACGCGGCGATCTGGCTGGCGCGGGAGATCATGCCCGCCGTGCGCAGCCGCAGCCCCGAGGCGACGCTGCGCATCGTCGGCAGCGCGCCGCCGCCGGAGATCCGCGAGCTGGCGGGCCCGGGCATCGAGCTGGTCGCCGACGCGCCCAGCGTCGAGCCGTACCTCGAAGAGGCCGCGGTGGTGCTGGCGCCGGTGCGCACCGGTGGCGGGATGCGGATGAAGGTGCTGCAGGCGATGGCCGCCGGCAAGGCGGTGGTGACGACGAGCCGCGGCACCGAGGGCTACAGCGGATTCGAGGAGGCGCCGCCGCTGCTGGTCGCCGACAGCGAGGCGGAGATCGCCGCCGCGACGGCGGAGCTGCTGGAGGACGACGGGGAGCGGCGGCGGCTGGGGGAGAGGGCGAGGGAATTCGCCGAGCGCCACCACAGCCCCGACGCCTGGGCCGAGCGCTTGACTGCCGTCTACGAGGAGGCGCGGGCCGCGCGGGCGGCGCGGGTGGGGGAGCTTCGTGCCTGACGGGCCGCTGGTCAGCGTGATCGTGCCGACGCACCAGCGCCGTGAGGCGCTGCGGCGGGCGCTGGCGTCGCTGGCCGGCCAGACCGCCGACCCTTCCTCCTACGAGGTCGTGGTTGCCACCGACGCCTGCAGCGACGGAACCACGGAGATGCTTGACAGCCTGCAGATGCCGTACGAGCTGCGCCCGGTGGTCCCCGGCAAGCGCGGGCGCGCCGCCGCCTGCAACGCCGCGGTCGCCGCGGCGCGAGGAGAGGTGCTGATCGTCCTCGACGACGACATGACGGTGGTCGAGGAGTTCGTCGAGCGTCACCGCGCCCATCACCCGGCCGGCTCGCGCCGCTGCGTGCTCGGCGCCGTCCCGGTCGAGCTGCGCGGCGGGAGCCCCCGCGCCGCCCGCTACGTGAAGGAGAAGTTCGACCTCCACCTCTCGCGGCTCGCCGACCGCGAGCACCTGGAGTTGCCGCGGTCCTTCTACACCGGCAACGCATCGCTGCGGACCGAGGTGATGCGGGAGGTCGGCGGCTTCGACGAGTCCTTCGGCGTCTACGGCAACGAGGACGTTGAGTTGGCGCTGCGGCTGCGCGCTGCCGGTGTCAGGCTCGAGTACGACCCCGATGCGCTCGCCCACCAAGAATACGGCAAGGACCTGATCGGCCTGCAGCGCGACACCGAGGAGAAAGGGCGGACCACGGTGCTGCTGGCCCGCGCCCATCCCGAGGTCTTCGGCTCGCTGCGGCTGGCCGCGCCGGACGACAGCTCCAGGCCGTGGCTGGCTGCCCGGGCGCTGCTCCTGTGGGCGACGCGCGGGCTCCCGGCGACCGCGAGGGCCGTCTTCGCCGCCGCCGCGGTGCTGGAGCGCCTCGGCCTCTGGCGCCGGCCGCTCTTCTACCGGGCGACGCTCGATTACGCCTTCTGGGCAGGGGTGGACGCCGCCCTCCGCGAATCAAACGACGGGGGCGAGCTGGCTTCGCTCGCCGCCCAGCTGCGCCGTGGCCCGATCGATCTACTTCTACACCGATAGTCGCGTTCTCGGCGGAGCCGAGAACGCGATGTTCATGCTGGCCGAATCGCTCGACCCGGAGGCCTGGCGGACGACGCTGCTGGTCGACGACGCAGCAGGGGTCGAGCCGCTGCTGGAGCGCGCCGCGGAGCTGGGGCTGCCTGGGCGGCGGCTCCCGTCGCTGCCGTTGGGACTGGTCGGGGCACGGCGGGTGCCCAGCCTGGCGCGGATGCTGAGGGCCGAGCGCCCCGACGTCTTCCATGCCCACATGAGCTCGCCGCTGGCGGCCAAGTGGGCGCTTTCGGCGGCGGTGGCGGCCCGCGTGCCGGCGGTCGTCGGCACCGTCCAGGTGATCTCCGACTACGTCCCCGACCGCTCGACCCTGCTGCAGCTGCGGCTGCTGGCGCGCTGCGTCGACCGCTACCTCGCCGTCTCGCGGGCGATCGCCGCGGAGCTGGTCGAGCGCTACCGCTGGCCGGCGGCGAAGGTCGAGGTCGTCCACAACGCCGTCGAGCCCTCGCGCTTCGCGGTGAGCGCGCCGCCGGGCCTGCGCGAGCAGCTGGGCGCAAGCGACGCCTGCCCGCTGGTGCTGACTGCGGCCCGCCTCGACGAGCAGAAGGGCCACTCGTTCCTGTTCGAGGCGCTGGCCCGGGTCCCCGACGCGGTGCTCGCCCTGGCGGGCGACGGCGAGGAGCGGGCGCCGCTGGAAGCGCTGGCCGCCCGGCTGGGGATCGCCGACCGCGTCCGCTTCCTCGGCCGGCGCAGCGACGTCCCGCAGCTGCTCGCCGCCTGCGACGTCTTCGCCCTGCCGTCCCTATACGAGGGATCGTCGCTGGCGGTGCTGGAGGCGATGGCGGCGCGGCGGCCGCTGGTCAGCTCGGCGATCGCCGGCACCGACGAGTTGATCGAGGACGGCCGCGACGGCCTGCTGGTACCGCCCGGGGACTCCGCGGCGCTGGCGCGGGCGCTCGAACGCCTGCTGACCGAGCCGCAGCTGCGAGACACCCTGGCCGCCGGCGCCTACGAGCGCGTCGAGCGCGAGTTCTCGCGCCGGCAGATGGCACGCCGGGTGACCGCCGTCTACGAAGAGCTGCTGGGCGGTCGCGATGCCGGCTGAGCCGGCCCCCAGCCTGCCCGAGCCGCGGCGGAACGCGTTGCTGCGGCAGGTCGACTGGCGCTTCCTGATGCGGGGAAGCGATGCCCCCCGCGTCGCCGAGCTGACGCCGGGGGCGGACTCCGAGGCGTTGCGGCTGATCTCCACCCCCGCGCCGCCAGGCGAGGCCGACCTCGCGGTCGCGGGCTACCCGACCGCCGATGTTCTGCGCTCGGCGCGGCAGGCGCTGGCGCCGGGCGGCGAGCTTGTCTGCCGCTGGCGCCTGCCGCGCTTCGGAGCGCCGAAACGGGCCCGTCGCCGACTCGAAGCGGCCGGCTTCGCGGGGGTGCGGATTTACTGGGCCGGTCCGCTTCCCCACCGTCAGCCGCAGTTCTGGCTGCCGGTCGAATCGAGGGAGTCGGTCGCGCACCTGCTGGCGACGCGGCCGGGGGGGTCGGCGGTGCAGACTGTGTTGCGCCGGATCTGGCGCCTGGCGGCGCGTGCCGGTCTGCTCTCGCCGCTGTATGCCGTCGCCCGCGCTCCCGGCGGGTCCCTGCCCGGCTCGGAGGCCGAGCCGGGGGCTGAGACCGCGCTTTCGTCCGGCACTCCGCTGCTCTTGCTGACCGGCGGCCACCGCAGCATCAACAAGGTCGTCGGGCTGGCGATCGAGGAGGGCGGCGAGCGACCCGCGCTGGCCGTGAAGTTCGCCCGCGTTCCCGAGGCGGAACCGGGGCTCGAACGCGAGGCCACGGTGCTGAAGCGGCTGGGGAACGAGCACCCTGGCCTGAGCGGCGTTCCCGCGCTGCGTGGCCAATGGCGGCGCAGCGGCCGGTTGGCGATCGCCGAGAGCGCGATCGAGGGCGACTCGATGCTCGCGCTCCTCAGCCCGCAGAACTTCGCCGAGATGGCGCAGCGCGTCACCGCGCTGCTGATCGAGCTGGCGGGGCGCGCCGGCCGCGGCGCCGATCCGGGACGGCGGGCGCGGCTGGTCGAAGTACCGCTGGCCGACTTCGAGCGCAGCTTCGGCCCGGTCCTGGACTCTGGGGTGACGGCGGCCGCGCGCCGTCTGCTCGACGGCCTCGGGGAGCTGCCGAGCGCCTGCGAGCACCGCGACTGCTCCCCCTGGAACGTGGTCCTCGCCGCCGGGGGCGCGCCTGCCTTGCTGGATTGGGAGTCTGCCGAGCCCGACGGGTTGCCCGGCCTGGACCTCACCTACTTCCTCGCCAACTGCGCCTTCGTGCTCGACCACTCGATCGAGTCCGGCCGCACCCGCGAGTCCTACGCCCGCCTGCTCGACTCGGCCACCGAGTACGGGCAGATCGCCGCCGCCGCCGAAGGCGAGTACTCGGCGGCGCTGGGGATCGACGCCGAGGCCATGCGGCGCCTGCGCCTGCTCTGTTGGATCGTCCACAGCCGCTCGGACTACCGCCACCTCGAGCTGGAGGTCGCCGGCCCGCCGCGGCCCGAGGCGCTGCGCGGGGCGATCTTCGTCGGCCTGGTCGAAGAGGAGTTGCGGGGCGCTCAGTCCGGCTGAGCCGAGCTGCGGCCACTGCGGCGGAGCCGCAGCCACGCGTCTGGCAGCCCCGCTCCCGTAGCGGTCTTCCAGAGGATGGCCAGGGCACCGTCGGCCCCGTGCACGCTGACCCGGCGCAGGCAATAGGGGTCGGTACCGGCGCCGTTGCGGCCCTTCTCGGTGGTGAAGGCGGCGCGATAGCCGGCGGCTCGCGCCGCGGCGCAGACGTTCTCGTCGTGGTCGCCGTTCGGGTAGGCGAGCACCTCCGAGCTGGACGGCAGCCGCTCGCGCAGTTCCGCCAGCGACCCTGCCAGCTCGTCCTCCAGCTCGGCGATCGCGAGTTCGCTGAGCCGTTGGTGGTGGCGGGTGTGGGAGCCGATCGCGACGCCGGCGTCGGCCAGACCCCGCACGTCGTCCCAGCCGGCGACCGGCTCGCCGTCGATCCAGTGGGCGCTGCCGCCGAGCTGGGCGGTGGGGACGAAGAGCTGGGGCGCGCAGCCGGCGTGGCGGAGCAACGGCGCGACGGAATCGGCGATCGCGTCGTCGACGGTGATCGCGAAGCGCCGCCGCGGCAGCTCGTTCGCCGCGCCGGAGTGGAAGGCCAGCAGCTGCTCCTGCGAGAGCGGACGGAAGCCCGCCAGGCGCAGCGCCAGCAGCTGACGGGAGAAGCGCCGCGGGGCGATGTCGATCCGCTCCTGCCCCGCCTTCAGCTCGCCGGCGAAGCGGTGATAGACGAGGGCGACGTAGGAGCTCGCGGTCAGTCGCCGCCACTCCGCCCCGGTCGCCGCCTCGCGCGCGCCCTGCCAGAAGGCGAGGTCCGCCGCCGCCGCCAGCAGCCGGGGGGAGAGTCGTGCGACCCTCGCGAAGACGGAGGCGGCGCCGGGGAGGCGGCGGATCGTCCGCGTCCGCCAGGGCGCGTCGAACCAGGCGCCCAGCTGCAGCGACGGGAGCAGGGAGGAGTCGGCGCGGAAGATCTCCAGCGACGAGCGGCCGCGGTCGCGGCAGAGCGCCAGCAGCGAGCCGACGCCCCCGATCGCCACCGGCTCCTCCCAACGCAGCTCGGCCCCGGAAGCGCGCAGCCGGGCGGCGATCGCCTCCGGCTGCGCGGCGCCGGTCGGCAGATCGCGACTGACGCTCTCGAGGTCGGCCGCCGGCAGCGCGACTTCGGCGACGACCCGCTCCAAGGGGCGCAGCGCCCCGCCGAACGCGACCACCGGCTCCAAACCGTCTCTGAGCAGCTCCGCCAGCCGCGAGCCCGGCGGTCCGGAGATGCCGCGCACCGTGACGGTGCTCATGCCCGCCGGCTCCCGGGGGGAGACGCTGCGGCGTCGGCGAAGATGGGGCACATGAGCTGCGCGGCGAGACGGGTCCCCGAGCGATGATCGACCTTCCCCGCCGCGTCGTCGCCTTCCTGGTGGCATTGCTCGAAGAGCGCTTGGCGCTGATGGCTCCAGCTCGACGTCTGCGTCTGAAGAGCGCCGACCGGGTTCTCGCCGGCTACGCGAAGGGTCGGCCGATCCGGGTCCTCGACGCCGGTTGCGGAGACGGCCTGCTCACTCTCGCTCTCGCCAAGCGTCACCCGCGCTGGCAGGTGGTCGGAATCGATCGGCGTGAGGATCTGCTCGCCGGAGCCCGGGCGCGGGCGGCGGGGCGGGGCTTGAAGAACGTCAGCTTCGCGGCGGCCGATCTGTTGCAGCCGCTGCCGCTGGGCGGTTTCGACGCGGTCGCGGCTCTCGAGTGCCTGAGCGAGATCCCCGACGACGAGCAGGCGCTGCGGATGATGTCCGCGGCGATCGCCGCGGGCGGAATTCTGGTGGCTCAGGCACCGGACAGGGATTGGAAGCCGGTTCTGAGCGGAAGCGCGCCGACCTGGCGCGAGCAGGTGCGGCAGGGCTACGACGCCGACGGCCTCACCGCATTGGTCAGACGGAGCGGACTCGAGCCCACGCTCGTCAAGGGCACCTACCGAAGCCTGACCGCCGCGGCACAGGAGATCCGCGATCGGATCAAGCGATCTCCCCTCGGGCTCCGCCTCTTGGCGTTTCCGGCCCTCGCCGCGGCGGTTCAACTCGAGCACCGGGGCATTACCTGGGGACGGCCGAACGCGATCCTGGTCGTGGCGCGGCACGCCGAGGATTCCGGGCCGGCCCGCGACCCGGCGACCTAGTCGGCTCACCTCACGTACCGCCGCAGGGCGTCCTCCCACGCCTGCCCCGGATCGCCGGGGGCGACGACGCCGTCCAGCGTCTGCTCGGAGGTCCTGTTGAACCGGGTCGCGTAGAAGTTGTGGTAGACGAGGCCGCCGAAGACCGTGCCGACGTCGCCGGGCCCCCTCTGGCTGGTGACCTCGAGGAAATGCACGTTGGGAGCCTCGCGGGTCGAGATCTCCTCGCCGACGTCGCCGGAGGCGTCGCGCCCTTCGCTGCGCGGCTGGTAGTGGGAGCGAAAGGAGTGCCCCTGCTCGACGAACCTGGCCGTCCGCATCGCCCAGCAGCAGGGATGCACATACTCGCGGTTGAGCCGGGCACCGGCAACCATCGCTCCGTCCGAAAGAGGCCCCAGAAGCTCCTGCAGCCAACGCTCGTGCAGCGGAAAGGCGTCGACGTCGAGGGCGACGACGAACTCGGTTTCGCAAAGCAGCACGCCGATGTCCATCGCCAGCTCGTGCCCCATGTTCATAGGCAGCGCCACCGTCCTGACGTCGTCGCGGCCGGCGAGCCGCTTGGGCGATTCGTCCTGGGAGCCGTTGTCGACGACGATGATCCGCGTCCCCGGAGGGCTGCGGCGCTTTACAGCGTCGATCAGCACCTCCAGGTAGGGCCAGGAATTCCAGTTGACCGTGACGATGGTCGCCGCCCCGGGCTCCAGGCTGCCCAGCCGTCGCCGGCTCCTTGCCCGCAACAGCGGCACCACGACGCGCCAGCCGAGGGCCTGGGCCGAACGATGCATGACGGTCTGGATCAAACGCCGCACTATCGGCTTCGGGTTCATTGCGCTGGAGGCCTTGTCAACGATTTTGGCCTGGGCGGCCTTGATATTGGCGCGGAAGCGGTTTCCCCGCTCCTGGTGCCTGCGGGCAAGCGAGCGATGAACCGAGGCGACCAGCGCCGGCGAGCCCGAGTCCGAGCGCGCCCGTGCGTAGGCGAGGTCGAAGAGACGACCGGCGTCGGCCGGGTAGCCCGCACGGTCGGTGGTTCGACCCAACCAGGCCGCGGCATCGACCACGGCCGCGGTGATCTCCTCTCCGGTCGCGCCGTGGGACTTCAGAAACGCCTCGTCGATCCGCAGAACGTCCTGGAAGGGGTCGGGGCCACCGGCGGATCTTGCCCGCGCGGACGCCCGCGCCGCGACGGCAAACAGAGGCTGAACTTCCTGCTTGCCAAGCGACAGCTGGTTGCCGTGGATCCGGTACTTGACGACGACGTCGGGCAGGTTGGCCAATTGATGCCCCTCGGCGATCCGCAGCCAGAGGTCGACGTCCTCGGCGTGGTCGAAGTTCACCCGGTAGCCGCCCACCTGTTCGAAGCTGTCCCGGCGCATCGCGATCGCCGAATGGACGAACGGGTTCATGGAGTCCAGGGCGGTGCGGAGCTCGGAATCGGACAGCGGATAGGCCGCCCGGCCGAATTCGCGGCCGTCTTCGTCGACCAACAGGGCCTGGCCGCCGAGCAGCGACACCTCTGGGTTTTCGGCCAGGAACCGGACCTGCTGCTGGAAACGCTCGGGCATCGCCACGTCGTCGGCATCCAGGCGGGCGATGATCGGGGCGCGGCAGTTGCGGGCGCCGAGATTCAGGGCCTCAGCGAGGTTTCGTCCCGGCTCCTTGCGGACCACCACGACTCGAGAATCGCGCGAGGCGAACTCGTCGAGGAGGCGCGGGGTGGAATCCGTGGAGCCGTCGTCGACGACCACGAGCTCGAGGTCCGAAAAACTCTGCGTGAGGATGCACTCGACGGCCTCGGCGAGGAATCGCTCGCCGTCGCGCACCGGCATCAGGCAGGAGATCGCGGGCGGTCGAGGCATCTCTAGGTGCCCCCCGGCAGGCGGCGGGAAAGTTGGGAAGTCGCATTCAACCGGCGGGCGAGACGTGGGCGCAGTCCCCCCGGGGAGGCGAAGATCGCCAGCGCCCAGAGCCGGCTGCGAAGCGGGGCCTTGGAGGTCAGGGCGAGCTCGAGGCAGCGCCGGCGCAGGTCGGCACGGTGGTCGGCCACCGCTGCCTGCGTCTCACTCAGCGTTGCCCTTGCTCGTTGGTCGGCGAGCAGCCGTCGCGCCACCGGTCGCTCGCGCGGGCCCAGCGCGGGATTTGCGAGCGCCTTCTCCAGGACCCGCGCGCGGTCGCGAAAGGTGTCGGCGCGTGAGCTGGTCAGGCTGCCCGCATTGATCCGATAGACCGCGAGCGGCTCGTCGTGGAGCCCCACCATCGACCCGTCGAGAACCAGGCGCAGCAGGCAGTCCCAATCCTCGGCCGTGCGCAGCGACTCGTCGAAGCCGCCGACCTCGAGCAGGCGCGAGCGGCGGACCGAGGGCTGGGCCACGAAGCACCGTTCCAGAGCCACCTGTCGTTGCTCCTGCCAGGGGAACGGATTTGCCTCCCCGAAGCGCCCGGCGCGCTGACCTTCTCGCTCGAAGTAGATGTCGGTGCAGAGGATGTCGAGGTCGGGTCGTCGCTGTCCCAGCTGTACCAGTGCCGCCAGCTTGCCCGGCAGCAGCACGTCGTCGGCGTCGAGGAAGAGGACGAACTCCCCAGATGCCTGCCGGCAAGCGGCGTTGCGAGCGGCACTCACGCCGGTCCGGGCTTGCTGGACGAGCCCGATCTTGCCGGCGAAGCGGGTCAGCGACTGCTCAAGCGCGTCGGTTGAGCCGTCGTCGCAGACGATCACCTCGTGCGCGGGTGGGTGCTGCGATAGCGCCGAGTCGATCGCTTCGGCGATGGTGTCGGCTCCCTGGTAGACCGGAATCACCACCGAGATGGTCGGCGGCCCAGCGGCCGGCGCTACCGGTGAGGACGGCTTGGGAGCCAGGACCCTTGCCTCCGACTCCCGCTCGGTCTCTCTCATGGGGGAAGCCGCCAGAGATGTGGCAGAACGACGCTGCCATCGGAGCCCTCGGTGCCCATCGGGCGGCCCTCCATCACGCCGGGCTCAACGTCGAAGAAGCACGCCGCCTCGAGGCCGTCCTGAATCACGTTGTTGCCCTTCAGGCCGACGTCGATTCGGTAACGCCCCGGCAGCAGCGGCACAGAGGCGATTTCGCACTCGATTCGAGCGCCGAGGCTGCCGTCTCGGATGTCGCCGGGGGCAGAGACTTCGGTGTCGAGCGCGGCGATCGGTTGGCCGAGACTGTTTGCGATCCCGATCCGGCACTCCATCGCCGGCAGCACCTCCGTCACCTCCACGACGATCGTGGCCGGCCGTCCCCCGACCACCACGTTGGAGTGGCCGCTGCTCTCGTCGCGGATCTCGACCCGCTTGAGCAGCGTGTGCTGCCATCCGCGACCGTCACGGTCCTCCCGCTCTCTCAGGTCCTCCGAGGAGGCGCGCTCGAGCCCGCTGAGATAGCTGTTGAGGGTCTCGTTGACCGGGCCGTCCGCCTCTACGCGCCCACGCTCGAGCAATACGCCGCGCTCGCACAGCGCCTGGATGATCGCGAGGTTGTGTGAGACGAAGAGCACCGTCCTGCCCGCTCTCGCCACCTCGTTCATCTTCGCCAGTGACTTCCGTTGGAAGGCAGCGTCGCCGACGGCGAGGACCTCGTCCACCAACAGGATCTCCGGCTCCAGGTGGGCGGCGACGGCAAAGGCCAGCCGCACCGACATTCCGCTGGAGTAGCGCTTGACGGGGGTATCGAGGAAGCGCTCGACTTCTGCGAAGGCGACGATTTCGTCGAAGCGACTGCGGATTTCCGCTCGCCTCATTCCGAGGATCGCTCCGTTGAGGAATATGTTCTCGCGCCCGGTCAGCTCCGGGTGAAAGCCGGTGCCGACCTCGAGCAGGGAGCCGACCCGACCAGTGACGTCCGCGTAGCCGGAGGAGGGCTCGGTAATTCGGGAAAGGACCTTCAAGAAGGTGCTCTTTCCGGCGCCGTTGTGGCCGATCAGGCCCACCACTTCGCCCGCGCGGATCGTGATCGACAGATCCTTGAGCGCCCAGAGGTCATCGCGACGGTGACCCGCATCGCCCCGCCCCGCGACCTTCTTCAGCGGGCGCCGGACAGCTGCAACCATCGCTTCCCCCAGCGTTCCGTAGCCGCGGCGGTTGAGGCCGAGCTGGTAGCGCTTGCCGAGCTTGTGTGCGTGGATGGCGACGTCCGACATCAGCTCAGACGTAGTCGGCGAAGCCGCGCTCGACGCGGTCGAAGTATGCAAGTCCCGCCACCAGGAGCACACACGCGGAGGCAAAAGACACGCCGATCAACGCCCACGGGGCAGCGCCCGAACCCAGGGTCGCCCAGCGAAAGCCTTCGACGACGCCGACCATCGGGTTGATCGCCGAGAGGGTCCGCCAGGGCTGGTCCAGCAGGCTGCTCGGATAGGCGATCGGCGTCGCGAAGAGCCACATCTGGATGGCGAACGGGACCACGTAGCGGACATCCCGGTAGCGGACGTTGATCGCCGAGAGCGCGGCGCTGATCCCAAGTGCCGCCGCAGCCGCAATCGCGACCAGGACGGGCAGCATCAGGATCGCCGCGGAGGGGACCAGCCCCCAGATCAGTACGACCGCCATCAGGATCACGAGCGAGATTCCAAGGTCGACGAAGCCGGCGGCAAGGACGCCGGCCGGCATGAAGATGCGCGGGAAATAGATTTTCGAGACCAGGGCCGAGTTGCTGACGAGGCTGTCGGACCCGAGCAGCATCGCGTTGGCGAAGAAGGTCCAGGGGACGAGGGCGGCGAGGCTGAAGAGGGGGTAGGGGAGCCCGTTCGAGGAGACCCCGGCGAGGCTGCCGAAGAAGAGGGAGAAGACGATCATGAAGCCGACCGGCTGTAGCACCGCCCAGGCGGCACCGAGCGCGGTCTGTCGGTAGCGCACGGTGATGTCCCGCATCGCGATCTGCAGCGCCAGGTCGCGGTAGCGCCACAGCTCGCGCGGCGCCAGCACCCGGCTGAAGCCGTGCGTGGGCTGGAGACGGATCGTCTCCAGCTGCGGGGAGGCGTCGGCCTCTCCGGCGCGCTGCGGTGCCAGGGTCTCCATGCGTTTGAGCATAGATAGACATCGGCGAGTCGTGCCCGGGCTCGACCGGCGCACCGAAGCTTGCCGCCGAACCGCTGCTAAATTCGCCGCGCCCGCCCGCGTTGCACCCGGCCGCCACGCACGCAGCCACGACAGACCGATGCCATCTCCCTTCTTCAGCGTCGTCGTCCCGACCTACAACAGGTCCGAGATCCTCAGGCGCTGCGTCGACAGTTGCCTCGACCAGACCTTCTCCGACTTCGAGCTGATCGTCGTCGACGACCACTCGACCGACGAGACGGTGGAGATGCTGGAGCGCTACGAGGACCCGCGGCTGCGCGTCGTGGTCCACGAATGCAACCGCGGCATCAGCCCCTCGCGGCACACCGGCTCCATCGCCGCCAAGGGCGAGTGGATAGTGATCGTCGACAGCGACTGGGAGCTGATGCCGGGGGCGCTGGGGCGGTTGCGCGAGATCGCCGCCGGGCTGCCCGAGGGCGTCAGGGTGATTCGTAGCCGGCTGGTCTGGGACGACGGCGGGGTGACGCCGAAGTTCACGCCGCCGGAGCCGATCGGGTACGAGGGGCGGATCCGTTGGGCCGAGGCGGAGGGCGGGCACGACTCGATCACCTGCATCCACCGCTCGGTGATCGAGAGGACCCCCTTCGTCGACGATCGCCGCGGCGCCATGGAGAGCCTCTACGAGCTCGACCTCGCCGGCAACGAGACAACGCTGTGCGTCGACGACATCCTCGGCAAGGAGCACACCGACGCCCCCAACAGTTGGTTGCGCACCGCGGCAGCCTCGGAACTGGTGCCGCGCCTCCTCGACGAGGCGTCGGACATGCTCTGGATGGCGGAGACGACGCTGGCACGACACGGCGCCGCGCTCAGGCGCGAGGGCCCGAACCAATACGTGACGATGCTGAGGGTTGGGGCCGTCCAGTCCTTCCTGCTCGGCAAGCGGCGCAAGGGCGCCCGTTACGCGCTCGGCGTCCTGCGTCGCAAGCCGCTGGAACCGCTGGCCTGGGTGACGCTGGCCCTGGGGCTGGTCGGCCCCCGCGCGGTCGCCCGCGGCACGGTCGCGTTTCGCAGTTACCGCGCCTGGCTCGCCGCGCGCCGCTCAGCCCGCGCCGCCGCCGGAAGGGATCCTCGCAGCGCCCTTGGTTAGCAGCACCGGGCGCAGGATCGTCGCCAGCAGCACCGCCGCCAGCAGGAATTGACAGCCGGTCCAGGCGAGGCCGACGGCGACGATCCCCATGCTCGGCAAGAGCAGCGCGCTGAGGCCGACGACGATGAAGAAGATCGCCCCCTGCACGGCGGTGACGAGCCATCCCCTGTGCTCGATGCGGGCGACGCCGACACCGAGGGCGACGATCACGTTGGGGATCGCGCCGAGGGCGAGCAGCCGCAGCAGGTCGGTCCCCTCGTCCGCGTACGCGGAGCCGAAGATCAGCAGCGCCAGCGGAGCGATCAGCGCGGTCAGCGCCGCCACCGGCACCACCAGCCGCATCGACTGGGCCAGGGCGCGCCGCGAGAGCTGCCGCAGCCGCGGCATGTCGATCGCCGCCTCGACGGTGAGCGAGGTCATCATGTTCAGCGCCACCAGCTCGACCGAGACCGAGATCATCCAAGGGACGTAGAAGTAGGCCGCCTCGGTGGCGCTGGTCTGGTTGGCGACCAGGATCGGCAGGTACATGTTGCCGAGCAGGCCGAAGAGGTTGCCACCGTAGTTGCCCGCCGCCATCGCCATCACCTTGCGGCGGTCCAGCGTGCCCTCGGTGCGCATCGACGGGATCAGCCGGCGGAAGATCAGGTAGTTGACGAAGACGATCGCCGGGATCAGCGGCGCGTTCCAGGCCACGAACGGCCCGGCGAACGGGAGCAGGGCGGCGACCGCGACCAGGATCGCCAGCTTGCCGATCGCGTACAGCGTGTTCTCGAGCGGGATCCAGGCGGCTCCGTGGAGTCCCGTGAGGACGCTGTCCTGCAGGGTGAAGGTGGTCATTGCCGCGGTCGCCAGCGCGAAGCCGAGCGGCCACGCCCCCTCGCTGAGGAATCCGAGCGTGGGCGACCAGACGTTGCTGGTGAGAGCGACGGCGGCGCCGACGAAGAGCGAGAGGGCGATGGTGACGGCGTAGCTGCGGACGATCAGCGGGCGGGTGGCGGCGCCGGCGACCGGCAGGTATCGGACCAGGACGGCCGAGAGGCCGAGTGAGCAGACCCCGGAGATCAGGGCCATCGCCGAGACCGCGGCGCCGCTGATCCCGACCACGTCGGTCGAGTAGGAGCGCGCGGCCAGGGCCCAGAAGGCGACCCCGAGCACGCCGGAGGCGCCGGTGCCGAGGATCAGGAAGTAGCCCGTCCGGTACATCCGGTCGTCGAGATGCGTCCGGAGCCGGCCCTGACGGGTGGTGGAGGGGGCGCTGGAGGAAGCCATCGTCGCTACTGAGCATGAAGCCTGGCGAGGCGCCACAGGACCTGGTCGCGTCCGACCGCGCTCCAGATCTCCTTGGCGCCGCTGCCGGGATGCTCTCGCGCCCAGGATCCGCCCGAGAGGACATAGCGCGATGCGGGGCGCTGCGAGTTGCCGTGGAAGAGGGTGAGGCGGGAGTCGGGCAGGAACCACTGGAAGGCGTAGAGCCCGATCGTGTCGTAGTGGTCGAGGTCGTAGGCGATCGCGTCCGCCCCTTCGGCATGCGCCACGGCCTGCGGGCTGGTCCAGCCACTCGGGTAGACCGCGCGCTCGGAGCTGCGGACGGGATTCCAGGCGCCGTAGGCGACGACGGCGAGAAAGAGCGCGATCGCGAGCGACCCCAGCGCTCGCGGCCCCAGCGCCGAAGCTCGGACCAGCAGCCAGGCTCCCGCCAGGGCGACGATCGCGGCGCCGACCAGGATCCCTGGCCCCAGTTGCACGGTGACGAACGGCAGCGCCGAGACATTCCAGCGGTTGGCGGCGTCGGGTTCGGAGGCGGTGGCTCGGATCAGCGCGACGGCGCCGGTCAGCAGGGCGAAGCCGAGCAGCGGCCAGGCGAGCGGCCGGGTGAGGCGGGCGCGGGCCGGCGCGGCGAGCCCGAAGGCGACCAGCGCCGGTGCCACGACCTCCGTGTAGCGGCCGTAGATCAGCATGTCGGGCCGAGTTCGTTCGGAGAAGGCGGACGCCGAGATCAGCAGCAGCAGGGCGGTGAGAGCGAGGAGGATCCCCAGCACCGGGGGCGGTCGCTCCTCGTGCGAGTCGCGGGCGCGCCGAGCCCGCAGGACGAAGTCCGCGACGGCGGCGGCGGCGAGCCCGAAGGTCGCGACCAGCAGGTACCAGCTCTGCCCGACCAGGTTGGCGAGCGCAGTCCGCAGGCTCCCGAACCGCAGCAGCTCGTTCGTCCTCTGACTCAATTCGTCCGTGGCGGAGCCGCCGTATTTGTGGGCGATCAGGAAGTCGTCGAGCAGATGGGCGCCGAGGAAGGCGAGAGCGATGATGGCAAGCGCGAGCGCCGACGCGGCGGGGTGGAGGCGGCGACGGACGGTCAGCCAGATCAGGCCGACCACGGCGATCGCGACGGCGACGATCATCCGGTTGTGGACCGCCCAGAGGGCGCCGGCCGAGGCCCCGAGTGCCGCGCCCCAGAGCAGCTCCCGACGCCGGTCGCGGGCGGCGAGCAGCCCGCCGAAGGCCAGCAGCCAGACGCAGGCCAGCGGGAAGAGGGCGTTCTCCGACATCGCCGCCTGCGAGAGGACGGTGACCGCCGGGTAGACGGCGCCCGCCAGCGCCGCCCAGATCGCGATCTTGGCAGGGACCGCGGCGAAGCGGGTGAGCAGCAGATAGAGGAGGGGGAACACCGAGGCCGCCAGGGCAGCGTTGAGGACGAGAACCAGGTGGTAGACGACGCTCGGGTCCGAGCTGAGGTTGATCAGCGGCACGATCAGCAGCGAGTAACCGCCGCGGTAGAAGGGCGCCAGTTCCATCTGGCCGCCGATCCCCCCGGCGATCGCCCGGGCGTTGGCCAGGTACCCCATCTCGTCGGCGACGAGGACCGGGCCGGTCCGAATCAGCGAGAGGATTACGCGGGCCGCGAAGAGGGCGAGGGTGCCGAGGATCAGGAGATTCCGCACCGAGGCACGCGGCCGCGCCCCGCTCTCTCCCTTTACAAATGGCACCACGTCGGAACTGGAACGCGGCAGGTCCTCGTTTGTCAGGCCATACCCGCCTTATTGCTCTGCGACCGCCGTCGGTCGCCCCGTGCCTCGATCGCGAGCCGGTAGGACTCTTCGACCTGAGGCACGAGCGAGGTGGGGCTGAAGGCCTCCTCGGCCCGCCGCGCCGCCGCCGCGCCGAGGCGCTCCCGCAGCGGGCCGTCGGCGATCAGGCGCCGCAGCGCGGAGCCGAGCGCGGCGCCGTCGCCCGCGGGGACGAGGAGGCCGGTCTCGTCGTCGACGACGATGTCCTTGAGGCCGCCGATGTCCGAGGCGACGATCGGCTTCCCCGCCCGCGCCGCCTCCAGCGCCACCATCCCGAACGGCTCCGCCCAGATCGAGGGAGCGACCGTGAATGTCGAGCGCCGCAGGGCCTCGATCGTCAGCGGGTATGGCAGCGGCCCGAGCGCCTGCACGCCGGGGCGCTCGGTCAGCTCGCCGAGGTAGTTGCGGCCGATCAGGACGAGTGGCGGCGGTGCCTCCAGGGTGTCGTAGACCTCGATCAGGTGGCGGACGCCCTTGTCCTCGGTGAGGTCGCCGAAGTAGAGGACGAAGGGCCCCTCCGGGAGCCGCGCGAGCGCGGGATCGTCGCCGGCCGGGGCCGGCGGCAGCTCGCCGATGAAGTTGGGGGTGATCCTGTAACGGTCTTCGGGCCCGAGCCGGCAGAGCTCGGCGACGGTCGAGCTGATCGGCAGGAAGAGGTCGACGTGGCGCCGCACCGTCCCCTCGCGGGTGAGCGTTCCGGCGACGGCGACCGCGCCCTTGGCGAGGCCGTACTGATCACGGGCGTTGAGCACGCACTTGAGCGGCCCAGGCCCACTGCAGACGCCGCCGTCCCGGAGCAGGCGCTTGGTCGGGCAGATGAGGCCGTAGTCGTGGAGGGAGAGGACCAGGGCGGCATCGGTGCGCCGGTCCAGCGGCAGGTAGGAGTGGACGATCCAGTTGTGGGCGTGGACGACGTCGGGGCGCTCCTCGCGGATCACCCGGCGCAGGTCGCGGGCCGTCTCCGGATCCGGCAGTGGCGGCGAGTAGAGGCGCTCGGAATCGGCGGGGGAGAGGCGGGAGACCGAGCTGCGCAGCGCATGGATGCGCACGCCGTCGCACGGCGTCGGCTCGACTCCGGGCTGCTTCAGGGTCGCGATCGCCACCTCGTGCCCGCGGCCGGAGAGCTCGCGGCTGAGGTTCTCGACCACACGCTCCTCGCCGCCGATGATCGGGGCGAAGGACTGGGCGAGCATGAGGACGCGCATCGGCGAAGCCTCGCATGAGGACGGCCTCCCGCGTGCCAGAATCCGCCCGGTGCCTGACCACCCCGCCGCTCGGACCGACACCGAACCGACCGTCTCGGTCGTGATCTGCGCCTTCACCGCGGAGCGGCTGCCGGTGATGACCGAAGCAATCGAATCGCTGCGCTCGCAGACACGCCCGCCCCAGCAGATCGTCCTCGTGATCGACCACGCCCCCGAGCTGCAGGCCGAGGTCGAGCGACTCTGGCCCGAGCTGACGATCGTCGGCAACGGCGAGAAGCAGGGCCTCTCCGGGGCGCGCAACACCGGCGTAGCGGTGGCAAGCGGCGAGGTCGTCGCCTTCCTCGACGACGACGCGATCCCGGAGCCGGACTGGCTGGAGCGACTCGCCGGCGCCTACTCCGACCCGCGGGTGCTCGGCGCCGGCGGCACCGTCCGCCCGCGCTGGCTCGAGGGCAAGCCGGGATGGTTCCCGCCCGAGTTCGACTGGGTCGTCGGCTGCACCCACTCAGGGATGCCCTCCGAGCGCGCCCCGGTGCGCAACCTGGTCGGCGCCAACATGTCCTTCCGACGGCAGCCGCTGGTCGAGGTGGGTGGCTTCAGCCACGAGCTGGGACGGGTAGGGACCCTGCCGGTGGGCTGCGAGGAGACCGACCTCAGCATCCGCATCGGCCGGCGCTGGCCGCAGGCGGAGATCGTCTACGACCCCGCCGCCGCCGTCGACCACGTGGTGCCGCCGGCCCGCGGCAAGCTCCGCTACTTCCTCCAGCGCTGCGCCGCCGAGGGCCGTTCGAAGGCGGTGCTGACCGGCATGGTCGGCAGCCAGGACGGTCTCTCCTCCGAGCGCTCCTACGTCCACCGCACGCTGCCGCTCGGATTCCTGCACGGCCTTCGCGACGCCCTCCGCGGCGAACTCGCCGGGCTGGGACGGGCCGGGATGCTCGGCGTCGGCCTGGCGACCACGACCCTCGGCTACCTGCGGGTCCGCGCCGGCGCCCGCCGGACTCCGACAGCAGCGACCGCGGCGAGCGCCGACGGCGAGCGGCTGCGGGTGCTGATGGTGACCCCGCGCAGCCCCCTGAGCCAGGGTGGGGTGGAGCGCCACGTGATCGAGGTGAGCAGGCGGATGGTCGCCGCCGGAGCCCACGTCGAGGTGCTCTGCGGCGACCCCGAGGTCAGGGGGGTCGAGACCCAGACCCGCGACGGCGTCCAGATCCACAGCGTGCGTGCCCTGCCGGCGAACCGCGACTACTACCTGGCGCCGCGGATCTGGCGGGAGATGGGACGGGAGCGGTGGGATGTCGTCCACGTCCAGTCCTACCACACCCTCGTCGCCCCGCTGGCGATGTACCGGGCGCTGAGGATGAAGGTCCCCTACGTGGTCACCTTCCACGGCGGCGGTCACTCCTCGGAGCTCCGCAACCGCATGCGCCGCGCGCAGATGCGGTTGCTGCGGCCGCTGCTCGCCCGCGCCGCCCGCCTCGTCGCCGTCGCCCGCTTCGAGATCGAGGACTACGGACGCGAGCTCGGCCTGCCGCCGGAGAAGTTCGCACTGATCCCCAACGGCACCGACGTCAGCTTCTCCGACGACGGTCTCGCGACAGCCGACCCGGACTCGCCGGTTCTGGCCTCGATCGGCCGGCTCGAGCGCTACAAGGGCCACCACCGGGCGCTGGCAGCCTTCCCGGCCGTGCTGGACCATGTTCCCGACGCGCGGCTGCTGATCGTCGGCACGGGTCCCTACGAAGATGAGCTGCGGCGTCAGGCGGAGGAGCTCGGAGTGGCGGAGCGGGTCGAGATCACCAGCGTGCCGGCGGACGACCCGGGGGGGATGGCGGCGCTGCTGGGGCGGATCTCCCTGGTCATCCTGCTCAGCGACTTCGAGACCCATCCGCTGGTCGCGCTCGAGGCGGCCGCCGCGCGCCGCCGGCTGCTGGTGGCCGAAGAGAGCGGCCTCGCGGAGATCGCCGCCGACGGCTTCGCGCGAGGGATCTCGCCCGAGGCCTCTCCCGCCGAGACCGCAGCGGCGATCGTCGAGGAGCTGGCCCGGCCGCTGCCGCAGCGCTCGCCGCCGCTGAATTCCTGGGATCAGTGCGCCACGGCGCTGCTCGATCTTTATGGATCGATTATCTGAAGTGAACATACGTCCAGTGGGCGCGAAGGGCACTTGTGTCCGCCTGGCCCGAGTCGATGAGTGCGGGACATGTCCCCGGCTCGCCTCGCAATCCGCCTCGCGCTCCTCGCCCTTGTCCTCGCCGCGATGGCGGCGCCCGGCGCATCGGCGTCCCCAGGGATCTCGAGCGCCCGCGCCCTCGGCGGCGGGACCATCAAGTCCTCGCGGGTGAACTCCGGCAACCCCAAGCCCCAGCTCTTCGTCGCCACGCAGACGCCGGCCGGTGGGGCGACCGTCTCCGGCGCGATCCCCTGGCAGGTGTCGGTCACCGGGGCGGTTGCGACCCGCGTCGAGTTCGCCGTCGACGGCTCGGTCAAGTGGACGGACACGGCCGCGCCCTATGAGTACGGCGGCACCAACGGAGCCCTCGACACGACCAAGCTCTCGAACGGTTCTCATATCCTCAGCGCCACGGCCTACGGCGCCAAGGGCACCAGGGCGGGAACGGCCGGCGTCACTGTGAATGTGGCCAACGTCAGCGCTGAACCCGCTCCCGAACCGACCCCGGAACCCAAACCGGAACCGACCCCCGAACCCGAACCGGCACCCAGCCCTTCGTCCTCGATCCTCTGGGGTGCGACGATCGGCAGCCAGATCACCGGCAGCCAGGCGCCGTGGGACATGACCGCCGTCACCAAGTTCGAGGAAATGACCAAGAAGCCGGCCTCGATGGTCCAGTTCTTCCAGCCCTTCGCCAACTGCGGCAGCTCGGGCTGCAGCTTCTACCCGTTCCCGACCACGCCGCTGGAAAACGTCCGCAAACACGGGGCGATCCCGGTACTCAGCTGGAGCTCGCAGTCGATCCCCTCCAGCCTCAACGAGCCCGACTTCCAGCTCTCCGACGTGATCGAAGGCCGCTACGACGAATACATCCGCAGCTTCGCCACCTCGGCCAAGAACTGGGGCCATCCCTTCTTCCTCCGCTTCGACTGGGAGATGAACGGCAACTGGTTCCCCTGGTCGGAAGGCGTCAACGGCAACAAAACCGGTGAGTTCGTCGCCGCCTGGCGCCACGTCCACGAGATCTTCACCGCCGTCGGCGCGACCAATGCCACCTGGGTCTGGTGCCCGAACGTCGACTGGAACAGCGACCTGCAGGGACTCGCCGCGGAATACCCGGGCGACGCCTACGTCGACTGGACCGGCCTCGACGGCTACAACTGGGGCACCAACCCGAACCGGCCGGGCAGCTGGAAGACCTTCGACCAGATTTACCGCTCGACCTACCGCTACATCGCCGAAACGGTGGCGCCGTCGAAGCCGCTGATGATCGGCGAGGTCGCCTCGAGCGAGTACGGCGGCTCCAAGGCGACCTGGATCAAGGAAATGCTCTCCAAGGTCCCGACCGAATATCGGAAGATCCGCGCCCTGCTCTGGTTCGACAAGTTCGACTCCAGCATGGACTGGCCGATCGAGACCTCCAGCAGCGCCACCAGCGCCTTCGCCGAAGGCATCCAGAATTCGACGTACACCGGCAACACCTTCGGCGGGCTCAGCGGCGGCGCAATTCAGCCGCCGGGCTGAGCCGGCCTGATCGAACAAACGTCCAGGGGGGGTTGACGAAGCTCGACCGCCCGGGCCGGGGGCCGATGGCCCTCTATGGCTTCGGTCCTCGATCGCTTCACCGCACGCACGCCGGCGGCCGCGGCGCTGATCGTGCTGTTTTCCACTTTCCTCTTCACGGCGGGCCCCGCCGCCGGGCGGGAGAGCGGGCAGCGCGGGTTGGCGAAAGTGAGCAAGGCACGGGCGCTCGGCGCCAAGCGCTGCACCGGCAACCGGCTCAAGCGCCGCAACCGCATGAAGCGGGTGAGGCGCGTCAGGCGCATCAACGCCACCACCCTCCGCAGGCGCTGCAACCCTGAGCCCGCCGGCGCCGGCCGCGCTCCCCAGACCCTCTACTGGGGCGCGACGATCGGATCGCACCTGACCGGCAACCAGGCGCCATGGGACATGAGCGCCGTCTCCAAGTTCGAAGAATCGGCCCAGAAGGCCGCCTCGATGGTCCAGTTCTTCCAGCCGTTCGCCGATTGCGGCACCTCCCCCTGCACGTTCTACGACTTCCCGGCGGCGCCGATGGAGAGCATCCGCGGGCACGGCTCGATCCCCGTGCTCAGCTGGAGCTCGCAGTCGATCCCCTCCAGCCTCGACGAGCCCGACTTCCAGCTCTCCGACGTGATCGAAGGCCGCTACGACGAATACATCCGCGAATTCGCGGCCGAAGCCAAGGCCTGGGGACACCCCTTCTTCCTGCGCTTCGATTGGGAGATGAACGGCAACTGGTTCCCCTGGTCGGAGGGCGTCAACGGCAACCAGCCGGGCCAGTTCGTCGCCGCCTGGCGCCACGTCCACGACATCTTCGCCGCCGTCGGCGCGACGAACGCGACCTGGGTCTGGTGCCCGTTCGTCGATCCCGGCAACGGCCTGCAGAGCATCACCTCGCTCTACCCGGGCGACGCCTACGTCGACTGGAGCGGCCTTGACGGCTACAACTGGGGCACGAACCCGGCCTCGCCGCGCGGCTGGAGGAGCTTCGGCCAGCTGTTCGAGAACAGCTATCGCCAGATCACCGAGGCGATCGCCCCCTCGAAGCCGATGATGGTCGGCGAGGTCGGCTCCAGCGAGCAGGGGGGGTCGAAGGCGGCCTGGATCAGCGAAACGCTGGCGGAGCTGCCGATCGAATTTCCACAGGTCCGCGCCTTCCTCTGGTTCGACAAATTCGACGACAACATGGACTGGCCGATCGAGACCTCGGCAGCCGCGACCGGCGCTTTCGCCCAGGGGATTCAGGCGACCTCCTACGTCGGCGGCTCCTACGCCGGGCTCGCCGGTGGCGCGATTCCACCGCCGAGCTGATCCGCCAGCCGTCGCCCGGATCGACGCGGGGTCTTTCCCTACACTTGCCAACCCACCTTCGGGCGACCGGACGCGTGCAGGGCGTCGCCGGGGAAAGCCACTCAAGTCGAACGAAGGAAATCGATGACGCGCAGGCCCCAACCCACTCGCCTGGTCAAGGCGCATGTGCTCACCGCGCTTCTGGCGCTGCTCGTCTGCGGCCTGCTCCCGGCCGCCGCCGGCGCCGCGAAGAAGCACCATCACCCGCCGAGGCCGGTCTACTGGGGAGCCTGGATCGGCGACCAGCTGACCGGCACCGCGGCGCCCTGGGACATGAATGCGGCAGCCCGGCTCGAGGAACTGGTCGGCAAGGGGATGTCCCTGCTCGAGTTCTCCTCGCCGTTCGAGAACTGCGACGTCTCGCCCTGCCACTTCTATGCCTTCCCGCGGGAAGCGATGCAGAACATCCGTGCCCACGGCTCGATCCCCTTCTTCAGCTGGGGGGCGGAAATGGCGCCCCGGACCTCGGAGGTGCAGCCCGACTATCAGCTCTCCGACCTGATCGAAGGCCGCTACGACTCCTATATCACCCAGTTCGCCAACGAAGCCAAGGCCTGGGGAGCACCCTTCTTCCTGCGCTTCGACTGGGAGATGAACGGCAACTGGTTCCCCTGGTCGGAGGGCGTCAACGGCAACCAGCCGGGCCAGTTCGTCGCCGCCTGGCGCCACGTCCACGACATCTTCACCGCCGTCGGTGCGACCAACGCCACCTGGGTCTGGTGCCCGTTCGCCGATGCCAAGGGCAAGCTGGCGGAACTGCGCTCGCTCTATCCCGGCGACGGCTACGTCGACTGGAGCTGCATGGACGGCTACAACTGGGGCAAGAACCCGGTCAACCCGCAGAAATGGAAAAGCTTCGGGAAGCTGTTCGACAGCACCTACGAACAGCTGACCAAGAAGGTCGCCAAGCGCAAGCCGATTGTCCTGGCGGAGTTCGCCTCGAGCCCGAACGGCGGCCACAAGGCGGTCTGGATCCGCAACATGTTCGCGAAACTGCCGCTCAAGTACCCGCGGATCCGCGGCCTGATCTGGTTCGACTCCCTCGACCGCGGCGTCGACTGGCCGCTGGAGAGCTCGACCACGGCGACGAAGGCTTTTGCCAAGGGCATCCGAAAAGGCATCTACGCCGACAATCGCTTCTCGGAACTGCTCGGAAGCCCGATCAAGCCGCTGCGCTGATCCTTTTGGGCCCGACGCGGGTTCAAGGTCCTGTCCAGAGATGATCCGTAAACGCCCAAATATCCTCGCTTGCGCTTTCGCGGCCGGTTTCCTGCTGGCAGCGCCGGCAGCGGGCGCTGCCGAGTCGAAGCCTCCCGCCTCGCTCTATTGGGGCGCCCAGATCGGCGCGCAGATGACCGGTGAAGCGGCGCCCTGGGACATGCGGCCCGTGAAGCGGTTCGAGAACATCGCCGGCAAGGGCCTTTCGCTGATCCAGTTCGCGGCGCCCTTCGCCCAGTGCGGCGCCGGCGGCTGCGTGATGGAAAGCTTTCCCACAACGCCGCTGGAAAACGTCCGCCGCTACGGGGCGATCCCGGTCTTCAGCTGGAACTCGACCTCGAGCCCGCCCAGCCTCGACGAGCCGGGCTTCCGCCTTGCGAGCATCGTCGACGGCAGCTACGACCTCTACATCCGCGACTTCGCGACCAAAGCGAAGGAATGGGGCCACCCCTTCTTCCTGCGCTTCAACTGGGAGATGAACGGGTTCTGGTTCCCCTGGTCGGAGGGGGTCAACGGCAACCAGCCGGGGGAATTCGTCGCCGCCTGGCGCCACGTCCATGACATCTTCAGCTCGGTCGGCGCCACCAACGTCACCTGGGTCTGGTGCCCGAACGTCGACATCCACGGACTGCTGACGCCGCTCGGCGAGCTCTACCCGGGCAGCGCCTACGTCGATTGGACCGGTCTGGACGGCTTCAACTGGGGCATCAGGCGCGGCTCGCCGGGCTGGCAGAGCTTCAACCAGGTCTACCACCGCACCTACAAGCGGATCGTCACCAAGGTCGCTCCGGACAAGCCGATGCTGATCTCCGAGGTCGCCTCCAGCGACAAGGGCGGCTCGAAGCCCCTCTGGATCAAGGACATGCTCTCCAAGGTGCGGCACAGGTACCGCAAGGTCCGCGGCATCGTCTGGTACGACGTCGACGACCGCGGCACCAACTGGCCGATCGAGAAGTCCAAGTCCGCCGGCAACGCCTTCCGCTCGGGAATCCGCAGTGGCGCCTACCGGGCGAACAGCTACGGCGACCTCGGGGACGGTCCGATCGGGCCGCCCCCGCGGCCCTGAACTCGGCTCGCGAGGCCCGGTATAGGCGGGAAGGCGTTCAGGCGGCGCGGGCGGGCTGCTCGGCCACGGCGCTCTCGGCGGCCGAGGCCGGGGGGCGGTCGCCGTGGATGGTGCGGCGGCGCCGGGCCTCGCTGAGGATCGTCCCCAGCACGCGGAAGCCGTCGCGGAAGGTATTGAGGTTGCTCTGCCCGGAGATCCGCTCCTCCTCGTAGCTCGGCACCTCGGTGATTTTCATCCCGGCGGCGGCGATGCGGAGGTTGATCAGCGTCTCCACCTCGAAGCCGGGGACGTCGAGCGAGATGAAGGGCAGGCAGCGCGCCCAGAAGGCGTTGTAGCCGTAGCAGAGGTCGGTGAAGTGGGTGCCGTGGAGGACGTTGGCGGTGCCGCTGAGGAAGGCGTTGCCGACACTGCGCATCCTGGTGATGTCGGCGCTGCCGCCGTGCTCGAGGAAGCGCGAGCCCTTGGCGAAGTCGGCGCCGGCCTCGAGCGCCTCGATGAAGCGGGGGATCTCAGCCGGGTCGGCGGAGCCGTCGGCGTCGAGCATGACCACCAGGTTGCCGGTGACGGCGGCGAAGCCGGTGCGGAAGGCGTCGCCCTTGCCGCGGCCGCTCTGCGTGGTGACGCGGATGTCGGGGCGGGCGCGACGCGCGGCGTCGATCGTGTCGTCCTTGGAGTTGCCGTCGACCAGGATCACCTCGTGCAGGCCCTCGGGCAGGCGCTCGAGGACGTGGCCGATGTTCTTGCCCTCGTTCATCGCCGGGACGACGACGCTGACTCTGGTGTTGCGGCTGGAGCGGCGGTCGGGGCCCCGGTAGGGCACGGCCCCACGCGCGGCAAGCGCCTCGACCTCGATCAGCGGCACGCCGCCGACCTGACTGGGGGTGACCGACGGCGCCTCGAGCAGGTCGAGGGGGCGTGGGAGCAGGCTGACGAGAACGCCGATCGACTTGAAGGCGCGGACGAGGTCGAGCAGGCCCTCGTCGTCGGCGTGCTGGCTGGAGATCACGACGCGGTCGGCGTGGTAGCGCTCGACCACCTCGAGGGCGGCGACGCGACCGGACGAGCCGGCGTCGTCCTGGCTGGGCGGCACGGTGCCGACGACGGCGGCGAATTTGCTCAGCGGCGCGTAGGCGCGAAGGCGTTCGGCAGTTTCCTCGTCACCGACCAGTACCCAGCGCTCCGGGCTGTTGAGCCGCTCCAGGTAGGGCGCGATCAACACTCGCGAAGCGGAGTCGATGGCGATGAAGAGAACCCAGAGGCCGAGCTGCGCGGTGGCGGCGATCGGCACCATCAGCGAGGCCGACCAGGCGAACAGGGCCGCGACCAGGAAGCGGATCACCGGCCAGCCGGCGCCCTCTTCGCCTGCCAGCGCGCCCCTGGTGGGGTGCGAGCCGTAGACGCCGAGAAAGAAATAGGCGGCGACGAGGATCAGCGGAGCAATTGGAAGAGCCGGGAAGAGCTTGGCGCCGTCGATAGTGCTGATCAGGAGCAGGGCGACCATCGAGGAGACGAAGTCGACCGCGGGCAGGAGCCACCAACCGGGGCCGCGCCGCGCCAGCGGCATCGTTCCCAGGGTGGGCCGGTCCTGGACGAGGGCTTCGCGGCGAGCGCCCCGGGCCTGGAAGCGAGCGTCTAGGGGAAGGTCGTGAGGAGGTTGCATTTAGAGCCGATTCCGGGACGGAGACAGGGACGCTGGGCTTACTCTTAAAAGGCGGGCCGAAGACGAGGGTTGCGGTCAGCTGTTCCTCCGTATCGGCAAGGACTTCGGATCACGTTAGCGCCGTGAGCGTAGGCGCCTGCGTCGTTTGAGGTTACGGCATATTGCGGCCGAACTCGGCCAAATGGAGCACTTCAAAAAACTGTCTCATTTGTGCCTACGCCCGGTATGCCTCGGCCAGCTCCGGGTCCTTCTCCGCCAGCATCTCCGCCAGCTCGACCATCACCTTGCACTGCTTCCAGGTCGCGTCGTCCTGCATCTTGCCGTCGATCATGTGGACGCCGCGCCCGTCGGGGATCGCCTCGAGGACTTTCTTGGCGAAGCGGACCTCCTCCGGCGGCGGGCTGAAGACCTTCTTGGCGATGTCGATCTGGACCGGGTGCAGGGACCAGGCGCCGACGCAGCCCATCAGGAAGGCGGCGCGGAACTGGGTCTCGCAGCCGGCGGTGTCGCGGATGTCGCCGAAGGGGCCGTAGAAGGGCAGGATGCCGGTCGAGGCGCAGGCGTCGACCATGCGGCCGATCGAGTAGTGCCAGAGGTCCTGCTGGGCGCTGACGCGGTTGCTCTCCGGATTCTCCGGGTCGGCCGGGTCCTCCATCACCCGGTAGCCGGGGTGGCCGCCGCCGACCCTGGTCGTCTTCATCCGCCGCGAGGCGGCGAGGTCGGCGGGGCCGAAGCTCATTCCCTGCATCCGCGGGCTGGCCGCGGCGATCTCCTCGAGGTTGACGACGCCCTGTGCGGTCTCGAGGATCGCGTGGATCAGGATCGGGCGCTCCAGCCGGGCCTTGGCCTCGAGCTGGGCGAGCAGGCGGTCGACATAGTGGATGTCCCAGGCGCCCTCGACCTTGGGCACCATCACGACCTCGAGCTTGTCGCCGATCTCGCCGACCAGCGTGGTGAGGTCGTCGAGTACCCAGGGGCTCTCCAGCGAGTTGACCCGGGTCCAGAGCGAGGTCGAGCCGAAGTCCGACTCCTGTGCGGCCTTGATCAGGCCGGCCCGCGCCGCCTCCTTGCGGTCGGCGGGGATCGCATCCTCGAGGTTGCCGAGCAGGATGTCGGTCTTCTTCGCGATGTCCGCCGCCTTGGCGACCATCTTCTCGTTCGAGAAGTCGAGGAAGTGGATCATCCGCGAGGGGCGGACGGGGATCTCCCGCAGGGGCTCGGGTGCGCCCATCGCCAGGGGATGGAAGAAGTCTCTGGGGTTTCTCAAGCTGCTCCTCGCTCGGTTTTCGACTGCTGGGGCGGAGGAAATGTATTGGTCGTGCACGTTTGCCGCCTGCGGCGTCCCTAGATTGGGCGCGTGGAGGGAGCTGAGCGCGACAGCACCCAGGATTGGCTGCTCCCCGAGAGCAAGGCGCCGCCGCGGCTTGCCGAGCTGGCCTTGCGGGTCGACGAGGCGCTGGCGATCGCCCGCGCCTCCGAGCAGGCGGTGAACGTGGTCGGCGACGCCGCCCTGGAAGCGGCGAAGCAGGCGCGGCGCGCGGCGGAGCTGGCCGAGAGCGCCAGCGCGGTCGCGCTCGACGCCAGTCGCGCGGTGCAGTCACGGAAATCCGCGCCCGCGATGAAGGCAGGCGTCGCAGCGGAGGCCGAGCCCGATGCGGAGGCGGTCGTCCCAGACAGGGTCGAGCCCGCGATCGCGGCGGTGCCGAGCCGAGCCTCCGAGGACGACCTGCTGCAGCGATTCAATGAGCGGGCGGATCGGGTGATGACCCGACTGCGCGCGCTCGAACGCGTCTTCTAGGCCGAGCCCGCCGGGACCGGCTGCCGATCGGCGGCCCAGCGTTCGCGCAGACGCTCGCCGAGGCGCTGCCCGAAGTCGCCCTCTGCCCGCAGCGGCGAGCCGTCGAGCGAGCGGACCGGTTCGATGCCGCGGACGGAGTTGGTCAGGAAGACCTCCTCGGCGGCGAGCAGCTGGTCCAGCGTCAGCGACCGCTGCAGGACCTCGATCCCATCCGACCGCGCCAGCTCGATCACGGCGTCCCGGGTGATGCCCGGCAGGATGCGGCCGTCGGCGGCAGGGGTCGTCAGTTGCCCCGCGGTTGCGGCGAAGACGTTGGCGCGGCCGGTCTCCAGCACTTCGCCGCCCTGGTCGACGAGCAGCGACAAGGCCCCGTCGTCGCCTGTCGGCAGCAGCCGATCGGCCCACTTGTGGCAGCCGAGGCCGCCGGGAACGAGGAGGGTCCGGAGCTCGGCGCCCTGCTCGTGCCCCGGAAACTGGATCGCCGGGTCGATCTCAGCCGCGACCGCCTCCCAGTCGAGCCCGTCGGGGCCGGGGGCAACCGTCAGCCGAAGGCGTCCCAGGCTGATACCGGCGGCGCGCTCGCCGACCGCCTCGCGGGCCGGCGCCGGCAACTCTTCGCCATAGAGGGAGACGAGGCTTGCGTTCAGCCGCCCCAGATGGGCGTCGAGCTCGACCAGCGAGCCCTCGACGACGAGCAATGTCTCGAAGACGCCCTTGGCGGCGTCTGGTTTGTGGTCCCCGGTCATCGCCGGGATAGTTTGCCGCCGATGGCCCTCCCATGCGAACCCTGCTGATCGACAACTACGACTCGTTCACCTACAACCTCCACCAGCTTCTCTGGGAGGTGACAGGTGAGGAGCCGACCGTGGTCCGCAACGACGCCGCCGACTGGGCGGAGCTCTCGCGGGCCCGGTTCGACGCTGTGGTGCTCTCGCCGGGCCCGGGGCGTCCGGAGCGCCGGCGCGACTTCGGCGTCTGCGCCGAGGTCATCCGCGACTGCCAGGCGGCGCTGCTCGGCGTCTGCCTTGGCCACCAGGGGCTCGGCTGGGTCAACGGCGCCGAGGTCGTCCGCGCCCCGCAACCGATGCACGGCCGCATCCGCACCGTCGAACACGCCGGCTCGCCGCTCTTCGCCGGCATCCCGCGGCGCTTCCAGGGCGTCCGCTACCACTCGCTCTGCCTGGCCGGACCGCTGCCGCCGGCGGTCGAGCGGATCGCCTGGTCGGACGACGGCGTGACGATGGCGGTCGCGCACCGCTCGCGGCCGCAGTGGGGTGTCCAGTTCCACCCCGAGTCGATCGCCGCCGAGCACGGCAGGCGCCTGCTGGCGAACTTCCGCGACCTCGCTCTGGGCCGATGAGCGCGGCCGGCGAGCTCGGGCTCGAGGTGCGCCGGCTCGATCTCCTGCCGGACGCCGAGCGGCTCTTCGCCGATCTCTACGCCGGGAGCCGCAACGCCTTCTGGCTCGACAGCAACCGCCCCGGCGCCTCCGCCCGCTTCTCCTTCATGGGCGACGCGAGCGGACCCCTGGGAGCGACGATCTCCTACGACGTCGTCGCCGGCGAGGTGCGGATCGCCCACGACGCGCCGTTCGATGCATTGACCACACCGGGGTGTGGTC
>DASWQL010000034.1:0-31794 GCA_036403715.1 Solirubrobacterales bacterium
CTCGGTGATCAGGAAGCCCTTGCCCGCCAGCGTCGTCGGGTGGTACTGGATCATCTCCATGTCCATCAGCTTGGCGCCGACGCGGTAGGCCATCGCGATGCCGTCGCCGGTGCAGATCAGGGCGTTGGTGGTCGGCTTCCAAACCTGGCCGTTGCCACCGCAGGCGAGGATCACCGACTTCGCCTGGAAGAGCTCCATGCTGCCGTCGGCGACGTTCCGGGTGACGACGCCGCAGCACTCGCCCTTCTCGTCGATCGCCAGCGCCGTGGAGAACCACTCCTCGTAGCGGGCGATCTGCTCCGAATATTTCATCAGCTGCTCGTAGAGCACGTGCATGATCGCCTGGCCGGTGATGTCGGCCACGTAGTAGGTGCGGGCGGCGGAGGCGCCGCCGAAGGCGCGGGTGCCCAGCTTCCCTTCCTCGTTGCGGTGGAAGGTGACGCCGAGGTGCTCGAGGTGGAGGATCTCCTCGGGCGCCTCGCGGGTCATGATTTCGATCGCGTCCTGGTCGCCGAGGTAGTCGGAGCCCTTGATCGTGTCGAAAGCGTGCGACTCCCAGGAGTCGCCGGGGTTCAGCGCCGCGTTGATCCCGCCCTGTGCGGCGTTGGAGTGCGAGCGAACCGGGTGGACCTTGCTGATGATCCCGACCGATACGCCTTGCTCGGCGGCAGCCAGTGCGGCCCGCTGTCCGGCCAGGCCGGCACCAATTACGAGAACGTCATGGGATGGCACGGGCGCAAACCCTATACATGCGAAACCCGAACGCGTAGTCGGGATTCATCACACAGGGAGGGAGGCCTGGGCGGTCCCCCGCCGGAGCAACGGCTGGGAGGCTCCGCTGGGGGAGTCCCCCGGCCTCTCGCTCAGTGCCAGAGCTCGTTTACGCGGCGAATTGCCGCCTCGCCGAGCTTGATCGCGTCGGCGACGGTGCCGAAGTCGACGTTCTCGGCGAGGTCGTTCGGCCAGTGATAGTTGGCCGGCTGCTTGAGATCGGTGCAGCCCGCGAGCACCGCGGTCTCGTATCCGGCCGCCAGCGACTCGAGGCCATCGGTGCCGTTGTGCAGGCGCAGGTTGGGGTAGAGCCAGATGCCCATCTCCTCGGCGAGGCAGTCCATCAGGGCGAGCGCGCGCGGCGGGTACTCGCGCATCTTCAGGAACCCCTCGCCACGCAGGACCAGCAGGTGCGGCGAGCCGATCGACTCGAGGCAGAGGAAGAAGGTGCTCTCCCGCGGCAGCGCCGGGAAGTGGCGCTCGCCGAAGGCCTTCATCCCCTCGCTGAAGGACTCCTCGGAGCCGGTCGAGAGCAGGATCACGCGGGTTCCGGCCGGCGGCTCGGAGACGAAGCGGCGGGCCAGCGCCAGCAGCGCGACGACCGAGGTGCCGTTGTCGTTGGCCCCGGGAACGGCCTTGCGGCAGCCGATCTCGGCCATCGTCGCCGCCGAGCCGAGGCCGAGCAGCAGGCCGACCTTGGCGAGCAGGCGGTGACCGCTGAGGGCGCCGAGCGCGGCGAGGATCGGCCCGCCGACGACCGGCGCCATCAGCGGCGGGCTGGTGTCGCTGTGCTCCAACAGGCCGAGGCGGTCGGCGATCTTCGGCATCGCCGGGTGGAAGACGAAGCCGGAGTGGGCGGAGTCGTGGTGGGCGATGACGACGACGGTCCGCTCGGCGTCGGGGTCGCCGAGCTCGCAGACGACGTTGTAGGTGGTGCGCTTCGGCAGCGGCCTGCGCAGGCGGCGCTTGCCCGGCGGGAACTCGTCGGCGATCCCGGCGGCGCCGAGGGCCCCCAGCGCGGCGCCGAGCAGTCGCTTCCCGAGCAGGCCGGCGACCGCTCCGAGCGCGCCCAGGGCGGCGCCGATCCCCAGCGGCCACCAGTAGCCGCCGTGCGCCGGCTCGGCCTCGATCCGCGCCTGCGCCCCCAACTCGCCGAAGCGCTCGACCAGCCACTCGGCGGCGCGACGCTCGCCCTCGGAGGCGGAGGGGCGGTAGATCTTCTCCAGTTCCTCGAGCCTCTCCCGCAGCCAATCCTGTTCCCCGGCCATGTCGCCGCCAAGGTACCCCCTTACCATTGGCTGATGCTGGGTGGTGGCTCGATCACGCTGTTCCACGTCCGCGGTATCCGCATCGCGGTCGATTGGTCGTGGTTCCTGATCCTGTTCTTCCTGATCGTGACCATGTCCGGCGCCTATGGGGACGCGCTGGGCGAATCGAGCACGGCGGCGGCCCCGTTCGCCCTCGCCGTCGCCAGCGCCGTCGGCTTCTTCGGCTCGATCGTGCTCCACGAGCTCGGCCACGCGTTCGCGGCGAGGAGGAGAGGGATCGGCATCTCCAGCATCCAGCTCTGGATCTTCGGGGGGGTGGCGAGGATGGACCGCGAAACCGACACTCCGGCAGCGGAGTTCGAGGTGGCGGTGGCGGGGCCGCTGGTCACCTTGGCCGTGATCGTCGCAACGGCTGCCGCGGGGGCCGCGATCGTCGGCGTCGGCGAATTCGGCCACGTGCTGCGACTGGCGATCGAATTGCACAGCGACGCCGGGGTCTCCGGGATCGTCTCGATGCTCGGCTGGCTGGCGGCGATCAATGCCTTCGTGCTGGCCTTCAACCTGCTCCCCGCATTTCCGATGGACGGTGGCCGCATCGCTCGGGCGCTGATCTGGTGGCGAACCGGGAACCGAACCACGGCGACCCGGATCGCGGCGAACCTCGGCCGCATCTTCGGCTACCTGTTCATCGCCGGCGGCCTTCTCATGGTGGCGGCGGGCGACCTCGTCGGCGGGGTCTGGCTGGCCCTGATCGGGATGATCATCAACGGCTCCGCTCGCGGCGCGGCGATGCAGACGGCACTCACCAGCCGCATCGGCGACGTCGTCGTCGCCGACGTGATGGATCGTGAGCCGGTGGCGATCCCCGGCGACCTCAGCGTCGAGCGGGCCCTCGACGAGTACTTCCTGCGCTACCGCTGGCCCTGGTTCCCGGTCGTCGACGCCGCCCACCGCTTCCTCGGCCTGGTCCTCCGGGACCGCGCCGACGAGGTTCCCGAGATCTCCCGCGCCAGCTCATACGTCTCTGAGCTGGTCGACCATGACAACGGGCTCTTCGTCCGCGACGACACGCCTCTGGACTCACTGCTGTCGAACCAGAACCTGCGCCGCTTCGGCGCCCTGATGGCGGTCGACGCGGACGGCCGGCTCTCCGGAGTCATCACGGTCGAGCAGGTCGGCCGCGCTCTTCGCGACGCCAGCGCCCCGAGCTAGGGGGAGACACACCGGCGCAGCGGCGGACCGGCGAGCGCTAGCGGGCGAGGGGGGCGTGGCGGTCGATGATCCGCCCGAAGTCGGTGCCGGCCGGAAGGGTGCCGAAGGCCTGGCCCCAGTCGCCGGAGAGGCGGGAGGCGCAGAAGGCGTCGGCGACCGCCTCGTCGCCGAAGCGCACCAGCAGCGAGCCCTGCAGGGCGAGCGCCATTCGCTCGACCACGCGGCGCGCGCGCAGCTCGATCGTCTCCAGGTCGCCGGGAATCTCGTCCCTGAGCGACTGCGAGAAGGCGGCGAGCCGCGGCTCCGAGGCCGCTCCGTCGCCTACCTCCGCGAAGAAGGCTTCGAGCGAGGCGGGGCTCTTGATCATGGCGCGGAGGACGTCGAGGCATTGGACGTTGCCGGAGCCCTCCCAGATCGAGTTGAGTGGGCTCTCGCGGAAGAGGCGCGGCATCCCCGACTCCTCGACGTAGCCGTTGCCGCCGAGGCACTCGAGCGCCTCGCCGGCGTGCATCGGCGCCCGCTTGCAGATCCAGTACTTGAGCACCGCGTTGGCGACCCGCTTCAGGTTCTGCGCCTCTTCGTCGCCCGCCAGCGCTTCGTCGTAGGCGCGGGCCAGGCGCATCGCCGAGATCGTCGCCGCCTCCGACTCGACGCAGAGGTCGGCGAGCACGTTCTGCATCAGCGGCTGCTCGCTCAGGACGCGGCCGAAGACAGAGCGCTGCGAGGCGTGGTGGATCGCCTGGGCGACGCCGGCCCGCATCCCCGTCGCCCCGCCCATCACGCAGTCGAGCCGGGTGTGGTTGACCATCTCGATGATCGTCCGCACCCCGGCGCCCTCCTCGCCGACCAGCCAGGCCGACGCCGAGTCGAACTCGATCTCGCTGGAGGCGTTGGAGCGGTTGCCGAGCTTGTCCTTCAGCCGCTGCAGGCGGAAGCGGTTGCGCTCGCCGTCCGGCGTCCAGCGCGGGAAGAGGAAGCAGGAGATGCCACCGTCGGCCTGGGCGAGGACGAGGAAGGCGTCGCACTGGGGCGCCGACATGAACCACTTGTGGCCGCTCAGCTCGTACTCGGCGCCGGGCCCGCCGCCGTTGACAGGGCGCGCGACCGTGCTGTTGGCACGGACGTCGGTGCCGCCCTGCTTCTCGGTCATCCCCATCCCCGCCAGCGCCCCGGTCTTGTCCGCCGCCGGCGCGTTGCGCCCGTCGTAGGAGGCGGAGAGGAAGCGCGGCTCCCACTCGGCCGCCAGCTCGGGTTGGGTCCGCAGCGCCGGGATCACCGAGTAGGTCATCGAGATCGGGCAGCCGATCCCGGCCTCGGCCTGCGACATGCACATGAAGGCGGCGCCGCGGGCGACGTGGGCGCCGGGCCGCGGATCCTTCCAGGGGGAGCAGTGGAGTTCGTGTTCGACCGCCATCGTCATCAGCTCGTGCCAGGAAGGGTGGAAGTCGACCGTGTCGACGCGGTTGCCGTAGCGGTCGTGGGTGCGCAGCTTCGGCGGGTTCTCGTTGGCCTGCGCTCCCAGCTCCAGCACCCGCTCGCTGCCCGCCAGCCGCCCGACGGCGGAGATCCGCTCCAGCGCCCACTCGGCACCCTCGCGGCGGACCGCTTCGACAAGCGGAGCGTCGGCCTCGAAGATGTCGTAGTCGACGAGGGGGGTGGGCTGGTTCACCACCTGGTGATTGCCGAAGCTGGGGCGCTCCACGGTTGCCATTCGGTATCGATTGTGGCACTTCCAGCGCTTTCCGCGTCGGAGCCGCGACCGGCACCGCCAGGTAGATAGCATCGCCCGCCGGTGGCGAAGATCAAGGTGAAAAACCCGGTCGTCGAGCTCGACGGCGACGAGATGACGCGGATCATCTGGCACTTCATCAAAGAGCAGCTGATCCTTCCCTACCTCGATATCGACCTCAAGTACTACGACCTCGGGATCGAGAGCCGCGACGCCACCGAAGACCGGATCACCGTCGAAGCCGCCGAAGCGATCAAGCGCTACGGCGTCGGCGTCAAGTGCGCGACGATCACCCCCGACGAGGCACGGGTCAAGGAGTTCGGCCTGAAGAAGATGTACCGCTCGCCGAACGGCACGATCCGCAACATCCTCGGCGGCGTCATCTTCCGCGAGCCGATCGTGATCTCCAACGTGCCCCGGCTGGTGCCGAACTGGACCAAGCCGATCGTGATCGGCCGCCATGCCTTCGGCGACCAGTACCGCGCCACCGACATGGTCGTCCCGGGCGCGGGGACGCTGACGCTGACCTACGCTCCCACGGACGGCTCGGAGCCGGTCGAGCTCAACGTCTACGAGTTCCCCGGCGGCGGCATCGCGATGGCGATGTACAACCTCGACGACTCGATCCGCGACTTCGCCCGGGCCTCGATGCGCTACGGCCTCGAACGTGGCTACCCCGTCTACCTCTCGACCAAGAACACGATCCTGAAGCGCTACGACGGCCGCTTCAAGGACATCTTCGCGGAGGTCTTCGAGAGCGAGTTCAAGGCCGACTTCGAGGCCGCCGGGATCAGCTACGAACACCGGCTGATCGACGACATGGTCGCCGCCGCGCTGAAGTGGGAAGGCGGCTACGTCTGGGCCTGCAAGAACTACGACGGCGACGTCCAGTCCGACACCGTCGCCCAGGGCTTCGGCTCGCTTGGGTTGATGACGAGCGTGCTGATGAGCGCCGACGGCAAGACCGTCGAGGCCGAGGCCGCGCACGGCACGGTCACGCGCCACTACCGCATGCATCAGGAAGGCAAACCGACTTCCACCAACCCGATCGCCTCGATCTTCGCCTGGACCCGCGGCCTCGAGGCTCGTGGCCGCATGGACGAGACCCCGGAGGTGGCGAACTTCGCCGAGACGCTGGAGCGGGTCTGCATCGAAACGGTCGAGAGCGGCAAGATGACCAAAGACCTCGCGCTGCTCGTCGGCGAGGGACAGGAGTACCAGACCACGCAGGAGTTCCTGGCCTCGATCGACGAGAACCTGCAGCAGGCGATGGCCCCAGCGGTCGCCGCAGACAAACCCGACTCCAAGGAGAAAGAGATTCCGTGAGCACCCCCGTCAAGGTCACCGTCACCGGCGCCGCCGGCCAGATCGGCTACGCGTTGCTGTTCCGGATCGCCAGCGGCCAGATGCTCGGCCCCGACACCCCCGTCGAGCTGAGCCTGTTGGAGATCCCGCCTGCGATCAAGGCAGCCGAGGGCACCGCGATGGAGCTCGACGACTGCGCCTTCCCGCTGTTGAGCCGGGTCGACATCACCGACGACGTCAACCAGGCCTTCGAGGGCACCAACATCGCCCTCCTGGTCGGCGCCCGGCCACGCGGTCCCGGCATGGAGCGCTCCGACCTGCTCGAGGCCAACGGCGGCATCTTCAAGCCGCAGGGCGAAGCGATCAACGCCGGCGCGGCCGACGACGTCAAAGTCCTGGTCGTCGGCAACCCCGCCAACACCAACTGCCTGATCGCGATGTCGAACGCGCCCGACGTCCCGCGCGAGCGCTTCACGGCGATGATGCGCCTCGACCACAACCGGGCGATCTCCCAGCTCGCCAACAAGCTCGGCAAACCGGTGACGGCGGTCACCAACATGACCGCCTGGGGCAACCACTCGACGACCCAGTACCCCGACCTGGTCAACGCCAAGGTCGAGGGTCGCTCCGCCTGGGAGGCGGTCGACGACGAAGCCTGGATCGCCGACGAGTTCATCCCCCGAGTCGCCAAGCGCGGCGCCGAGATCATCGAGGCTCGCGGAGCCTCCAGCGCCGCCTCGGCGGCCAACGCGGCGATCGACCACGTCCGTGACTGGGTCCTGGGGACCGCGGACGGCGACTGGGTTTCGATGGCGGTCCCGTCCGACGGCTCCTACGGCATCGACGAGGGGATCGTCTGCGGCCATCCCTGCGCCTGCTCGGGCGGCAAGTGGTCGATCATGCAGGGGCTGGAGGTGCCCCCCTTCTCGCGCGAGCGGATCGACGCCAGCGTCAGGGAGCTGCAGGAAGAGCGCGACGCCGTCAGCCAGTTGGGCCTGATCTAGGCGCTGACGAAAAGAGGCCGGCCCCGAACGGGACCGGCCTCTGTGAAGTCGCGACTGGGTGAGAGCTCAGCCGGCGGGGTAGTACTGCCGGCCCTGCTTTTTGACCCGACCCTCTTTCTCGAGGTCGCCAAGGACCCGGTAGAGATAGTTGGGCTTGATTTTCATCTGTTTGGCGACGTCGGAGGCGCTGATGCCCGGCTCTTTCTCGATCAGAGCGACGGCCTGATCGGCCCGGGTACCACCGCGACGGCGACGACGGCGGCGGGGGGCGACGGTGCCGGTGCCGGTGTCGGCGGAGCTGGATTTCGCGTTCGAGCTACCGCGCGGACGACCGGGGGAGCGGCGCGTGACTTTGCCGCCTAGCTCGGCCAGGGCGCGCTCGAGGCGCTTACGCTCCTCGTCGAGATCGGCGAGTCGCTTCTGGACGAGTTCCCTGGCCTCGTCGAGTACGTTCGTCGTGCTGGGCATCGATTTCCTTTCCATCCATCCAATGGAGACTGTAGGGGGACACGAAGTGTGGCAGACCCACACTAGCCGGGGGCGTGACTATTTGCTCAGGAACACTCTTGCCCATTTGGACGTCTGGCTGACTGGCCAAACGGTATGAGTGTGACTGTGTGGCTAGCGAGCCCGTTCAGCCTGGCGCTCAGGTGAGATCCTGACCACGTTGCGTGCCAGGCCCAACTTCTCCAGCGCGGTGATGATGAATGCCGAGGGATCGGGCTCCCATCTCTTCAGGCCGTGAACGGCCGAGCGCGGGAAGGCGTGATGATTGTGGTGCCAGGACTCACCCAGGGATGGAAGGGCCAACCAGAACACGTTGGTCGAGTGATCGTCGGTTTCAAACCGGCGAGTACCGAGAAAGTGACAGATGGAATTGACGCTCCAGGTCACATGGTGGACGAAGAAGATCCGCACCAGCCCGCCCCAGAGCAGGCCGGTGAGGGCGCCGACGAGGGTGCCGCTGACGATGTAGCCCGCCAGCGCCGGGATCGCCAGGCTGAGGACGATCAGGGCGACGAAGCGGCGGCTGATGGTGCGCATGCCGGGGTCCTCGTAGAGGTCGGGCGCATAACGCTTCCAGTCGGCGCGGCCCTGCGTCGACATCAGCCAACCGGAGTGTGCGTGCCAGAGGCCCGCGAACACCCCGCGGACACCACCGTCATGACCGACGTGGGGACTGTGAGGGTCTCCCTCTTCGTCGGTGTGGGCATGGTGCTTGCGGTGGTCCGCGACCCAGGAGATCACCGGTCCCTGCACCGCCATCGTGCCGAGGATCGCGAATGTGTACTCGAGTGGCTTCGAGGTCTGGAAGGAGCGGTGGGTTAGGAGGCGATGGAACCCGACCGTTATCCCGACCGCGGTGAGGAGGTACATGACCGCGGCGATGACGAGGTCGGCCGGGCTGACCAGGCTGTTCCAGAAGAGGACGATGGCGGTGAGGGTGGCCGCGAAGGGAACGACCACGGCGCCGAGGTTGGCCCCTTTCTCGACTCTGGTCATCTCGCCCATAGAGCCAAGATACGCGGAGGTTGTGGATATGTATTAGCGCCCATCCCAAGTTCCTGCCGCTAAAGTTGTCAGTTAGATGACGAAAAGCCTTGATTCAGAGCCTTGGCGAGGGCTGCCGGCGCCGGTCGCCGATCTGATCGAGCCCGAGCTGACGGCGATCACCGGGGAGATCCTGGCGACGATCGCCCGCGAGGTCCCCGAGTACCAGCGGCCGCTCGAGGGCAACTTCGGACGCGGCATCCGCACGGGGGTCGGCGAGGCGCTGCTGCAGTTCGTCGCCTTGATCCGGGACCCCGACGCGGGCCGCGAGCGCGGCCGCGAGGTCTACGTCCAGCTCGGCCGCGGCGAGCAGCGGCAGGGCCGGACGCTCGACTCGCTTCAGGCGGCGTACCGGATCGGCGCCCGGGTCGCCTGGCGGCGGATCGCCGCGGCCGGACGCCGCGCGAACCTGGCACCGGAGCCACTGACGCTCCTGGCCGAGGCGATCTTCGCCTACATCGACGAGCTCGCGGCGGACTCGGTCGACGGCTACGCCGAGGCCCAGGCGGAGGTCGAGGACCGGCGGCGGCGCCGTCGCCGTGAGCTGACGGCGTTGCTCCTGCGCCGTCCCGCGGCGGACCCTGCCGACCTCAAGGCCGCCGCCCAGGCCGCGAGCTGGCCGCTGCCGCGGCGCCTCGCCGTCGCCGCCTGCGCCGAGTCCGAGCTCGGCACGGTCGCGCGAAGACTGCCGCCGGAGGCGCTGGCGACGGCGGTCGACGGGGTCGGCTGCGTTCTGCTCCCCGACCCCGAGGGGCCGGGCCGTGCGGATGCGCTCGAGAGGGCCGCCCGGCAGGGACCGCTGGCGCTGGGGCCGGCGGTCGAGCCTGCCGGCGCCGCCGAGTCCTGGTCCCTGGCGCTGTCTCTTCTCCGCGCCGCGGCGGCGGCAATCGTGGCGCCCGCGGGCCTGCTCCGCGTCGACGATCACCTCGCCGAGCTGCTGGTCTTCGAGGGCCGCTCGCTGGCGAACCGGATCGCCGCCAAGCGCCTGCGCCCCCTGGCCGACCTCACCGATAAAGCCAGATCCCGGATGCGCGAGACCGCCCTCGCCCACGTCCGCCACAACGGCAACGCGGTGGCGATGGCGGCGGAGATGCACGTCCATCCCCAAACCGCCCGCTACCGCATCGCCCGCCTGCGGGAGCTGATCGGCGAGCAGCTGGACGATCCTGATGCGCGGTTCGAGCTGGAGCTCGCGCTGCGGGCAGGGGGCGGCTAGAGGGCCTGGTGCCACTCCGCCTGAAGCCGTCGCGCAGCTGGGGCGCCGGCGGCGATTCGGAAGGCTTGTCCGTGAGCTTCATTCGGAGTGGCACCAGGCCCTCTGACCGAGGCCGCCACGCCGCGAGCTTGCGGAGCGGCCCAGGGTTCGGAAGCTTTCGCGAAAGCTGCCGTTCGAGATCGCCGCTTCGCGGGAAGCTTCCGTCCTTCGGAGGCTTCAGCGGCTCGAAGCCACGTACCTCAGCGCCGCGGAAGCGGTTCCGTCGGAAGGGTCGGGTGTCCCTCCCCAGGAAGCTCAAGGACAGACAAACCGCGCCCAGGCCGACGCCCCAGCTGCGCGACGGCTTCATGGGGAGGGACACCCGACCCTTCCCCACGGAGGGGCTTAGCGACGAGTGCTGCGTTTCCGGGGCAGCGTGCGGAAGAAGAGGTCCCACAGAGGGGACGAGACCCCGTAGCCGTAGCGGTGATCCTGGAAATGGTGGCGCATGTGGTGCTCGCGCAACCGCTTGCCGAACTTCGACTTGGGGACGAAATGGTGCACGTAGTAGTGCGTGTAGTCGTGGAAGAGGTAGCCGAGGATGAAGCCGGCGAAGAGGGGGAACGCCGCGTTGCCGAGGATCAGCCAGTAGCCGGCGAAGAACAGCGCCGCCAGCGGGATCGAGACCGACGGCGGCATCACCAGCCGCATCTTGTCGTTGGGATGATCGTGGTGGATCCCGTGGATGATGAAGTGCATGCGGCGGCCGAAGGCGTTGTCGGGCTCCCAGTGGAAGACGAGCCGATGCAGCCAGTACTCGGTCAAGGTCCAGACCCCGACGCCGGCCAGCGTCAGCAGCAACAGCTGCCAGGCCGCATAGCCCCGATCGGCCCCCAGCCACTCCGTCGCGATCGCCACCGGCAGGAAGATGACGGCCGGCACGGAGGGGTGCACGCGGGAGAAGAAGTTGAGGAATTCGCTCTTGAAAAGCGGGGGAGAAGCCTGCAGCTTCTCCGTGCGGTGGTGAGCCTCCATCTGGCCGAATATTAGCGCCGCCACCCAGCACCCCCGCAAGACGCGGGCATGTTGTGACGAAGCTGTTTCAAAGACGTGCCGATTTGCGGGTTTGCTCCCGGCACTCCCCTGACGACACTGCCAAGATGCGCGCCGCGATGCCCCGCAAACCCAAGCCACCCACCTGCGAGGAGTGCTACTTCCACAAGAACCTCCTCTGCGCGCTGGAGTTGAACGAGCCCTGCTCAACCTTCCGGCCGGACCGGCCCGAGGGCCTCGTCCCGCCTCGTCAGCCGGTGCTGCTGATGCGGGCGCCGCGCTGGGCCTCGCGCGCCGCGTAGCCCACCGCGGGCGGCCCGGCCTGGCTAAGGTTTTGACGATGCCCGAGCACGATCTCTTCGCTTGGAGCCGCACCCGCTACGTCACCCGCCGCAGCTCGGGCTTCTCGCCCAACGTCGACGTCTACTACTGCGGCGAACCGCAGCGGGCCGTTGTCAAGGTCGACCTCGCCGGCGTCGCCCTCGGCGAGGTCGGGATCGAAGTCAGCGGCCGCCACCTGGCGATCATCGGCGAACGGCAGCTGCAAGAGACGCAGGGGCGCGTCTACCAGCAGGTCGAGATTCCCTCCGGCCCCTTCCGCCGCGTCGTCGAGCTGACCGTCGAGGTCGACGCGGACCGGGCCACCGCGACCTATGAGGACGGAGTGCTGCGGATCGACCTGCCGCTGCGCGACCCCGAAGAGACCACCCGCCGGGTCCCGATCGGCCGCAGCTGATGGAGGGAGCCCCCGTCCTCGAGGTGGTCGACTCCCCGCTCGAGGCGGAGGACGCGATTCGCGCCGGCCAGCCGCTGCCCGAGGCGCTGCCGGTGCTGCCGCTTCGCGACACCGTCACCTTCCCCGAAACCCTGACCCCGCTCGCCGTCGGTCAGGAGCGCTCGATCCAGCTCGTCAACGACGTGCTGGGGTCCAACCGGATGATGGCGATGGTCGCCTCGCGCGATCCGAAAAAAGAGGAGCCCGGGCCCGAGGACCTCTATGACATCGGCGTCGTCGGCGTCGTCGCCCGCATGGTCAAGGTTCCCGACGGCTCGGTGCGGATCCTCGTGCAGGGGACGCAACGGATCAAACTCGGCGACTACATCGCCGAGCAGCCGTACATGGTCGCCCGGATCAGCCCGCTGCCCGACGTCAGCGAGCCGAGCTCCGAGCTGGAGGCGTTGACCCGCAACGTCAGGCGCACCTTCTCGGAGATCGTCGAGCAGATTCCCTACCTGCCGGAGGAGCTGCGGCAGGCGGTCGCCAACATCGACGACCCCTCGGCGCTCAGCCACCTGATCGCCGGCTCGCTGCGGATCCCGAGCGCCGAGAAGCAACAGCTGCTGGAAGAGGTCGACGTCGCCAAACGCCTGCGCCATCTCTCGCAGATCCTCGCCCGTGAGCTCGAGGTGGTGCAGCTGGGCAGTCAGATCCAGAGCCAGGTCCAGTCCGAGATCGACAAAGGCCAGCGCGAGTTCTTCCTGCGTCAGCAGATGAAAGCGATCCAGTCCGAGCTCGGGGAAGAGGACGAGCAGCAGGCCGAAGTGAACGAACTGCGCGAGCGGATCGAGGAAGCCGAGCTGCCGGAGCATGCCGCTAAAGCCGCCGAGCGGGAGCTCTCGCGGCTGGCGAAACTGCCGCCGGCGGCCGCCGAGCACGGTGTCATCCGCACCTATCTGGAGTGGCTTGTGGAACTGCCCTGGTCGGTGGAGACCGAGGACAACCTCGACATCGGCCACGCCCGCGAGGTGCTCGATGCCGACCACTACGACCTCGAAAAAGTCAAGGACCGCATCCTCGAGTACCTGGCGGTGCGCAAGCTGAACCCGAAGTCGCCCGGCCCGATCCTCTGCTTCGTCGGCCCGCCGGGGGTGGGCAAGACGAGTCTCGGCCGCTCGATCGCGAAGGCGCTGGGCCGCAAATTCGAGCGGATCTCGGTCGGCGGGGTCCGCGACGAGGCCGAGATCCGCGGCCACCGCCGCACCTACATCGGCGCCCAGCCGGGAACGATCATCCGCGCCCTGCGGGACGCCGGCTCCCGCAACCCCGTCTTCATGATCGACGAGATCGACAAGATGGGCGCCGACTTCCGCGGCGACCCCGCCTCGGCGATGCTGGAGGTCCTCGACCCGGCCCAGAACGACAGCTTCCGCGACCACTACATCGACCTCGAGTTCGACCTCTCCGACGTCGTCTTCATCGCCACCGCCAACATCCTCGACACGATCCCGGGCCCACTGCTGGACCGGATGGAGACGATCGAACTCGCCGGGTACACGGTGGAGGAGAAGAAACACATCGCCCGCCGTTATCTGGTCGCCCGCCAGATCGAGGCCAACGGCCTCAAGCCCTCCCAGATCGAGTTCTCCGACGCGGCGCTGACCGCGATCATCGAGGAGTACACCCGCGAGGCGGGCGTCCGCAACCTCGAGCGCCAGATCGGCACCATCTGCCGCAAAGTCGCCCGCGAAGTCGCCGAAGGCAAGGTGAAAGCGAAGGTCAGGATCTCGGCCAAACGGGTGCGGCAGCTGCTCGGCCGGCGCCGCGTCTTCGCCGAGCAGCGTCGGCGCACCAAGGTTCCCGGCGTCGCCACCGGCCTCGCCTGGACCCCGACCGGAGGCGACGTGCTTTTCATCGAGGCGACGGCGATGCCCGGGGGCGGCAAATTGACGATCACCGGGCAGCTCGGCGACGTGATGAAAGAGTCGGCGCAGGCCGCGCTCTCCTGGGTCCGCGGCCATTGGCAGCAGTTCGCCCCCGGCCTCGACGCGGACTGGTTCACCGAGCACGACATCCACATCCACGTCCCCGCCGGCGCGGTGCCCAAGGACGGGCCCTCGGCCGGGGTGGCGATGACCGTCGCCCTCGCGTCCCTGGTCAGCGGCCGCCCGGTGCGCAACGATGTGGCGATGACGGGCGAGGTGACGCTGACCGGACAGGTGCTGCCGATCGGCGGGCTGAAGGAGAAGTCGCTGGCGGCGCAAAGGGCCGGGATCAAGCGGGTGATCGTGCCGGAGCGAAACGAGGGGGACGTCGCGGAGATACCCAAGCACGAGCTCGGCGACCTCGAGTTCGTCTTCGTGGACGAGGTCTCCCAGGCACTCGACGTCGCCCTCTCCTGAGGCGATGGAGGCCGCAACTCTTCGCCGGGTCGGACCGGGGTCCCTCTGGCAGTCGGTCAGCGAGGCGGCGCGAGCCCGCTCGCGCTGCTTCTGGATCGTCGCCGGGCTGACCGCCCTCGCCGCGGTCCTGCGCTTCGCCACGCTCGGCGTCCAGGCCTACCACCACGACGAGATCGTCACCGCCAGTCGCGTCCTCCGCGGCAGCTTCTGGCACGCGATGGATGCCGTCGGCTTCAGCGAGTCGGCGCCGCCCCTCTACTACGCGCTGGCCTGGATCTGGACCCAGCTGACCGGCACCGGCGAATACGGGCTGCGCTCGATCTCCGCCCTGGCAGGCGTGGCCACGGTCCCGGTCGTCTTCCTGATCGGGTTCGAGCTGCGCGGCCGCCGCGCCGGCCTGCTGGCGGCGGCGCTGGCGGCCGTCAACCCGATGCTGCTCTGGTACTCGCAGGAGGCCCGTGCCTACTCGCTGCTGGTCTTCTTCTGCGCCCTCTCGCTGCTCTACTGCATCCGCGCCCTGCGCCACGGGCGCCGCCACGACTTCACCGCCTGGGGGATCGCCTCGGCGCTCGCCCTCGGCACCCACTACTTCGCCGTCTTCGCGATCGCCGCCGAGGTGGTTCTGCTGCTCCGCAGGCGCGGCCGCCAGAGCCTTCACGGGCTCTGGATCGTCGGCTTGGCCGGCGCCCTGCTGGCGCCGCTGGCGATCCACCAGATGTCCTACGGGCACGCCGTATGGATCGGCGAGTTCAGCCTCGGCCACAGGGTCTGGGAAGCGGCCGCCACCTTCGTCACCGGCGAGACCGCCGACATCATCGGCCGGCCGGAGCGTCCGGAGTTGGCCCTGGTTCCACTCGCCCTCTGCGTCGCCGGTCTGGTGCCGGCGGCGCTGCGCGGGAACCGTCACGAGCGCCGCACGGTCGCGGTCCCGCTCAGCGTCGGCGTCGCCGCGATCGTGATCCCGATCGCGCTGGCGATAGCGGCCTCGAGCAAGGACTACGTGCTGGCCCGCAACCTGATCCCGGCCCTGGTGCCGCTGCTGGTCGCGATCGGGATCGGCCTGACGCTGCCGGCCGCCCGCCGGGTCGGTGCGGCGATCGCCGCCGGGCTGCTCGCCTACTCGCTCGCCTTCTGCATCTGGGTCAGCGTCGACCCGAGTCTGCAGCGGCCGGACTGGAACGTCGTCGCCGAGCGGCTGGGCGAACCGCAGGCACCGCGGGCGACCGTCACCTGGACCCTCGGCGAGGCCTCGCTGCGCTACTACCTCTCGAGCGGCGCGATCCAGGTCAAACCGTCCGAGGGGTACGACTGGCTGGTGCACGAAGTCGACTTCGTCTCCGACGGTCCCGCGGCGCCGCCCTCGAAGCAGCTGCTCGGCCCCGGCTTTCGCCAGACCTCCTACGAAGACACCGGCAGGCTCTCGATCAGGCGCTACCGGATTCGCGGCCCCGGGCTGGCGCCGCTGCGGCTGCGGACCGTGCGACAGACCCAGCTCAACTTCCGAACCAACGGCGTCCTCTTGGACGGAGTCGGCCCGCGCTGACCCCACCGGATAGCGGCTGTGAACTTCGGGTATATCCTCCCTAGCCAACTGCAGACGAGCGAGGGAGTGAGAGGGAATGTCGAAGACCAAGAAGGCGAGTCAGACGGCGGACCGCGCCGGAGACCTTTACGCGGCCGCGCGGGAGAACCCCTACGTGCAGCGCTTGATCGAGGACGACGACCTGCGCGAGAGCCTGCGTGACGCCTTCGAGTCGGCCAGGACCGCCTACGGGCGCGCGACCGGCAACGGCAAGAGCACGGTCAAGGCGGTGACCAGCGACAAGAAGGTGCAGAAGGAACTGCGCAAGGCCGCCGAGAGCCTGCGCGAGGCCTCCGAGCGCCTGCAGAAGCCGAAGAAGCGCAGGAGCAAGCTCGGCCGCCTGATCCTCTTCGCGCTGGTCGCCGGCGCGCTCGCGCTGGTCTTCAGCGAGGACGCGCGCAAGACCGTGCTCGACACCCTTTTCGGAGCCGAAGAGGAGTTCGAGTACACCAGCACCAGCGCCGTCAACGGGTCCTAGAGCGACAGATGGGCGGCTGCGCCGCCCGCCGCTCTCCTAGACTGGCCTAGATGGAGGCAGCAACCAAAGAGCGCGAGCTCAGCGGCGACAAGGCCAAGCGCATCGTCGACGCGATGCGCAACAGCGTCGCCCAGCGCGGGGCCGCCGGCTCGACCTTCGAGCACGTGGCCCGCGAGGCCGGGGTCAGCCGCGGCCTTCTCCACTACTACTTCGGGACCAAGGAGCGGCTGCTGGTCGAGGTGGTCCGCCGCGACGCCGAGCTGCGCGTCGCCCGGCTCGACGAGATGCTCGGTCGGGCGAAGACCGCCGACGACGTCCTCGACGTCCTCGTCTCCAGCCTCACCGACATGATCGAGAACGAACCCGGCTTCTTCCTGCTGCTCTACGAGCTGTTCAGCGCCGGCCGCCGCAACCCCGACATCCAGCGCGAGGTCGGCCAGCTGTTCGAGCGCACCCGCTCCCACGTCGCCGAGGTGCTGCGGGCGAAGGAGAACGAGGGCGTGCTCAGCCTGCGCTTCGACGCCGAGGCGCTGGTCTCCTATCTGTTCGCGGTCGGGGACGGCTTCGCGCTGCAGGCGCTCTCGGACCCGGCGCGCGACAACAGCACCGCCCTCGCCGCCGGCGCCGCCTCCGCGCGGTACCTGCTCGTCTCCGAGTAGCCCCGGCGCCCCACGGGCGTGATGCCGCTCACGGAGTGACAGCACGCACAGACCAGGCGAGGGCAGGTGCGAGAGGTTCGCCCTACTGATGCGCGACTCGATGAATCGACTTGCGGGCTTTCTCGGGCGCCGGCGCCGCTGGGTCGCCGCCGCCTGGCTCGTGATCGTCCTCCTGGCGCTGCCCTTCGCCGCCAAACAGACCGAGCACCTGACCGGAGGGGGCTTCGACGTCCCGGGAAGTCAGTCGAACCGGGTGAGCGAAGAACTGCAGCGCAACTTCGGCTCGCAGGCGGACGGGATCGCGGTGGTGCTGAAGGCGTCGAGCGGGGCCGGCGCCGCCGAGCGCGGAGCCGCGGTCGATCGGGTCCGCCGCAAGGTGGCGACGCTGGACGAGGTGACGTTGACGCCGGCGGCTGCCCGCCAGGCGCGGGTCGAGCTCGCGAGCGGCGACGTCGCGATGCTGCCGCTGCGCAGCAGCGAGTCCTCCGACCAGCTGATCGACTCGGCCACGACCCTGCGGGAAGACCTCGGTCCAGGCAGCGCCGACGGCGCCGTCACTCCCTACCTCGTCGGGCAGCCGACCATCTGGGCCGGGATGCAGGAGATCTCCAAGCAAGACCTCTCGAAGGCCGAGGCGAGCGGCTTCCCGATCGTCGCCCTCATCCTTCTCGTCGTCTTCGGCTCCCTGGCGGCGGCGGCGCTGCCGCTGGCGCTCGGCTTCGTCAGCGTCCTCGTCACCGGCGCCCTGATCTACTTCATCTCGCTGCAGATGGAGACCTCGGTCTTCGTCACCAACATGGCCTCGATGATCGGGATCGGGGTCGCGGTCGACTACTCGCTGTTCATCCTCGCCCGCTATCGGGAGGAGCGCGAGGCCGGTCGGCCCAAGCGCGAGGCGCGCTCGCGAGCGCTGTCCACCTCCGGGCTCGCCGTCACCTTCTCCGGGCTGGCCGTAATCATCTCCCTCGCCGGGCTGTGGATGGTCGACAACCAGGCGCTGCGGTCGATGGCGCTCGGGGCGATGACCGTGGTCGCCGTCTCGATCCTCACCGCGACCACCCTGCTGCCGGCGCTGATCGCGCTGCTCGGCGACCGCGTCCTGCCGGGCGGGATCGTGGGGCGCGGCGAGCGTTTATTCAAGCGCCGGGTGCTGCGGCGTCCGCCGGTCGAGCCACAGCCGAGCTCGAGTCGCGGCAGCCGTTTTTGGGAGGAGTGGACGAGGAGGGTGATGGCACGGCCGTGGGCCGCCGTGATCGGCGTCGCGGCCGTGCTTCTCCTCCTCGCCGGCCCGGTGCTCTCGATCGAAACCGGCACCGAGGCGCTCGCGCAGTTCCCCAAGAACAGTGACGTCCGGGTCGGCAACGAACTTGCCTCCGCGCAGCTCGGGGGCGGCACCGACCCGGTGCAGATCGTGGCCGCCTTCGGCGGCGAACCGGGAGCCGGGGAGCGCCGCGCGGTGGGTCGATTCGTCGGCACGCTGGAGGAAACGCCCGGCGTCGCCTCGGTCGCGCCGCCGGCCTACTCCGGCGGCAGCGTCCTGATCCAGGCCACGCCCGGCGCCCCGAGCGAGTCCGACGCCGCCACCGCCCTGGTCCAGCGGCTGCGCGACACGATCATCCCCGCGGCGACGCTGGACAGGATCGCGACGGTCAGCGTCGGCGGCGAGACCGCCCGCACCCACGACCTCCGCGGCCAGATCGGCGGCTCGATGTGGAAGATCCTCCTCTTCGTGCTGGCGCTGAGCTACATGGTGCTGATGGTGCTGCTGCGCTCGCTGCTGCTGCCGCTGAAGGCGGTGGTGATGAACCTGCTCTCGATCGGGGCGGCCTTCGGGGTCCTCGTCGTGATCTTCCAATGGGGCTGGTTCGACGGCTTTCTCGGCTTCGAAAGCCAGGGGGCGCTGGACACGATCAACGTGCCGCTGATCTTCGCCGTCGTCTTCGGTCTCTCGATGGACTACGAGGTCTTCCTGATGTCGCGGATCCGCGAGCGCTACATGCGCCACGGCGACAACGAGCGCGCCATTGCCGAGGGCCTCTCCTCGAGCGCCCGCACGATCTCCTCGGCGGCACTGATCATGTCGGCGGTCTTCGCCGTCTTCGTCCTCACCGGCGTGCCCTCGATCAAGGAGCTCGGCCTCGGCTGCGCGGTGGCGATCGCCCTCGACGCGACGCTGGTGCGATTGATCCTCGTCCCCGCGGCGATGAAGCTGATGGGCTCCTGGAACTGGTGGATGCCCGCCTGGCTCGACCGCGCCCTGCCAGACCTCAGCTTCGAGGGCGGCGGCGATCCCGAACCCGCCGAAGCCTGAACCGCCGTCGACGGGCCGATCGTCCCCTGACATAGACGGGAAACAGGCCCCATCGACCAATAGACTCGCGGCGTGGCCGGCGAGGAGATTGCGTTTGCGGGGGCGGCCCGGCAGGCGGAGATGGTGCGAGCGGGGGAGATCTCTCCGACCGAGCTCGTGCGTCTGCATCTGGAGCGGATCGAGCGGCTCGACCCGCAGCTGAACTCCTTCCGCGTCGTCCTCGGCGAGCGGGCGATGCTGGAAGCCGAGCAGGCGGAGGCCCGCTTGAAGGGGGGCGACGAGCGGCCGCTGCTGGGCGTCCCGATCGCACTCAAGGACTCGACCGACCTCTCCGGCGAGCTGACCACCCACGGCACCGACGGCTTCCCGGAGCCGGCCGGCGCCGATTCGGAGATGGTCAGGCGCCTGCGCGAGGCGGGCGCGATCGTGGTCGGCAAGACGCTGCTGCCGGAGCTGGCGATCTGCGGCTTCACCGAGTCCGCCACCTGGGGCGTCACCCGCAACCCGTGGAATCCTCAGCGGACGCCGGGCGGTTCCAGCGGGGGATCGGCGGCCGCTGTCGCCGCCGGACTGGTCCCGATCGCCTCGGCCTCCGACGGCGCGGGCTCGATCCGGATCCCGGCCTCCTCGTGCGGCCTCTTCGGCCTCAAGCCGCAGCGCGGCCGCGTCCCGCTCGACCCCGACTTGGAGCATTGGAACGGGCTCTCTGTCAATGGCTGCGTCAGCCGCACCGTGCTCGACACCGCTCTTTGGTTGGACGTCGTCAGCGGCGGCTCACGTGAGTCCGGCGCCCCCGCCGCCCCGGACCGGCCCTTCGTCGAGGCGGCGAAGACGCCCCCCGGGAAGCTGCGAATCGCCTTCTCCAGCACAGCACCACGTGCCGCCGCGCCGCCGACCGTCGACGACGTCGTCAGGGGGGCGGTCGCCGAGATGGCCGAGACGCTGCGCTCGCTCGGCCACGAGACCGCTCGGCGAGATCCCGACTGGGGAATGATCGGCAACAACATCATGTCGCGCTACCTGCGCGGCACGGCCGAAGACTTCGCCAAAGTGCCGGAGCCCAGGCGGCTCGAACGCCGCACCAGGGGCTTCGCGCGGATGGGTCGGCTGATCCCCGAGAAGCTCTTCCAGCAGGCGTTGAGGGCCCGCGAGGCGGATGCCGCCCGCGTCAACTCCATCTTCGAGTCCAACGATCTGTTGATGACCCCGGTGATGGGGGGGACGGCATTGCCGGTAAGGCGCTGGGAGGGCCGCGGTGCCCTCAGCACGTCCATGGGGATGAGCCGCTTCTATCCCTACTGCGCGCCCTGGAACCACCTCGGCAACCCGGCGATGGCGGTCCCGGCCGGCTTTGCCGCCGACGGGATGCCGCTCTCGGTCCAGATCATCGCTCGCCCTGGTGACGAGTGGACGCTCCTATCGCTCGCGGCTCAGATCGAGTCAGAGCGGCCCTGGGCCGACCGCCGGCCGCCAATTTCCTGAGCGCGGGTCGGTCGCGGGACTGAGCGTTGCCAGGGAGGGGTCTGGTCGCCCTCCGGGCGAATTCAGTCGCGCACGCTTCGCGTGCAGCTCCCCCAGAAGGAGCGCGCCTATGGCGCGCAGATATCGGATTGCATTTCCGCCGCTTCGCGACATTCGCCCGGAGGGCGACCAGACCCCTCACCGACACGTAGCCCCGGGACGGCCCGAGGTTCGGAAGCTTTGGTGAAAAGCGACGGCGCCCCTGCCTTCGAGAGCTTGCAAGGAATGAAGCCCGCGAACTCTCTGCAAGCTGCCGCGGGACGGCGTCCGCAGGAGCTTGCTTTCGATGGAGGGATGTCGGTACCCCTCCCCGGGAACGTCCCCGCGATATGCAATCTGTCTCCTGCGCGAGCGAAGCTCGCGCTCTCCATCAGCTCCGAGCGAAGCGAGGTGCTTCAGTTTCCGGGGAGGGGTACCGACATCCCTCCTCCGCAACACCAGGTCCCTGGGGCATTGCGCCTCTGGTCGCTATTTGAAGACTTTGCGCAACCGCGCCACCTCACGCACCTTGCCGCGAGGGCGGATGCGGCGCTGCAGCAGCATCTTCAGCCGGTTGGCGTCGGGTTTGCCGGAGGCAATCCAGTCCGCCCAGCTGGACTCGATCGTGACGTTCGGGTTCGGCGCCTCCCCCGGCTCGGCCCGGGTCGAGCCGTTGTCGAGGACGAGGTGCCAGGGGTCCGCGTCGGAGAAGCGCCACTGCAGGACGAACGGCGATCCGTTCGCCGCGCTGGGGTCGGCGACGCGGCTGATCAGGTCGAAGTAGAGGCGCTGCAGCTCCGGCGAGGCGTCGGGCTTGGGGCCGTCCGGCGCGCCGATGATGCCGGCCATCATCAGCTGCACCTGGCGCTTGGCGACGTCCTCCTCGGAGGCATCGGGATCGAAGGGGAAGACGCCCGGCGGCATTTCCTCGGTCGGGAACCCGATCGTCCGCCAGCGCTGGCGGATCAGTTTCAGCCCGAAGGCGAAGATGTCCTCGAGCGAGAAGCCGTAGCACTCGGTGTATTCGCGGTCGAGGTTGGGCGGCGAGAAGACGGCGGGGCCGTAGGGCAGGGTTTCGCGCAGCAGCTCGACCACCGCCGCCCGGTTCTCCTCGGCGCCCGGGCGCCCCTCGGCCAGCAGCTCGGAGAGGACTTTGACGCCGAAGCCGATGTGGCGCTGCTCGTCGCGGGAGACGTTCGCCATCCCGGAGCTGAAGCCCGGCATCGCCTCACCGGAGGCGAAGAAGTCCTCGATGAAGTGCTGCCCCGGCTGGGCCAGGCTGCCCTCGACGATCAGGTGGTAGAGCGTGATCGCCTGCGCGTACTTCGGCAGCGAGCGGTCCTTGCGCAGTTCCTCTGCCATCACGTCGAGGCGATCGAAGACCCCGCGGTAGCCCCAGTTGAGCTGGGGGAGGGTGGAGGCGAGGGTGGCCTGCAGGGTGTCGCCGCCGATGCCGATCACCTCCTTGAAGAAGCGGTGGAAGAAGACCGAGTGGCGGACCTCGTCGACCTGCTGGGTGGCGAGGAAGTAGGACTGCTCCTCAGTCGGCGCGGCGGTGATGTAGGGGGCGAGGGTGTCGGCGACCCGGTCCTCGCCGTAGAAGAACATCGAGTAGATCCACATCGCCGAGCGCCGCTGGATCTCGCTGAGCGACTCCCAGCCGGCGCGGTCGCCGGAGAAGTCGATGTCGTAGGCGCTCCAGTTGCCCTGCTCCCAGCGGTGGTAGAGGTCCTCGTAGGTGACGTTGTCCATCAGGCTCTGGGAGGCGACGCTCATCTCTTCTCCTTTTGATGTTGCATGGCGTCGTGGAGCCTAGCGCGATCCTGGCTGGGCAGCCAGGATCGCGCGGGCGGGTGCTATTTGACGAATTCGCGGACCTGGGTGTAGACCGTTTCGTCCGTCGTCAGGGCCGCGTGCGACAAGCACGCGGTTTTGGTGTTGGTCGCGCCGCTGAGGGCGACGCTCGAGTCGGGGTTGATGATTTCGTCGCACGGCGACCACCAGGTGCCGTAGCTGACCGTGCCCGGCGTCTCGTCTCCGGCGTTCAGTTCTTTGAGGAACGTGGAGCCGACCCGCATCTCCACGCAGGAGGTGCTGGGGCAGAGATTGGCCGTTTCGGTGCCGTGGTTGGGACCGCCGAGGGAGACCCAGTCGTCAACCTTGGATTCGCCGCCGAGGAACTTGATGTACCAGCGGGTGTTGAGGCTGCCCATCGAGTGGCCGATGATGTCGACCTTGGTCGCGCCGGTCGCTTTGAGCAGGCTTTCGACGTGGGATTTGACTTCTTTTTCCGCGTCGACCTTGTTCGACTGCGAGGTGTTGTAGCTGTAGGCGCTGAGGTACGAGGACGGGTAGCCGTCTTTTTCGAACCTCGAGATCATCGTGTTCCAGAGCGATGCGCTCTCCGAGTAGCCGTGCACGAACAGGATCGGATCCTGCGCCAGCGAGCTGGCCGGCGCCACCGCCGCCCCGGTGATGCAGATCGCGATCGCGGATGCGAGCGCAGTCAGTCTCTTCTTGAGCATGGTTTTTCCCCTTCTTGCGAATGTGTGAAGGGGCAACTCACATGGCGCCCCCTCCCGAAGGCCCAACGCTACTGGGAAAACTCTGAGTACTCGACGAAAATGCGACAGAGTTAGGCGGGAGCCTCGATCTCGCGCTTGAGGATCTTGCCGGTCGGTCCTTTCGGCAGCTCCGCGAGGAACCACACCACGCGCGGGTACTTGTAGGCGGCGATCCGCTCCTTGACGTACTCGCTCACCTCCTCGGGCGCCAGCTGCTCGCCGTCGTGGAGGACGACGGCGGCGCCGATCTCCTCGCCCCACTCGTCGTGGGGGAGTCCGACGACCGCCGCTTCGCGGATCTTCGGGTGCTCGTAGAGAACCTCCTCGACCTCGCGCGGGTAGACGTTGTAGCCGCCGCGGATGATCAGGTCCTTCTTGCGATCGACGATGAAGAAGTAGCCCTCCTCGTCCATCCGCGCCATGTCGCCGCTGTGGAACCAGCCGCCGCGCATCGCCTCCGCGGTCGCGTCCGGGCGCTGCCAGTAGCCCTTCATGATGTTGTGGCCGCGGATCACGATCTCGCCGATCTCGCCCTGCGGGACGGGGTTGTCGTCCTCGTCGACCAGCCGCATCTCGACGTCTTCGAGCGGAGTGCCGATCGAACCGGGCTTGCGCTCGCGGCCGGGGTGGTTGGAGCTGGAGACGGGGGAGGTCTCCGAGAGCCCGTACCCCTCGAGCACGATGCAGCCGAACGCCTCCTCGAAGCCGCGCAGGACCTCGACGGGCATCGAGGCGCCGCCAGTGATGCAGCTGCGCAGGGAGGAGGTGTCGTAGTCCTGGCGGCCTGGGTGGTAGAGCAGCGCCCCGTACATCGTCGGCACCCCGTAGAAGTGGGTGACGCGGTCGCGCTGCATCGTCTCGAGCGCTTCGGCCGGGTCGAATTTCGGCAGCATCGTCAACGTGGCGCCGACCTTCAGCGAGGCGTTCATGCTCACCGTCTGGCCGAAGGAGTGGAAGAGCGGCAGCGAGCCGAGGACGACGTCGCCTTGGTCGATCTCGCAGGTGGTCCGACCGGCGACGTCGGCGTTGCGGTCGAGGTTGAAGTGGGTCAGCTCGGCGCCCTTCGGTTTGCCGGTCGTCCCCGAGGTGTAGAGGATCACCGCGGTGTCCTCCTCGTCGCTGTCGGCGAGGCCCGGCGTCGGCTCGTGGCCCGCCAGCAGCTCGGCGAACGCCGCCGGCTCGACGTCGATCAACTCCGCACCGGCGTCGGCGGCGCCGTCCCCGGCCTCGGCGGCGAAGCCGTGCCAGGCGAGCAGCAGCCTCGTCCCGGAGTCCTCCAGGTAGAAGGCGATCTCGCGCCGCTTCAGCAGCACGTTCATCGGCACCACGATGGCGCCGGCGCGCAGCACGCCGTAGTAGGCGATCGGGAACTCGGGAACGTTTGGCAGCATCACTCCGACGCGGTCGCCTGGCTCGACCCCTTGCTCGCCGAGCAGCGTCGCCAGGCGGGCGCTGCGGTCATCGAGGTCGGCGTAGGTGAGCTCGACCTCGCCGAGGCGTATGGCGACAGCCTGCGGCGAGCGCTCGGCGCCCTCGGTGACGATCGATGCCAGGTTCAGTCCCATCTGTCCCCCTCTGCGTCGCGTTCTCCCCGCGCGCAAGTGTATGAGGGTGGGCGAGGATTGCGACGCAGTCCCGCTAGGCTCGGGCAATGGAGGATATGGGCGAGCCGATCTCGTACCTGGCCCTGAGGCCTGGCGTTCCCGTCTTCTCGAGTGACGGCAAGCGCCTCGGCAAAGTGGTGCGCGTGCTCGCGGCGCCGGAGGCCGACCTGTTCGACGGAATCGTCATCGACACCGTGGTCGGCCCGGGCGGGCACCGCTTCGTCGACGCACCGGAGGTCGGGCAGATCTTCGAACGCGGAGTCGTGCTCAAGATCGACGCCGAGGCGGCCGCCTCGCTGCCGAAGCCGGGCCCCAATCCCGCCTCGGTACGGGTCAACCCCGCCGACATGATGGAGAACGGAGGCGGGCGCCGTGGCTTACTGCGCCGCCTCTGGGACTCGCTCTCGGGCAGACGCTGAACTCAGTCCGGCCTCGGTTAGGATGCGCGAATGCGCAAAACGCTCTTGATCATTTTGGCCTGCCTGGCGACGGCGATCGTCGGTTGCGGGGGAGGCGACGGGTCCTCTGGAACCAACGGCGAAAGCTCGGGCTCCACTGTGGCGGAAAGCTCGCCGGCAGCGCTGACCAAGCCGAAGGTCAAGGTCCCGAACGGCGCCCCGCCCCGCAAGCTGGAAAGCCATGACCTGGTCCAGGGCGACGGCGCCACCGCCAAGGCGGGGGACGAAGTCACCGTTCAGTACGTCGGAGTCGACTACCGCAGCGGGGAACAGTTCGACGCCTCCTGGGACCGTGGCGAACCGTTCACGTTCCCGCTCGGCGGGGGAGAAGTGATCCAGGGCTGGGAACAGGGCGTCCAGGGGATGAAGGTCGGCGGCCGCCGCGAGCTGATCGTCCCGCCGGAGCTCGCCTACGGCTCCCAGCAGGCCGGTCCGATCGCCCCGAACTCGACCTTGGTCTTCGTCATCGATCTGATCGCGGTCAACTAATGGTGCGTCGAGCAACGTTCGCCGTGTCGACGACCGCCCGTAGCCTCGCGTCATCGACGTTGTGTGGCGGCAGGCGATGTAGCCGCGGATCAGACGCGCCGGGTAGCCGTCAAGGGTGAAGTGGCAGTCCCCATCCCGTGGTTCCTTTTGCCGGCTATAGCGGCATAAGGAACCACGGAACGAGAAGCCGCTCCGCGTCCCGGTCGCAGCATCACGTTGCCGGTCACACCACCAGCTGCACGCGATCCGGACTCGGCTGCGCCCCTCGGGCAGGATAAGCCGGTGAGCCGCGACCGACAGGTGATTGCCGAGAGGCTGACCGCGCAGGGGCTCGCCGGTGAGCCGGCGCGCGACCCCGTCGCGATCGCACAGCGGTTGCTGGCTGTACAGGGCCAGGATCCGCGCGGGGCGCGGCTGGCGATCCGCGCCCGCAGCACCGGCCTCACCGCAGCCGACGTCGACCGGGCGCTGGACGGGCGGGCGCTGCTGATCACCTGGCTCAACCGCGGCACCCTGCACCTGGTCCGCAGCGAGGATTATCCGTGGCTGCACGCGTTGACCACGCCGCCGCTGATGACCTCGAGCAGGCGCCGGCTGCGGCAGGAGGGAGTAAGCGAGGCAGCGGCCGAGCGGGGCGTGGAGACGATCGAGCGCTCGCTGGCGGAGGAGGGTCAGCTGACCCGTGCCGAGCTGCGAGACCGGCTCGACTCGGCCGGGGTGCGCACGGAGGGTCAGGCGCTGGTCCACCTGCTCTTCCTGGCGACGCTGCGGGGAATCGCGGTGCGCGGACCGATGAGGGGCCGGGAACACGCCTACGTCCTTACGCGTGACTGGCTGGGGCGGCAGCGGCCGGTCGACCCGGAGGTTGCGCTTGCCGAGCTGGCGCGCCGCTACCTGGTCGGGCACGGCCCGGCAGGCGAGCGCGACCTCGCCCGCTGGGCCGGCCTGCCGCTGCGCGACGCCCGTGCAGGCCTCGCCGCGATCGCCTCGGAGCTGCGCCGGCGCGAGGATGGACTCGTCGACCTCGCCAAGCGCCCTCCCGCCGAGCCGCTGCCGCCGCCGCGCCTGCTCGGCGCCTACGACCCGCTGCTGCTCGGCTGGACCTCGCGCGAGGAGATCGTCGGCCGGCACCGGAGCCTGGTCACGACGAACGGCCTCTTTCGCCCCTTCGCCCTGGTCGGCGGCCGCGCGGTCGCTGTGTGGAGGCTTGCCGGCGGCAAGGTTACGATCGAGCCCCTTGAGCAGGTCACCAAGAAGGACGGCGCGGCGCTGGAGGCCGACGCCGAGCAGGTGTTGGCATTCATGGCCCCGAGATAAAGGAGAGCGAGATGGGACAGGCAGTCGTGCACTTCGAGGTCGTCGGTAAAGACGGCGCCAAGCTGCAGAGCTACTACCGGGAGATGTTCGACTGGAAGATGAACGCCGACAACCCGATGAACTACGCCCTGGTCGAGGCGGAGGAGGGCTCGCAGGGCAAAGGGATCCCCGGCGGGATCGGCCAAGGCCCCGAGGGCTACGAGGGACACGTCACCTTCTACGTCGAGGTACCTGACGTCGAGGCGGCCCTGGCCAAGGCCGAGAGCCTCGGCGGCATCCGGGTGATGGGCCCCGAGACGATCATGGAGCAAGTCACCCTGGGCCAGTTCCGGGACCCCGAGGGGCACCTGATCGGCCTGACCCAGGGCGCTTAGCGGCTACTGGTCGGAGGGCATCCGCGGCGGCATCGGGTCCGTCGCGGGCGGGGGCTCGTGGCCGGGCAGCGGCTCGGCCTCGGCCTCCCAGACGTGGTTCAGCGAGACCTGAAGGTAGGCCCACATGGCGGGAGCGAGGAAGAGGTAGAGCAGCAGGGCGATCCAGCCGTTCGGCGGCTCCCGCCCGGCTATTTTCGCCGCCGCCATGACCCGCTTGGTGCCGCGCCAGTAGGTGACCAGCGCCGGGATCACGATGATGCCCCCCGGGAACAGCGCCAGCAGGGAGTTGGTCGGGTTCTGCCCAAGGTCGTAGCCCTTCGCTTCGCCGTAGGCCTTCAGCTCCTTGTTGATCTTGTACCACCAGACCAGGTGGTAGATGCCGAGGGTGACGATCGGCAGCAGGGCGACGGCCCACGGGTTGCGGACCTTCACCTCTTCCTGGCTGCCGCGGATCTTCATCTCGTAGGCCATCGGTTCTCCATTCTGAAGGGACGAGCGTGTCGGGCGACACTAGCCGGTCTCCCGGAGTGCTGGACGCATCTCGACCATTTCTACGATGCCTGGTGGCGTACGGCGACGAGCGCCAGGCGATCTCTCAGGCACATGACAGTTCGCCGCACTGGCACTGGCACCGACTTGATCCTTTGTGGGGAACCTGCCACACCTTTTTTTCGCAATTGTCGCAGTGGAAGAGCTGGTCGAGTGCCTCCAGGTCTTCGAGCAGCACCCGCAGATCCTGCTCGCTGACGCTTGGCTCGTGGTCTCGAAAGTGGCAGGCTCGATTCGAGGTCGAGCCGTCAGTTCGAAGCTGATTGAGGATGCTGTCTTCCGCCCTGGGAAACCCCCCGTCAGCTAGGCCGTCGACGAGCGCTCGCCGATACTCGTCGGCCGAATAGACGTTATTGGGATCGTGTCTGATCTTCAGTCCCAACTTTCGCACCGGGCGCTCGAGGGCTTCCTCCATCGCCTGTCGTGCGAGTCCTCCGAGCTCTTCGGCGGGTTCGCCGGCGTCCAGCCGTTCTTTCAGCCTTGTGCGCATGCTGGCGGAGCCGAAGGAGGGACCTTCCTGCGGCGTCCAGGCGGTGACTTTCTCGAGGAGCCATGCGGGGGCCTCGGCTTGGACGGTCTGGCTGAGCTGCCGATCGTGCGTCAGCAGGAGAACCTGCCAGTCGCCGAACTCAGCATTCAGGAGTCGGACCAGGCGGGTCTGGTGAACGGAATCGAACGAGGCAATCACGTCGTCAAGGACCATGGTCCTCCAGGCGGGAGCATCGGTCTTGATGCGGGCGAGGAACAGGGCCAAGCCGAGTGCGTTGAGCTCTGATTCGGACATGATCTTCTGCGGCGGCCGCACGTGGTGCCTGCCATCCCATTTGAACTCGAACTCGATCCCTCCGGCCCGGCCTTCGGTGTAGGTCAGTTGCAGATCCGAGTAGACCGACTGGCCGACGAGTAGCCCGTAGTAGGCGGCCAGTGGTTCGTTGATTCGATCGAGGGCGAGCTGCACCGCTCTCTCCACCGTTTCGTCGGCGATGTCCGCCGCCGCCTCGGCCGCATCTAGCTTCCCGTTGGTCTCTACGGCCAAGGCTCTCGCGCGCGTCATGGTCTCCAGCTGGCCCTTCAGCTTCGAAAGCTGCAGCATCGCGGGCCCGATATCGGCAGGTGCGGCGATAGCGTCGCGGTGGAGCCTGGCGAGGATCTTTTTGCCGATCCCCGGGGGAGCGCCGGGTAGGGCCGAGCGGTTACGCCGGGCGACGTCGAGCGCCTTCGCATGGTCGGCCAGGTCTTTGCGAGAGAGCTCGAGATCCGATTCGTCCTCGCTGAGGTTCGGATGCCCACTTGCCAGATATCCCTCGACGGCTCGGATCAGTCGATTCACGGTGAGTTGATGCTGCTGGATCTGATCCTCAGCTCTATGGAATTTCTCGGTGATGGCCGCGAGCTCGGCCGCCCGTTTGACGACCTGCTCCAGCAACTGATCGCGATCCTGCTCGACCAGGCAAAGGGGACACCGGTCTTCGTCTGAGCTTTGGACGACGGCTTGTCCTGCCTCTAGGAGGACGCTGAGGGATCGCTGTTCGGCCGCCGCCCGATCGGCTACCGCGCTCGCCCACAAATCCAAAGGGGCTTCGCGAAGCGCTTTGTCCGCGTCGGCGAGCTCCTGCGCGAGGGCGAGAACGTTGCCGGATGGCTGCTGGTGGCTGCTCTTCGGTGCCCACCCCGCGAGGTCGGCCTCGTCTTTTAGGTCGGAGTCGAGCTGCGCGTGCCTCGACAACTGCTCCAGAATCGTCGGCAGGGCCTCGCTCCGGAGCTCTTCCTGCCAGGCTCGCTCGGCCTCGAGCAGCTGCTGAATGGTCTCTTTCTGAAGGCGTTTCAATTTCTGGGCCGCGCTTCTGACGCCTCTGCGAAAATCGCTCAGCTCCTCCAGTCCGAGGGCCTCGAGAAGCTCAGTCCGCTTGTCGTTCGCGGTCTTGTTGACAAAGCCGGCCATCGTCCGATGCGGCAGGATCGGAAGCCGTTCTGACTGGAAATTGACTGCCAGGGGACCGGCGCCCGCCACTAGCGGCCCGGCTTTCCGGCCGCGCAAGTTTCGGCTGCCCACGCCGACGCCGTCGACCCGAACCTCTACTACGGCATCGTTGCGGTCGAGGTGAATGAGCGCGCCTAAGCCGACCCCGTCGCGGTGGGTCCAGCCGACGTCGCCGGTGCTCCAGAACTCGAGCGCGTCGGCGATGCTGCTCTTGCCGCGACCGTTTTCCGCCAGCAGGCAAAGGCTCCTCCCTTCCTTGAAGGCGAGGACTTTCTTTTCGCGAAAGCAGCGAAATCCATCAATCTCGAGTTGCGTGAGCTTCAAGCCTTGTCTCCGTGGCTCTCTTTGGGAACCTCAATCTCCTGGAGGGCCCGGTCCACGTCGAACTTTCCGCCCTTCCATGCTCTCTCGACGGCATCGGCGGCTGCGGATGCGATTGCGTCGTCTCGCATCGCGGCTATGGCTTCGGCGACGACCTCCGATGCCTCTGGCTTCTCGGCAGCTTTGGCTTCCGGGTTTTGATTCTCGGCAGTCATGCCAGGCGAAAGCCTATGCGGAGCGTCTCCCGAATGCTCTAAGCAATCAGGGCGAGTGTTCTAAGCCTGAGTAGACAGCCGTGCTGCTCGCCTGGGCGCCGAAACAGCGAGTGAGTTGCTAGCTCAGCTTGGGGCTGCGCCACGGCTGTTCCAGCCGTCCCACCAGCTCCTCGGCGAGCCCCTCGATCGGGACCCGGACCTGCTCGAGCGAGTCGCGATCGCGCAGGGTGACGGTGTCGTCCTCCATCGTCTGGTGGTCGACGGTGATCCCCCAGGGGGTGCCGATCTCGTCTTGGCGGCGGTAGCGCTTGCCGATCGAGCCGCCCTCGTCGAACTCGGCGGGAAGGCGGCGCCGCAGCGACTGGAAGATCTCTCGCGCCTTCTCCGGCATCCCCTCCTTGGAGACGAGCGGGAGGACGGCGACCTTGACCGGGGCCAGCCGCGGGTGTAGGCGCAGCACGGTGCGCTGCCGTCCCTCGACTTCCTCGACCTCGTAGGAGTCGACGAGGAAGGCGAGGGTGGCGCGGTCGGCACCGGCGGCGGGCTCGATCACGTGGGGGACGTAGCGCTCTTTCGTCTGCTGGTCGAAGTACTCGAGCTTCTCGCCGCTGAACTTGGCGTGTTGGGTGAGGTCGAAGTCGCCGCGGTTGGCGATCCCCTCCAGCTCCGACCAGCCGATCGGGAAGAGGTACTCGATGTCGCTGGTCGCCGAGGAGTAGTGGGACAGCTCGTCGGCGCCGTGGGCGCGGACCCGCAGGTGGTCGGGCCGGATGCCGAGCTCGGTGTACCAGCGCTCGCGGGCGTCCATCCAGTGCTGGTGCCATTTCTCGGCTTCGGCCGGGGGCACGAAGAACTCCATCTCCATCTGCTCGAACTCGCGGGTGCGGAAGATGAAGTTGCCGGGCGTGATCTCGTTGCGGAAGGACTTGCCGACCTGGGCGATCCCGAACGGCGGCTTCTTGCGGGCGAAGTTGAGGACGTTCTTGAAGTTGATGAAGATGCCCTGCGCCGTCTCCGGGCGGAGGTAGACCTCGGAGCCCTCGCCCGCGACCGGGCCGACGTGCGTCTCGAACATCAGGTTGAAGTTGCGCGGCTCGGAGAGGTCACCGCCGCACTCGGGGCATTTCAGCTCGCCGTCGGGGTCGCCGCCTTCGGCCGCGACGGCCTCGCGCAGGTGGTCCTCC
>DASWQL010000035.1:0-17269 GCA_036403715.1 Solirubrobacterales bacterium
GGGCGCAACGCGCCGCCGACCGCGACCCCGGGCACCGTCTAGCAACCGTGTGGCGAATATTCCTCGCCATCGGCAAGGAAACTCGCCGCTCGATCTACAGCTCGGCGAAGAGGCGCGGGTCGTTGGAGCAGATGCCCGTTACGCCGTCGGCGACGAGCGTGCGCATGCGCGGCTCGTCGTCGACGGTCCAGGCGATCAGCTCGACCCCGGCGAGATCGCAGATCCGCGCCAGCCGGCGGCTGACCAGCGGGTGGTAGACCCACATCGCGGCGACGTTGAACTTCGGCAGTTTCTCCGCCGCCAGGCCCGGCAGGCGGTATCGCATGCCCAGCAGCGCTGCCTGCATCGGCAGCTTCGCCCAGCGCCGCGAGGTCCAGTCCTTGGTCACTTTGGGATAGGTCCAGCCGCGGCGCAGGTTCGGTTCCAGCTCGAGGATGCGGCCGAGCGAATACAGCTCCATCGTCGAGACCATCGCCCGGTCGACCAGGCCCCGCTCGCGAAGCGCGTCGACCACCTCCTCCTCGCGGCCCGGCAGCTTCAGGTCGATATCGATCTCGACCTTGTCGAGCGGCGGCTCGAGGAAGGCGTCCAGCGCTTCGGTCAGCGCCAGCGGCTTGCGGCTGGCGGCGTCCTCCCAATCATGGGCGGCGACCAGCGGCGCCCGCTGCTCCAGCGGCAGATGGCCGTCCCGCAGCCAGATCACGTCGAACTCGATCGTGTCGACCCCTGCCTCGACCGCGGCGGCAAAGCTCTCCAGCGTGTTCCCGGGCGCGATCGCATCGGCGCCCTTGTGGCCCACGCGGCGGAGTCCGACGGCCACTAAAAGAGTTGATTCTCGCCGGCGAAGATCTCCGAGACGGAGTCGTCGGTGAAGATCCGCCGGATCGAGTCGGCGAAGGTGCCGGCGGTCGAGAGGACTGTGATGTTGCTCGGGGCGCCGGGGCGCAGCGGCAGGGTGTCGGTGACGACGATCCGCTCGATGCCGGAGTTCTCGTAGGCGAGGCGCTCGTAGGCCGGGCCGGAGAAGACGCCGTGGGTGGCGCAGGCGATCACCCGTGCGGCGCCCTCGTCGAGCACCGTCTGGGCGGCGGCGCAGAGGGTGCCGGCGGTGTCGATCATGTCGTCGACGAGGACCGCCGTCTTGCCCTTGACGTCGCCGACCACGTAGCCGATCTCGGCCACCTGCTGGGCGGGACGCTCCTTCTCCATCACGGCCCAGTGGGTGCCGACGCGGCGGGCGAAGTTGCGCGCGGTCTTGACCCGGCCGGCGTCCGGGGAGACGATCACCAGGTCGTCTTTCAGTTCCTGGTCGGAGAACCACTGGGTCAGCATCGGCATCGCCGTCATGTGGTCGACCGGGACGTGGAAGAAGCCCTGGACCTGGCCGGCGTGGAGATCCATGGTGAGGACGCGGTCGACCCCGACCCCCTCCAGGCACTTGGCGACGATGCGGGCGGAGATCGGCTCGCGCGGGGCGGACTTCTTGTCCTGGCGGGCGTAGCCGTACCAGGGCATGACGGCGATGATCCGGTGCGCCGAGGCCCCCTGAGCGGCGTCGATCATCGTCAGCATCTCCATCAGCGAGTCGTTCGGCGTCATCTCCTCCTGCTCGTTGGCGCAGGTGGACTGCACGATGAAGACGTCGGCGCCGCGGATCGACTCCTCGTAGCGGCAGTAGACCTCGCCGTTGGCGAAGGTCTTCAGGGTCGCCTGACCGAGGTCGAGTTCGAGCTTGCCGCCGATCTTGGCGGCCAGGTCCATCGAGCTGCGGCCGCCGAAGACCATCATCCGCTTCCTGTAGTCGTGTTCGATAGCCGTTGCCACCTGTGGCTGCTCCTCGATCGTGCTCACGGGCTCTGTTCCTCTCGCATGCGAGCGGCCTTGCGAGCCGCGTATCCGTCGATGTTCCGTTGCGCGTTCTCGCTCACGGCCAGCGCCCCCTCGGGCACGTCGTCCTTGATCACCGCGCCAGCGCCAGTGTAGGCGGAGTCCCCGACTTCTACTGGCGCGATCAGCAGCGTGTCAACGCCGAGCCGGACGTCGCGGCCGATCACAGTGCGGTTCTTGCGAAATCCGTCGTAGTTGGCGGTGATCGAGCCGGCGCCGAAGTTGCTGCCCGGCCCGACGTCGGCATCGCCGACATAGGCGAGGTGGGGAACCTTGGCGCCCTTGCCGATGTGGGAATTCTTGATCTCGACGAAGCTGCCGGCCTTGGCGGTCGCGTCGAGGAGCGTGCCCGGCCGCAGGTAGGCAAAGGGGCCGACCGAGCAGCCCTCGCGAACCTCGCACTCGACGAGGTGGGAGTGGACGACCGTGGATTCGGCGCCGACGGCGCTGTCGACCAGCGTGGTCAGCGGCCCGACGACGGCGCCCTCGCCGACGCTGGTCTCGCCCCGCAGGCTGGTGCCCGGCTCGATGCGGGCGTCGGCGCCGATTTCGACGTCGGCGTCGACCCAGGTCGAGCCGGGGTCGACGACGGTGACGCCGGCGAGCATGTGGGCCTCGAGCAGGCGGCGTCGCGCCTCGGCCTCGACCGCGGCCAGGTCGACCCGGTTGTTGACCCCCATCGTCACGGCGACGTCGTCGGCGACGTGGGCGGCGACGGAGTAACCGGCCGCGCGCAGCGCCGGGAGCACGTCGGGGAGGTAGTACTCGCCCTGGGCGTTGTCGTTGGAGAGGGACGCGAGGGCCTGGGCCAGGGGTGCGGCCTCGAAGGCGTAGGTGCCGGCGTTGACCTCGCGGATCGCCAGTTGCTCGGGGTCGGCTTCGCCGGCCCCTTTGGCCTCGACGACGCCCTCGACCTCGCCGGAATCGCCGCGGACGACACGGCCGTAGGAGCCGGGTTCCTCGAGCTCGATCGTCAGCATCGTCGCCGCCGCCTCAGAGGCGAGGTGTGCCTCCAGCAGCAGGCCGATCGTCTTAGTCGAGATCAGCGGCACGTCGCCGGAGAGGACGAGCACGGTCTCGCTCTCCTCGATCAGCGGCAGCGCGGCGCGGATCGCGCCGCCGGTCCCGTCCGGCTCGGGCTGCTCGACGATCTCGACCTCTGGCGGCAGCCCCGCGGAGATGTCACGGCCGGGAGAGACGATTGCCGCCACCCGGCCGGCGCCGGCCTCGCGAGCAGCGAGGATCGGCCAGGCGACCATGGGACGCCCGCAAACGGGATGCAGCATCTTCGGCAGCGAGGAGCGCATACGCGTACCCTCGCCCGCTGCCATCACGAGGACCAGGGGCGAACTCACCCCGGGATGGTATTAACGACGCGCCTGAGCCGGCGCATGCCTTCCTCCTCGGTCGCTCGTGTGCACAGCAGACCACGCTCCCTACGTCCTTGGCCCGCTTGCCTCAGGCGCGTCGTGGCGTGCTGCGCGACAAGTCTTTACCGACCAGGGCCACGGACGTGAGCGTCCAGCCGGCGAAGATCAGGTCTATGCCGACGAGGAGGCCGATCGCCCAGTCGGCGGAGCTGGGGAACTTGACGAGGATGAGGATGCCGACGATCAGGCCGGCGACGCCGCTGAGCCCGACCAGGCCGGCGTTCTGCTGCCCGCGGGCGGCAAAGGCGACGGCGATCCGGGTCAGCCCCATGAAGAGGAAGTAGATGCCGAGGACCAGGGTCAGCGTCAGCGTGCCGTTGTGCGGTTCGACGATCAGCCAGATCCCGACGATCACCGTCAGCAATGCCCAGATCAGGCGCAGGACCACGGTCCCTATCGAGTGCGCCGAGAAGGCTGCGGCGACGAGGAAGCCGCCGGCGATCAGCAGGATCCAGCCGATGAAGATCGCCGTCCCGACCGAGGCGACGGCCGGGATCAGGATCGCGACACAGCCGACGAAGATCGCCAGCACGCCGACCACCATCAGCGTCCGCCAGGTCCTCGCCAGCGCTTCGCGGACCTCGGGATCCATCGACGCTCCTCCGAACTCCATGGGACGAGCCTACGCCGCCTCGTCGGACAGTTCCACCGGTCAGAGATGTTGAGGTATGCGTTTTACATCCCAGGGATGTAAAAGGTGCCCATCGTCCCGAGCGACGCTAGGCTCGGTGCCGATCCGGGATGGTGTAATCGGCAGCACGCCAGGTTTTGGTCCTGGAAGCGGAGGTTCGAGCCCTCCTCCCGGAACTCGCCGCGGCCTCACTGGCGCCCGGGCCTACTCCTCCGAGGTCCGCGGAACCTTGCCGCCCTTCGCCCCCGGCTCCATCGCCGGCCCACGCGGGGAGGCGATGCCGAGGACGCGCATCGCCTTCAGGCCGAGGCCGAGCTTCTCGCGGCCCTCGGTCGCCGAGACGTCGTGGCCGCAGAGCTCGCGCACACGCTCGAGGCGGTAGCGGACGGTGTGGCGATGGGTGAAGAGCTGTTTGGCGGTGGCGGCGACGTTGCCGTCGTTCTCGAGGTAGGCCTCGACGGTGGCGACGAGCTCGGTCTCGTACTGCTCGTCGTAGTTCGCCACCGGCTCGATCGTCTCGGCGTAGAAGCTTTCCAGCTCGCCAGGGTCCTCGCTCATCGCCGGCAGCAGCAGGCGATAGGCGCCGGTGTCCTCGAAGGCCAGCACCGAATGGCCCTCGGCCTCGCCGACGTTGACCGCCAGCCGCGCCTCGCTGCCGGCGCGGTAGAGGTCGACCGGGTCGGCGCAGCGGCGGCTGCGCCCGGTCGTCAGATGGAAGCCGGCGAGGCTGTCGCCGAGTTCGCGCGACAACCCGGCGGCGGCGCGGGCAAGCCGCTCGTCGTCCTCGGCCGGGACGATCACCGAGACTTCGGCGGCGACCTCGTGCTCGTCGGCGGCGGCGAGCGAACCAGGAGCCAGGGAGCGCAGCGTCCGCAGCGCCAGCGTCAGCACCCGTGCGCGCCACTCCCCCGTCTGCGCCGCTCGCGGCGCCGCCCGCAGCACCAGCACGCCGGCGCCGCGCTCGAGGTCGGCGCCGAGCTCGGCGGCGCGGGCGACGATGTCGCCGCGGTCGGTGACCTGGCGGGCGAGGACGGCCGTGACGAAGGCGCCCGCCACCTCCTCGCTCTCCCACTCCGGAGAGCGGGAGCGCTCCAGCTCCAGCGCCAGCAGCGTCGTCACCATCCGCGCGATCGTCGCGTCCGGAGGCGATTTGGCCCGGTAGCGGAGCTCGCCGACGGCGGCATCCGCGACCCGCAGCTCGACCGAGGTCACCCCCTCGGCGCCGGAGAGCAGCTTCTTCTCCTGGTCTGGAGAGGCCCCGGCGACCGCCAGCACAGCACTGGAACGGTCGATCAGGGCGACGCTGGCGCCCAGCAGGCGCGCCGCCGCCCGCGCCACCGCCGGCAGTCCGGCACCGGACTCGACCGCTTCGGAAAGCGCGTCGAGCAAGCCTGGATCTCGCGCCTGCGCAGGGATCTCGGTCTCCTTGGACGTCCCGGGCATCCCGGGATTATCACGGCTCTATTGGCCGTGGAGGAATTCGGATATTTCAGGCCAGTAGAGGACCACGACAAGTCCGATCACCACTCCGCCGACGATCAGAGCCGCCAGCACGAAGAGCGAGAGGAACCCTGCCGCGGCCTTCTCCCAGAGCCGGCCATAGGCATTCAGCGCCGGGCTGAGGATCAGGGTGACGAAGATGACGAGGCAGATCAGCGCGGCGCCGCCGAACAGCAGGTACTGGTTGCCGATCCTGGTGAGGGCGAAGAGCGTCACTGCTGCGGATTTTGGCGCAAACCGGAGACGACCAGTGCGACCGCGGCGCAGAGCGAGAAAGCGGCGGCGCCGAGCGCCCAGCCGGCGCTGACGTCGCTCATGTAGTGGACGTTGAGGTAGACGCGTGAGAGTCCGACCAAGGCGGTGAGGACGATGCCCGCCGTGACCACCGCCGCCGCCCGCGCCATCCCCGGTCGCAGTCGCAGCACGACCATCACCGCCAGCCAGACGTAGAGGACCGAGTTGGCCGCGTGGCCGCTCGGGAACGATGAGCCGGAGAACCCGGTCAGCGGGTGGGCGGGGCGCGGCCTGTCCACCGCCGCCTTGAGCTCGTGGACCCCGATCGAGATCAACGTCATCCCCACAACCAGGACCGCGAACTCGGCCCAGCGTCGGCGGGCGACGAGCAGGGCGGCGACGACGATCGTCAGTCCCCAGGTGAAGGCGCCGCTGCCGAGGAAGCTGACGACCTTCGAGAAGCCCTCGAGGAAGCCGCTGTGGAGATCGCCGGCCAGTTCCATCGCCGTTTGGTCGCCCGGGGTCGGCCGGGGATGGTCGCCGACGACGACCGTGTAGGCGACGAGGGCGAAGAGGGCGACAGCGAGCGTCGCCATCAGCGAGGTGAACTCGAGGCCGAAGGTCCCGCCCGGCGTCAGCCGCTCCCAGAAGAAGCGGAGCTGGGACTGGTACCGGCGGCCGAGCACGACGAGCCAACGCGTGGCCGCATGGCTCTCCATCCAGCGCACCGCCGCGCGGCGGTTCTCCTCGACCCGGAAGTGGCGGTAGAGGAAGACGCTGCCGGCGACGACGACGATCAGGGTGGCGAGCAGGAAGGCGCCCTTGCCGGCGTAGTCGGCGGCCGTTTCGATGCTGCGCGAGAAGAAGTAGCCGACGAGGATGTGGGCGCTGGCCCAGAGTCCGGTGCCGAGGATGCTGTAGGGGACGAAGGCCCGGTACCGCATCCCGGAGCTGCCGGCGATGAACGGAGCGAAGGCGCGGACGAGACTGACGAAGCGGCCGATGAAGATGGTCTTGCCGCCGTGGCGGGAGAAGTAGTCCTCGACGCGTTCGAAGCGCTCGTGGCTGATCCCCACCCGCGGCCCGTGCTTGATCACGAACTCGCGGCCGAGCCGGCGGCCGAGCAAGAAGCTGGTCGTGTCCCCGGCCCAGGCGGCGAACCAGGCGATCGCGATCAGCAGGTAGACGTCGATCGCGCCCTGGCCGGCGACGGCGCCGCCGAGCAGCATCACCGTCTCGCCGGGGACGACGAGGCCGACGAAGGCGCCGGTCTCGGCGAAGGCGAAGACGCCGACCAGGAGGTAGGTCCAGGCGCCCAGCGTGTTGGAGACGTCCTCGAGCAGCCCCTGCAGATCGAGGCTGCCGAGCTGCCGGCTGAGCATGTAGTAGCCGAAGGCGACCGCGGCGACGACCGCGAGCAGGATCAGTTTTTTGCGGTTGCCTCCCGCCTCCGCCTCTCCCGGCATCCTCATGGCGCCGGCCTCCCCGCCTCGCAGACGATCACGTCGCCGCGGTCGATCTTCTCGGCCGCCTGACGGGCGGCCCTGAGGTCGGCGAAGAGGCCGACCGCGGTGGGGCCGGAGCCGCTGAGGATCGCCACCGGGGCGCCGGCTTCGCGGAGCTCGTCGAGAGCGTCACCGATCCCCGGCCGCAGCGAGCGGGCGGCCGGTTCGAGGTCGTTGACGAGCAGGTCCGGGTAGTCGAGCGGCGAGGCACCGGCGCCGGCGACCTCGCGCAGTCGGTCGGCGATCCGCTCCAGCTCCTCGGGAGAGCGCCCGAGGCCGAGCCGGTCGGCCTCGGCGAAGACCTCGCCGGTGCCGAGGCCGCCGCCGTCCGGCAGCAGCACGGCGGCATGGGCCGAGGGCGCCGGCAGCGGCTCGACCCGTTCGCCGGCGCCGCCGACCAGCGCCAGGGAGGGGACGAGCTGGGAGGGGACGTCGGCTCCGAGCTCGGCGGCGAGCGCCGGCAGGTCCTCGACCTCGCCACGAGCGAGCCGCAGGACGGCGGCCGCATCGGCACTGCCGCCGCCGAGTCCGGCGGCGACCGGCACCCGCTTCTCGATCTCGACCCGCAGCGGAGGGTGCTGCCAGCCACGCGCTCGCAGGCCCGCCAGCGCCCGGGCGGCGAGGTTCTCGCCGTCGACCCCGGCGCAGACCACCTCGTCGGCCTCGGCCTCGGAGACCTTGATCAGGTCCGCCAGCGCCAGCGGCTCGAACAGCGAGCAGAGCTCGTGCAGACCGTCCTCGCGGCGGCGGCCGAGGTAGAGGCAGAGGTTGAGCTTGGCTGGGGCGTGGACGAGCATCGCGAGCGGCGCCGGGTCAGTCGGCGCCCAGCAGCTTGGCGGAAAGGGCGGCGAAATCAGCGGGAGAGAGCGCCTCCGCGCGGGCGTCTTCCGGCAGCCCCAGCTCCGCCAGCGCGGCCCTGGCGGGTCCCAGCGCGCCCTCGCGACCGTGCTCGAGCGAGCGTGCGAGGGACTTGCGACGGTGGGCGAACGCGGCCCGAACCAAGTCCCGGGTCGGCTGGTCCGCGCCGGGCCCGGTCCGCCGCAGTCGCAGGATCGCCGAGTCCACCCGGGGACGTGGCCGGAAGACCGCCGGGTCGACCCTGCGCACCAGCTCGACCTCGCAGGCGAGCTGGGCGACGACACTGGGGGACCCGTAGGTGCGGCTGCCCGGCGCCGCCCGCAGGCGGTCGGCGATCTCGCGCTGGACCATCACCGTCCACGTGGAGAGCCCCGGCAACTGCTCGATCGTGCGCAGGATCAGCGGCGTCGCAACCGAGTAGGGGAGGTTGGCGACCATCGCCGTCGGCGCCGGGCGCAGCGCCGAGAGGTCGAGCTTCATCGCGTCTCCCCAGTGCAGGCTGACGTCGTCGCGGCCGGCCAGCGGCGCCAGGGCGGGCTCCAGGCCGCGGTCGATCTCGACCGTGTGCAGGTGTGCCGTGACCGGCGCCAGCCGCTCGCTCAGCACCCCTTCCCCGGCGCCGACCTCGAGCACCACGTCATCGGCCGAGAGCTCGGCGTCGCGGACGATCGCGTCGAGCAGGTTCGGGTCGGCGAGGAAGTTCTGGCCGAGCCGCACCACCGCGGCTACCAGCCGAAGAGCGCGCGGGCGTTGTCGGCCACCGTGCGCTCCAGCTCTTCGTAGGAGACGCCGCGGGCGGCGGCGACGACGCGGGCGGTCGCGACGACGTTCGCCGGCACGTTGCGTTGCCCCCGCATCTCCTGCGGGGTCAGGTACGGCGCGTCGGTCTCGACCAGGATGCGGTCCGCCGGCACCTCGGCCGCAGCCGTTCGCAGGTCCTCGGCGCTCGGGTAGGTGACGTTGCCTGCGAACGAGCAATACCAGCCGCGCTCGGCCGCGTCGGCCACCCGCTGCGGCGCTGAGAAGCAGTGGAGGACGACGGTATGCCCGGCGGCCCGGGCGTCGAGCGTGGCGATGATCTCGTCGATCGCCGCGGTCGAGTCCTGCGGGTCGCGGACGTGGATCACGATCGGCAGCTCGAGCTCGCGGGCGATCTCGATCTGGGCGAGGAAGGCGCGCCGCTGCTCTGCCGGCGCCGCGGTGTCGCGGTAGTAGTCGAGTCCGGTCTCGCCGATCGCCCGCACCTTGTCGTGGGCGGCGAGCCTGGAGATCTCCGCCGCGGCCGCGTCGTCGAACCCGGCGGCGTCATTGGGATGACGCCCGACCGAAGCGAACACCGCCTCGTTGCGCTCGGCGCAGGCGACGACGCCGGCGTTCGTCTCCTCAGCCAGGCCGACGTTCAGCATCCGCTCCACCCCGGCCGCCGCGGCCGCCGAGATCAGCTCGTCCTCCGGCCCCTCGCAGAGGAAGAGGTGGGTGTGGGAGTCGATCATCGGCGCGTCTCAGCCTAATCGCCGACGCCGGCGCGTCCGACCACCCCGACCTGCAATAGCGTTCGGCCGATGGCGGACCCGGCCGACTATTACCGCGAGATCTACATGCGCGGCCTCGCCGGGGAGTCGCCCGCGGTGCCGGTCTCGGTCGCCGACCTGGAGCTCGCCGCGACCGCGGCAATGGAGCCTCGCGCGGCCGTCTACGTCGGCGCCGGCGCGGGCAGCGAGGACACGATCCGGGCCAACGCCGACGCCTTTCGCCGCCATCGGATCGTGCCGCGAATGCTGCGCGACGTCTCCGAGCGCGACCTCTCGACGACGATCCTCGGCACCGAGATGCCGGCGCCGCTGCTGTTGGCCCCGATCGGCGTCCAGACGATCCTCCACGAGGACGGCGAGCTGGCGACCGCCCGCGCCGCCGCCGCGGTCGGCGCGCCGATGATCGCCAGCAGCGCCTCCCACTTCACCCTCGAGGAGATCGCCGCGGCGGGCGGCGAGGGCCCGCGCTGGTTCCAGCTCTACTGGGCCAACGACCGCCGGCTGATGGAGAGCTTCGTCGGCCGCGCCGAGCGGGCCGGCTACGAAGCGATCGTCGTCACCGTCGACACCTTCATCCCCGGCTGGAAGCCGCGCGACCTGCAACAGGCCTGGCTGCCATTCCTCGAAGGCCTGGGAGTCGGTAACTACTTCCAGGACCCGGTCTTCCGCGAAGCGCTGGAGAAGACGCCGGAGGAGGACCAGGGCGCCGCCACCGGTCACTTCCTCGGCGTCCAGGCCAACCCGGCGCTCACCTGGGATCAGCTTGGGATCCTGCGCGAGCTGACCTCGCTGCCGATCGTGGTGAAGGGGATCCAACATGTCGACGACGCCCGCGAGGCGGTGCGGCGCGGGCTCGACGGGATCGTCGTCTCCAACCATGGCGGCCGCCAGGTCGACGGCGGGATCGCCTCGCTCGAGGCGCTGCCGGCGATCGCCGAGGCCGTCGGCGACCAGATCGCGGTCCTCTTCGACAGCGGCGTCCGCGGCGGCGCCGACGTGCTGAAGGCGCTGGCGCTCGGCGCCGACGCGGTCTGCCTCGGCCGCCCCTACGTCTGGGGCCTCACCCTCGGCGGCCAGGCCGGCGTCGAGGCCGTTCTGCGGATGCTCCTCGGCGAGCTGGACCTGACGATGGCGCTCTGCGGGCTGACGCGGCTCGAGGACATCGGTCCGGACGTGCTCGCGCTCGCCGCCTGATCCGGGACGACTAGAAGGCCGGGCAGGTGAATGCCGGGAGGGCGGTCGGCACCGTCACCGGGCTGAAGCCGAGAAGCAGCGGTTCGAGGACGGTGTTCAGCGCTCCCACCGAGGTCCCGAGCGCCGTGCTCTGTTCGTTCAGTTTTTTGGTCTGCGTGCAGAGCGTTTCCACCACCGGCATGGCGCCGATCGCTTTCGTCAGCTGTTCGTTGTTGACGCCGGCCAGCACGCTTTCGAGGCTCTGGACTTTCGTCAGCAGTTCGTTGACCTGTTTTTCGAGGTCTTCGACGACGACGTTCGCGGCGGTGCCCGGCAAGCCGATTTCGCCCTTCGCCCCCGGCTCTCCAGAAGGGCCAGGTGCACCCTGTGCGCCAGGAGCCCCCGCCGGCACGGTCGCGCTCCAGGCGACTTTCTTCCACTGGCGGGGGCAGCGCACCTTGGCGCTGTGGACCACCCGCAGGGTGCCCTTCGCCTTCCCCTTGAACTTGTAGCAAGCGTGGATCTTGCCGTCCCTGCCGACCAGCGGCGCCGCCGAGGCGGGCGCGCTCGCCCACAGGATCAACCCCGTCACCCCGCTCAGGGCGAGGATCGCCGTGAACCTGATCGAGGTGAGCCTTCCCGAGCTCGACGAGCAACCCATGGCCAAGAACCTGCTTGACGAGCGGCCTCGAAGCAAGGCCGCTCAACAAATCTGTTCTGAAAGTGAGTATGCAGAAATCCCTGCATAGGACGGACTCGATCGCCGTCCAAAGGGCAGTCGACCGCCGTCCTCAGGAGTCGATCTTCGGGAACAGCGGCGGTATACGCTCGACCGCCTGGCCGCCCGGTCGCGAGCCCAGCTCGGCAAGCTCCAGCCGCTCTTCGGCAAGTGCGGCGAGCAGAGTCCCGCTCGCCTGCGGTAGGTACGGCACGAGCAGCAGCGTCGTCACCCGCAGGCCCTCGACGAGGTTGTAGAGGACTTCGTCAAGGCGCTCTGGGTCCGCCTCGTCCTTGGCCAACACCCACGGCTGCGTCTCCTCGACGAAGCGGTTGAGGCGGCGGACCAGCTTCCAGATCTCGTCCAGCGCCTGGCTCAGCTCCGCCCGGTCGAGCAGCTCGCGGACCCGGTCGACCGCGCCCTCGAAGTCCTCGGCAAGGGTGGCGTCGACGGCGGCTACCGGGACGGTGCCGCCGCGGTAGCGCTCGACCATCGCCAGCACCCGGCTGGCGAGATTGCCGTAGTCGTTGGCCAGCTCGGTCTCGTACCGCGACTCAAACCCGGCGGTTGAGATCGAGCCGTCCTGGCCGAAGCTGACCTCGCGGAAGAGGTAGAAGCGCAGCGCGTCGGCGCCGAAGCGGTCGATCACCACGAAGGGGTCGAGCACGTTGCCGAGCGACTTCGACATCTTTTTCTCGCCCATCAGCAGGAAGCCGTGGATCACCATCCGCCGCGGCGGCTCCAGGTCCGCCGCCCAGAGCAGCGCCGGCCAGATCACCGCGTGGAATTTGAGGATGTCCTTCGCCATCACGTGCAGGTTCGCCGGCCAGAAGCGGTCGGTCAGGTCCTCGTCCTCGCGGGCGAATTTCAGCGCCGTGACGTAGTTGAGTAGGGCGTCGAACCAGACGTACATCCGCTGCTCCTGGTCCCAGGGCAGCCGCATCCCCCATTTCAGCTTCGGTCGCGAGAGCGAGACGTCCTCCAGCCCCTGCTTGATGAAGGCGACGGCCTCGTTGCGGCGGAAGTCGGGGACGACGAAGTCCGGCTGTCCCTCGTACAGCTCTTCCAGTCGCTCCTGGAAGGCGGAAAGGCGGAAGAACCAGTTCTCCTCGCGTTCTTTCGTCAGCGGGATCTCATGGATCGGGCAGCTGTTGCCGGGGCCGAGCTCACGTTCGGTTTTGAAGTCGGCGCAGCGAGGGCAGTACCAGCCTTCGTAGACCCCTTTGGTGACCCAGCCGTTATCGTAGACCCGCTGCATGATCGTCGCCACCTGCTCGGCGTGCCGCGGGTCCGAGGTGCGGATGAAGAAGTCGTTGGAAGCGTCGATGATCGGCATCAGCGCCTCGAACTTGGCCGCGTTGCGATCGGCCAGCTCCTGCGGCGTTATCCCTTCCCGTTCCGCCGCCGTCTCGATCGGCTCCCCGTGCTCGTCGGTGCCGGTTAGGAAGAAGACGTCCTCCCCCCGCTGCCGCATGTGCCGCGCCAGGATGTCAGCCGCCATCGTCGAGTACGCGTGCCCGAGATGCGGCTCCGCGTTGACGTAGTAGATCGGGGTGGTGACGTAGTAGCTCAAGGGCGCTGAGCCTAGACGACGCCCTGCCGTCGGAACGGCGGAGTTCTTTACCGCCGCGCCTCGCGCCCGGTCAGCGCTTTGTAGAGATCGTTGGCCCGGGTCCCGGTCAGAGCCGCGACGACGCTGGCGGCGGCTCGGGGCCTCGCCCCTGACTGCACCAGGTGTCGCAACGCGTCGACCGCGAAGCCGACGTCTTTGTCGTGCTCGCCGGAGGCGCTGGGGGCGATGACGAGGACGATCTCGCCTTTGACGTCGCCGCGGAAGCGGCGGGCGAGCTCGCCGAGGGTGCCGCGGGCGACCTCCTCGTGGATCTTGGTCAGCTCGCGGCAGACTGCGGCGGGGCGGTCGGGGGCGAGCGCGGCGAGGGCGGCCAGCGACTCGCCGACCCGGCGGGGGGACTCGAAGGCGACCACCGTCTCGGTCGAGCGCAGCACCCGCTCCATCTCGCCGGCGCGGCGCGGCAGGAAGCCCTCGAAGCGCCAGCGGTCGGTCGGCAGGCCGGAGGCGACGAGGGCGACCGGGACCACCGACGGTCCCGGCAGCACCGTGACCTCGAGGTCGCGGTCGATGCAGCGGCGGATCAGCTTGTAGCCGGGGTCGGAGATCGCGGGCATGCCGGCGTCGGAGACGAGGGCGACGATGTCGCCGCGCTCGATCCGCTGCGCCAGCTCGGTGGCCCGCGCCGTTTCGTTGCCCTCGTGGTTGGAGATCAGCCGCGGCGCCGGGCGGATCCCGAGTCGGTCGAGCAGGGAGCCGGTGCGGCGGGTGTCCTCGCAGGCGATGAAGTCGGCGCTGACCAGCGCCTCGCGAACTCGCGGGCTGACGTCGTCGACGTTGCCGATCGGGGTGGGGCAGACGACGAGCCTCCCCGGCATCAGCCGTCCGCCCTTTCGAGTTCGGTTCGGGCCAGCGCGGCGGCGCCGATCATCCCGGCGTCCGGCCCGAGCTCGGCCGCGACCACGGGGATCTCGTTCATCGGCCGCAGCGCCCGCGCCCGCAGCACGCGCCGGGCGGGGTCCAGGAGCAGGTCGCCCGCCGCCATCACGCCGCCGCCGACGACGATCACGCTGGGCTCGAAGATGTTGGCGAAGGTGACCAGGGCGGCGCCGAGCCTGGTTCCGATCAGGTCGAAGACGACGATCGAGGTCGGGTCGCCGCCGAGCGCCGCCTCGGTGACGGTCTTGCCGTCGATCAGCCGGCCCTCGGCGAGCATCGCCGCCAGCACCGAATCAGGGTCGGTTTCGGCCGCGGCCAGGCCCTCGCGCGCCAGCGCCGTACCCGAGGCCAGCGTCTCGACGCAGCCCCGCCCCGGGCAGTTGCCCTGACAGGGCGGCCCGTTGACGTCGATCACGGTGTGGCCCAGCTCGGCCCCGGCACCGGTGGCGCCGCGGTAGACCTCACCGTTGAGGATCAGGCCGCCGCCGATCCCGGTGCCGATCGTCAGCATCACGACGTCGTCGGCACCGCGACCAGCGCCATAGAGATGCTCGGCGACCGCGGCGACGTTGGCGTCGTTGTCGACGAAGACCGGCAGGCCGACCCGTTCGCTGACGAGGTCGCGGATCGGCAGGTCGGAAAGCGGCAGGTTCACCGCCGAGACGGCGACCCCGCTGTCGTGGTCGATGGTCGCCGGGATGCCGAGGCCGACCGCGGCAACGTCGGGCCGCGCCGCCTTTGCCTCGTTCACCTCCCGGACCAGCAATTCGACCAGCTGGTCCTCCGTCCGCCCGGTCGAAGCCTCGCGGCTCTCGTAGAGGATTTCGGTGCCCGCCAGCACTCCGACGAGCATCTTCGTCCCCCCCAGATCTACCCCGATCGTCTCCCCTGCGCTCACAGGCTGGTGGGGGCTGGAATGCGGGCGACCGAAGACATCGCCATGATTTCTAGCCCTTTTATGCCCGACGATGGCGAGCAGCGGCCTTCGGGACCGCCCGACTACAAGGTCTACCGATCCCGTAAAGGCCTCCTTTCCCGGCTGCGGTCGGCGGATCTCTCGCGCCTGCGAGAGGGCGCAAAGCTGCCTGGCAAGCGGTCTGGGGATGGACAGAGGCCGGAGCGCGATCGCCGTTTTCGACCCTCCCGCAGTGCCCCGCGGAAGCTCCTGAAATGGGTCGTGCTGGCTGTTTTGGGATGGATCTTGCTCAGCTTCCTCGCCTTCGCGGTCTCTGCCCAACTGCAGTCCTTCAAGCTCTCCGGGGAAGCCAAGAAGGCGCTCCACGGCAATCCGTTCCTGCTGGTGAACCCGCAGACGATCCTCGTCCTCGGCACCGACGCTCGCCCGCCCGACACCAAGGAGCCCGGCGCCCCTCACTCGCAGAAGTGCTTCGAACAGCAGTCGCACGGCGACGCCCCCCACGACGGCTGCGAAGCCGGCGAATACCGGGCCGACACGCTGATGCTGATCCGGGCCGGCGGTGGCACCTTCAACAAACTCTCGATCCCGCGCGACAGCTTCGCCGAAATCCCGGGCGAGACGCCGCAGAAAATCAACGCCGCCTACTCCTTCGGCGGCGCCGCCCTGCAGATCAAGACGGTCGAAAAGTTCCTCGGGATCCCGATCGACCATGTCGCGATTGTCGACTTCACCGGCTTCGAAGACCTGATCAACGCCGTCGGCGGCGTCACCGTCGACGTCCCGCACAAGCTCTGCGCCGACATCTCCGGGGGCGCCGGCGGCGGCCAGGGGGGGATGACTCTGCACCTGCACAAGGGCGAGAACACGCTCGACGGCGAAAAGGCCCTCGCCTACTCGCGCATCCGCGAGCCGAGCGAATGCCCCGGGCCTGGCAAGAGCGCCTTCTCCTTCGGCTACGACGACCTCGACCGCGAGAAGGCCCAGCAGTCGGTGATCAACGGCATCAAGGACCGCCTCACCGACCCCCTCCGCGCCCCCTACAACTTCATCAAGGGGCCGATCATCGGTTGGGACGCACCCAAGGCCTTCGTCAGCGACATGGGCTTCTTGACGATGCCGCAGCTGATCCTCGCCGCCGCGATCGGCGGCAGCGCGCCCGCCGAAGTGCTCTGCGGCTCGGCCAAGGGCGGCTGCGGCATCAGGTCCGACGGCAGCTTCGAAGTCCCGGACTCGGTCCGCCGTCAGGCGGTCAAGCGCTTCCTAAACGGCTAGTCGGAACTGGAAGCGGCGGCTTTGGAGTCGCCGGACTTCGACTCGCTCTTCGAGTCCGAGGACTTCGAATCCGACCCGGAGCTCGCGTCGGAGCTCTTCGACTCAGCGGAGGCCTCGGCGGCAGCACCGTTGCCGGCGCCTTTCTTTTTGCCGTAGTCGGTGTTGTAGAAGCCCGACCCCTTGAAATGGACGGCGACCGGGTGCAGAACGCGGACGGCAGGGGCGTCGCACTCCTGGCATTCCGTCAACGCCTCGTCCGCCATCCTCTGGATCACGTCGAAGACGTGGCCGTTCTCGCATTTGTACTCGTAGATCGGCATCGCGATGCGTGATTATCGCAGCCGCTACGGTTCCGCAATGGCCACTACCGAGCAGCAGCCGTCCACGACCGAGGTCTCGATGGAGGAGATCGTCGCCCTCTGCAAGCGGCGCGGCTTCGTCTTTCCGTCCTCCGAGATCTACGGCGGGCTCGGCTCGACCTACGACTACGGCCACTACGGCGTCCTGCTGAAGAACAACGTCAAAGCCGAGTGGTGGCGGGCGATGCTGCAGGAACGCGACGACATCGTCGCGATCGACTCGGCGATCCTCCAGCACCCGAAAGTCTGGGAGGCGTCCGGCCACCTGGAGGGGTTCACCGACCCGCTGGTCCAGTGCCTCGGCAAGTGCAAGCGGCGCTGGCGGGAGGACCACCTGCGCGAGGCGGTCGAAGCCGAAGGCGGCGACACGGAGGCCGAGCTGCGCTGCCCCGAGTGCGGCGGCGAGCTCTCCGAGCCGCGCCAGTTCAACCTCATGTTCGAGACCCACGTCGGCCCGGTCGCCGGCGCGGGCTCGGAGGTCTACCTGCGGCCGGAGACGGCGCAGGGCATCTTCATCAACTTCAAGAACGTGCTCGGCTTCGCCCGCAAGAAGCCGCCCTTCGGCATCGCCCAGATCGGTAAGTCCTTTCGCAATGAGATCACCCCCGGCAACTTCATTTTCCGCACCCGCGAGTTCGAGCAGATGGAGATGGAGTTCTTCGTGCCCCCGGCCGAAGCCGAGAAATGGCACCAGCACTGGATGGACGCCCGCGAGCGCTGGTACACCGAGCTCGGCATCCGG
>DASWQL010000036.1:0-14537 GCA_036403715.1 Solirubrobacterales bacterium
ACTCGCCGGGTCCGCGGGTGCCGATGCCGCCGCCGAGGCGCTCGAGGTGCGTCCAGAGCCCCCGCATGCGGGCGAGGTTGTACTCGAGCTGGGCCAGCTCGACCTGAAGCTTGCCCTCGGCCGAGTGCGCGTGGTCGGCGAAGATGTCGAGGATCACCGCCGTGCGGTCGATCACGGGGACGCCGAGCGCGGCCTCCAGGTTGCGCTCCTGTCGCGGCGCCAGCTCGTCGTCGATCGCGACCAGGTTGGCGTCGCAGGCCGAGATTTCGGCCTTCAGCTCGTCCAGTCTGCCGCGGCCGAAGTAGCGATCGGGATCGGGTTTTTCGCGCTGCTGCACGGCTTCGCCGGCTGTCGCGACCCCGGCTGTGCGCAGTAGCTCCTTCAGCTCGGCGAGCGGGTCGCCGTCCTCGCGCCCGGTCGTCACGCCGATCGCCATCGCCCGTTGCCGGGCGCGCGGATTGGAGACGCCTGCGCCGTTTGCGCTGTAGTGCGTCTCCGCCTTGCGTCCGTTTCTCGACCTCTGCACCTCGTTTGATTGTAGGTGGATCTCCAGTCCGGCTAGGCTTACGCGCCGTGAGGGTCTTTGTGACGGGAGGGACGGGCTTCATCGGCGGCGAGGTCGTGCGTCAACTGCGTGCGCGCGGTGATGAGGTCGCCTGTCTGGTCCGCAGTCCGGAGAAAGCCGGCAAGCTGACCGAGCTCGGTTGCCAGCTCCTCAGCGGCGACCTCAGCGATACCGAGGCGCTACGAGCCGGCATGCAGGGCTGCGATGGCCTCGTCCATGCCGCGGCGATGTACGAGATCGGCATTCCCGCCAAGCAGCATCCGGCGATGTACGAGGCCAACGTCAAGGGCAGCGAGGTCGTTCTGCAGGCAGCGCTCGAGGCCAAGGTGGCCAAGGTCGTCTACGTCTCCACCGTCGGCATCTTCGGCAACACCCACGGCAAAGTTGTCGATGAGAGCTACGAGCACCCCGGTAGGGAGTTCACCTCCTACTACGAGGAGACCAAGCTTGAGGGGCACCGGATCGCCAAGCGGATGATGGTCGAGGAGGGCCTGCCGGGAGTGATCGTCCAGCCCGGCGGCGTCTACGGCCCCGGTGACACCTCGCAGGTTGCGGATCTGCTGAAGGAATTCTTCGCCGGCCGCCTCTTCATGCTTCCCTTTCCCGACCTCGGCATCTGTCTCACCCACGTCGAGGACATCGCCGCGGGGATCTTGCTCGCCTTCGACAAAGGCACGGTTGGCGAGACCTACGTGATCAGCGGCCCGGCGACGACGATGCGGGAGGCGGTCGAGACGATGGCCTCGCTCAGCGGCCGCAAGGCTCCCAAGCGAGCGCTGCCGACGCCGGTGATGAAGGCGCTGGCGCCGGTCGGACCCCTAGTCGGCAAGCTGATCGGCCAGCCGCCGAACCTGCGCGAGCTGATCTCCTCGGCCGACGGCGTCACCTTCTGGGCCGGCTACGAGAAGGCGAATCGGGAGCTCGGCTACGAACCGCGCGGGCTCGAGCAGGGACTGCGCGAGATGCTGGCGGCCGAAGGCAAAGTGCCCACCGCCGCGACCGCCTGAGCGGCGCCCAAATAAGCTGCGCCGATGCGCGTCATCGACGTCGAGCACCTCGGCCGGCCCCACGTGATCGGCTGCTGGGAGGTCGGCGGCGTCATCGTCGACCCGGGCCCCGAGTCCTCGCTGCCGACGCTGCTCGCTGCGCTCGGGGGTCAGCAGCCGCGGGCCCTGCTGCTGACCCATATCCACCTCGACCACGCCGCCGCGACCGGGGCGATGGTCCGCCGCTGGCCCGATCTCGAGGTCTACGTGCACGAGCGCGGCGCCCCGCACCTGATCGACCCCGCGAAGCTGCTGGCCAGCGCCGAGCGCCTTTACGGCGACCAGATGGAGCGCCTATGGGGAAGGATCCTGCCGGTGCCCGAGGCAAACGTGCGGACGCTCGCCGGGGGCGAGACCGTGCTCGGGATGCGCGTCGCCTACACCCCCGGCCACGCCTCCCACCACGTCTCGTACCTGCACGAGGACACCGGCACCGCCTTCGTCGGCGACGTCGCCGCCTGCCGGATCCCGCCCTCGAAGCTGGTCATGCCGCCGACTCCGCCACCCGACATCGATGTCGAGGTATGGGAGGAATCGCTCGACCTCATCGCCGCCTGGTCGCCCGAGCGCCTGGCGTTGACCCATTTCGGATCCGTTGAAGAGGACGTCGAGGGCCACCTCGAAGCGGTCCGCTCGCGCCTGCGCGAAGAGGCCGATCTGGCGCACGGGACGCCCGCCGACGAGTACGACGCCGACCTCCAACGCCGCATCCGCGAGCAGTTGAGCGGCGAAGGCCACGGCGAGCAGACGGTGGCCGAGCTGCTCCAGGCCGTACCGACCGCCTACCAGTGGGGCGGCCTCGACCGCTACTGGCGCAAGAAGGCGGAGCGCGAAGCTGCTTAGGAGAGGTGCTCGCGCATCCGCTCGACCGCCTCTTCGATGCGGTCGTCGGGCGTGGTCAGGGAAATGCGGAAGAAGCCCTCGCCGCTGGGCCCGTACATCGAGCCGGGCGACACTACGACCGCCGCCTCTTCCAGCACCAGCTCGGCGAAGGAGGTCGAGGACTGGCCGCTGGGGACGGGGGCCCAGACGTAGATCGTCCCCTGCGGCGCCGCGACGTCGACGCCGATCTCGCGCAGGGCGGAGACGACGAGGTCGCGGCGGCGGCCGTAGGTCTCGTTCATCCGCTCCAAGGGCTCGCGCGGACCCTGCAGGGCGGCGACGCCGGCCATCTGCACCGCCTCGAAGAGGCCGGAATCGACGTTGGTCTTCAAGCGCCAGTAGGCCTGGACGGCGTCGGCGTTGCCGAGGATCGCGGCGCAGCGCCAGCCGGTCATGTTGAAGCCCTTGGAGAGCGAGAAGACCTCGACTCCGACCTCCTTAGCGCCCGGCGTGGCAAGGAAGCTTGGAGCGACATAGCCGTCGTAGGTCGTCTCCGAGTAGGCGTTGTCGTGGACGACGAGGATCTCGTGCTCGCGAGCGAAGGCGACGACCGTCTCGAAGAAGCCCTCGGGGACGATCGCGCCGGTCGGGTTGTTCGGGTAGTTGATGAACATCAGCCGCGCCTTGGCGGCGGCGTCGGCCGGGACCGCGCTGAGGTCGGGCGCAAAGCCGAGCTCGGGGTCCAGCGGCAGCAGCTCCGGCGTGGCGCCGGCGAGGATCGGGCCGCCGGTGTAGACGGGGTAGCCGGGGTCGGAGGCGAGGGCGACGCCGCCCGGGTCGAGGAAGGCGAAGCAGAGGTTGTAGATGCACTCCTTGGCCCCGATCGCCGGGATCACCTCGCTGCCGGGGTCGATCTCGACTCCGAAGCGCCGGCCGTAGAAGTCGGCGAAGGCCTGGCGGAACTCGTCGCGGCCGCGGTTGCTCGGGTACCGGTGGTTGGCCGGGTCGGCCACCGCCGCCTGCATCGCCTCGACGATGTAGGGATAGGTCGGCTCGTCCGGGTCGCCGATCCCGAGGCTGATCACGTCGATGCCGGCGGCGCGCTTCTCGGCGATCCGTCGCTCCAGTTCCTGGAACATGTAGGGAGGCATCGCCTCCAGGCGCTTGGACGGGTCGGCGATCGCCATGGCCGCGGAAATCTAGCTTTCGAGCTCGGACAGTGCGCTCAGCAGCTCTGGCGAGAGCTCGCCGGCGTAGACGGGCTCGGCCCAACCGCTGAGCCGCACCGACAGGTCCGCGCCGATCTCGACCTCGAGCTCGCCGCCTTCGAGCTCGACGAGGATCGGGCCGGCCGAACCGCGCAGGAAGGCGGTGACGGCGGCGCCGCCGGCGCCGGTCCCAGAGGAGAGCGTCTCCCCCACGCCGCGCTCGAAGATCCGCGCCCGGACGCGATTGCCGTCGATCGCGAGGAAGGAGACGTTGGTGCGGTTGGGGAACAGCCCGTGGCCTTCGATCTCCGGCCCGATCTCCTCCAGATCGAGCTCCTCGAGCTCCTCGCCGACGACGATCGCGCACTGCGGGTTGCCGATCGACACGTGCTGGAACTCCCACTCGCGCCCGCCGGCGCTGAGCCTGCCGATGCCGTCCTCGCCGCCGGTCGGGAAGTCCTTCGAACGGGTCGTGGCTTTGCCCATATCGACTGCGCAGGTGAGCTCGCCGGTGATCGTCGGGACGATCGGGCCGGCGACGGTGCTGATCGCGAAGGTGTCCTGGTCGGTCCAGCCGTGGCGGCGCAGGTAGAGGATCGCCTCGCGGGCGCCGTTACCGGAGAGCTCCGCCTCGGAGCCGTCCGGGTTGAAGATCCGCAGGTCGGCGACGAACTGGGGATCGTCGCTGCGCGAGAGCAGCAGCACGCCGTCGGAACCGACGCCGAAGTGCTGATCGCAGAGCCACTCGACCCGCTTCGGGTTGAGCGCCCAGGGCAGCTGCTCCTGCTCGAGGATCAGATAGTCGTTTCCGAGCGCCTGCCACTTCTCGAATCTCACGCGCAGGAGCCTATTTGTCGCGCCACCTCCCGGTCGGCCATCCCGCTGCGGTCGATCCAGTGGAGGTTGGGGATCTTCCGCATCCAGGTCAGCTGGCGACGCGCGTAGTTGCGCGACCGTTTCTTCATCAGCTCGACGTCGCCGCCCAGCAGCTCGTCGAATCCGAGCGCCTTGCGGGCGGTGCGCGAGGGGCCGAGGGCGTCGGCTCGGCGGGCCTCGTCCTCGGCCCCGGAGGCGACCATCTCGTCGACGCGAGCGTCGATCCGCCCGTAGAGCTGCGCGCGGTCCATGTCGAGGCCGAATATTTGCGTCGGGTGCCGGGTCTGCGGCGACCAGAGCTCCGAGTCCTCGGTCCCCGGCGGCACCTTGACCAGCGACAGCTCCGCCAGCGCCGCCCGCAGGTAGAGGCCGGACCCCCCCACGACGATCGGCCTGCGCCCCGCCTCCAGCGCCCGATCGATCTCCGCATGCGCCAGCGACATGTAGTCCCCGACCGAAAACGGCCGCGTCACCGGCACGAACTCGACCAACCGATGCTCCAGCCGTTCCTGTTCCTGGGGCCCGGCGACCCCCGTGAGCGTCCCCAGCCCCTCATAGACCTGCAGCGCATCACAAGAAATCGCCACCGGATCCTCCCCCCGCTCCCGCAGCAGCTCCGCCAACTCGATGGCGACGCCGGTCTTTCCCACCCCGGTCGGTCCGAATAGCGCGATTACCCGCACGGCCTCGAATGGGGTGTCGGCACTACCCCGAACGGCTTGTACTTTTTCGGTGTCCGGCCCACGGACAACCGCCTGCAGCTCACCGAAAAAGTTGAGAGAGGGGTAGTGCCGACACCCCACTCAACGTCTGTGAAGTCGCACTTTCAATCTCCACCGGTACGAATTGACCGGCCTCCGCGACGCCATCGAAGTTGACCGCCTTGTTATGCCGCGTCCGCCCCCGCAGCTTGGTCTCGTCGGTTCGGCTGGTCCCTTCCACCAGCACGTCGAGCGTGCGGCCGACGAACCGCTGCGCCTGCTCCTTGGCCCGACGCTGGACCGCCTCGACCAGGCGCTCCATCCGCTCGACCTTGACCGGATGTGGCAGCTGCTCGTCCATCTCCGCCGCCTCGGTTTCACGGCGGGGCGAGAAGACGAAGGTGAAGGCGCCGTCGTACCCCACCTCCTCGACGACTTCCAGCGTTTCGGCGAAGTCGGCCTCGGTCTCGCCGGGGAAGCCGACGATGATGTCGGTGGTGATCGCGCAGTCCGGCACGTGCTCGCGGATCAGCGCCACCCGGTCCATGTAGCGCCGGCGGTCGTAGGTTCGCCGCATCCGTTTGAGGATCGCGCTGGAGCCCGACTGCAAGGGCAGGTGGATCTGCTCGCAGAGCGCCGGCAGCTCGGCGTGGGCGCGGATCACGTCCTCCTTCATGTCCTTCGGGTGCGGGCTGGTGTAGCGGATCCGCTCGATGCCCTCGACCGCGTCGACCCGCCCCAGCAGCTCGGCGAAGCCGATCCGCCGCTCCTGCGGCAGGTCGCGGCCGTAGCTGTTGACGTTCTGCCCCAGCAGGGTCACCTCGCGCACCCCGTCGGCGGCAAGCGCTTCCGCCTCGGCGATCAGCTCGAACGGGTCGCGGCTGACCTCGCGCCCACGGGTGGACGGGACGATGCAGTACGAGCACCTGCAGTTGCAGCCCTGGGAGATCTGCAGCCACCCCTGGAACTCGCGCTCGCGGCGGGTCGGCAGGTGGCCGGAGAAGTCCTCGAACTCGAAGTACCCCTGGGCGCTGAGCGAGTCCGAGTTGAGGAACTCGGCCAGCTTGTGGATCTGCCCCGGCCCGAAGGCGACGTCGACGAAAGGAAAGCGCTGGAAGACCTCGTCCTTGACCGACTGCGCCCAGCAACCGCCGACGCCGACGACACGCTCGGGGTCTTCTCCCTTCAGCCGCTTGGCCTCGCCGAGGTGGGCGATGAAGCGACTGTCCGCCGACTCGCGGATCGAGCAGGTGTTGAAGAGGATCACGTCGGCCGCTTCGCGGCTCGCCGCCTCCTCGTACCCCAGCGAGGCCAGCATCCCCCGCATCCGCTCGGAGTCATGCACGTTCATCTGGCAGCCGAACGTGGTGACGTGAAAGCTCTTGGCCATTGTTCGCCAGGGTAGAGGGTTTGCGAGGAGGTGTCGGGGGCCTCTCCCGAGAGGCCGTCGCGCAGCTGAGCCGCTTGCCCGGGCTCGTGATGTCTGTCCGTGAGCCTCTCGGGAGAGGCCCCCGACACCTCCCCCCGAAAGCTCCCCCCGCCCCCCAAAGATAGGCAGCTTCCATGGAGGGAGCTTCCGAGTCACAGAAGCTTGCGCAGGGAGTCAGGTGCCCCTCTCCCAGAAGCTCAAGGATGGGGCTCGAACCCTCGCCAAGCGACCCAGCTGCGCGACGGCTTCTGGGAGAGGGGCACCTGACTCCCTGCCCGCCACTACTTGACGGTAAGCGTCCCTTTCATCCCCGCTTCGGCATGCCCCGGCACCGTGCAGAGGTAGGTGTAGGTCCCCGGTTTCAGTTCGGCGCTGACCGAGGTTTCGCTTTCGGTGATGAGTTCGGAGGCGGCGATCTCCTGGGGGCCCTTCTCGATCGCGACGTCGTGTTCGATCGGCGCCGGGTTCTTGAAGTCGATCGTCACCTTGCCCGGCTTCGCGGTCAGGTGCGTCTTGTCAAAGGCGATCGCGTTCGGCTCGGCGGCCAGCTTGAGGACGGTGCCGGCCCCCGCTTCCCCTTCAGCGCCAGTTTCGGATTGCCCACCGGATTCTCCGCCCCCGGCTTCCGGTCCCTCGCCGGCGGCGCTTTCGATTTCGGTCGGCAGGCCGTTCTTTTCCACGAGCTCCTCGGCCGCTTTCTGGAACTCCGCTTCTTTCTTATGCTGCTCGTCCTGGGCATTGCGCACGGCGAGCGTCGTCGCCCCGCCGATCAGCAGCACGAACCAGAGCACGACGAGTGGGAAAGCCCGCCCCGGGAAGCCTTTGAGTCTCAGTCCGGCGAAGCTGAACAGCACCGCCGAGACCGCGAGGGCTATCCCGCAGATGTAAAAGAGAGTTTGGTTGCTCATGGTTGGGCGGCGGGAATCCTATCCGTCAGGACCCGCCCCTCGCCGTCCGGATGCTACGCCGCTCTGGCCTCCGGGACGTCCGCCGCGGTCTCGCGCTCGGCAACCTCCGGAACCGGGACGTCGCCGTCGATCCCGAGCGCCGCGCGCACCTTGGTTTCGATCTCGAGCGCCAGCTCTGGATTGTCGACCAGGAACTGTTTGGCGTTGTTGCGGCCCTGTCCGAGACGGGTCTCCCCGTAGGAGAAGAAGGAGCCCGATTTCTGGACCAGGTCCTGCTCCATGCCGAAGTCGAGCAGGCCGCCCTCGCGCGAGATGCCGACGCCGTACTCGATGTCGAATTCGGCCTGGCGGAACGGCGAGGCGACCTTGTTCTTGACCACTTTGACCCGGACCCGGTTGCCCACCGCCTCGGTCCCTTCCTTCAGGGTCTCGATGCGGCGGATGTCGAGCCGCTGCGAGGCGTAGAACTTCAGCGCCCGCCCGCCCGGCTGCGTCTCCGGCGAGCCGAACTGGACCCCGACCTTTTCGCGGATCTGGTTGGTGAAGAGGCAGACGGTGTTGGTCCGGTTCAGGTTGCCGGCCAGTTTTCGCATCGCCTGCGACATCAGCCGCGCCTGCAGGCCGACCGTGGTGTCGCCGATCTGGCCGTCGAGCTCGGCTTTCGGAGTCAACGCAGCGACCGAGTCGATGGCGACGACGTCGACGGCGCCGGAGGCGATCAGGCGGTCGGCGATCTGCAGCGCCTGCTCGCCGTAGTCCGGCTGGGAGACCAGCAGCTCGTCGGTGTCGACGCCGATCGCCCGTGAGTAGACCGGATCGATCGCGTGCTCGGTGTCGATGAAGGCGCAGACCCCGCCCAGCGCCTGCGCCTCGGCGATGATGTGGTTGACCAGGGTGGTCTTTCCGGAGGACTCGGGACCGAAGATCTCGACGATCCGGCCGCGCGGCACGCCGCCGATGCCGAGGGCCAGGTCGAGCGCCAGCGAGCCGGTCGGGATCGAGTCGACCTTGACCGTGCCTTTGTCGCCGAGGCGCATCAGGGAACCCTCGCCGAACTCTTTTCTGACGTGGCTCACAGCCGCCTCGAGCGCCTGGTCCTTCGCTTTGGCCTCCTTGGCCGAAGCGTCCTTCAAGTTCACTTTCCTGTCTGCCATCTCGATCACCTCACTGCTGCCCTGCTCCGGGCAGCTCGACTTGGGCCAAAGGGGCATAGCGCGCACCCTGTGGCTGGAGTTCAGAACGGTAGAGCGTCATCCGGACGCCAACGAAGGGGTCTTTCAGTGCCTGAGGAAGATCTCCGGGAGGCTCCGAGACCATGGCCGGGCGCCGCGATCCACGGGACTTCGGTCGCACCCTGGCCACGGTCACATGGGGCCAGAAAGCCCTCTTCTCGGGCTCGTAGAGACCGGCCTCGACGAGGTTGGCCTGAAGGGCCGCCTGCAGCGCTTCGGTCCCCGGCGAGAGCGCCGACAGCGCATACAGCCGAGCCCGTCCCCGCGGCGGCCGTGCCACCGGTTCGAGCAGCTCGACCCAGGGCGCCGGCCCGACGCTCTCCCCCACCAGCTCGGCTATGCGGTCGATCTCCTTCTCCGCCCGGAAACCGAGAAAGGCGAGGGTGACGTGGAGCGACTCCGGCGCGACCCGGCGCAGGGCCGGGTCGCGCAGGGCCTCCGAGCCCCAGGCATCTATCCCCTCCCGGATCTCGCCGGGAAGGTCGAGCGCCACGAACAGGCGCGCCCGGGGGCTCTTCAGTCGCTCCTTGACCATTGGCGCCACGCTACGGCGCCGATCGGCGCGTTACAACGCGCGATCGTCAGGACTTGGTCGAGTCTCTGGGACGAAATCCGCGCAGGCGGCTAGACCGGAGCCTCGGCGCCGCCGAGCAGCGCCCGCAGCAGATGCAGCCCGACCAGGGCCGAGCGTTCGCGGACGTCGGAGCGGTTGCCGGGAATCACCGGGTCGCGGGCGATCGCGGTGCCGTCGGCGAGACGCGCGTTGAAGCAGACGTAGCCGACCGGCTTCTCCTCGCTGCCGCCCTCAGGACCGGCGATCCCGGTGATCGAGACGGCGACGTCGGCGTCGAAGCGCTCCAGCGCTCCGATCGCCATCGCCTCCGCCACCTCGGGCGAGACCGCCCCCTTGCCTTGGATCAGGGCCGGGTCGACCCCGAGCAGCTCGGCCTTGGCCTCGTTCGAGTAGGCGACGACGCTCCCCCGCATGTATTCCGATGCACCCGGCACGTCGGTGATCCGCGCCGCCAGCAGGCCGCCGCTGCAGGACTCCGCCAGGCCCAGCCGGTGTCCCTTCAGCAGGGCCGCGACCTGCGAGTCGATCGTCTCGCCGTGAAGGCTGAAGGTCTCGCGCGGATGGCGGCGGGCGAGCTCCTCCCGCACCCGCTCGGCGACCGCCGCCGCCTCGTCGCGGTAACGGACGTCGATCTCGATCTCGCCGCGGCGCAGGCAGGTGGTGATCTCGACGGCGTCGATCTCCACGCCCTCCTCCTCGATCTCCCGCAGGCTCTTGGCGATTTCCGACTCCGGAACCCCGAACATCCGGATCGTGTAGCCGTGCAGCGGGGTCGCCCGGGCCAGCACCTCCCGGACCGCCTCGGTCTGCAGCGCCGGCGCCCACATCGGCCGCAGCTCTCGCGGCGGCCCCGGCAGGACGACGACGACGCGCTCCCCGGCCGGGACGACGAGGCCGGGAGCGGTGCCGACCGGGTCCAGCGCGACGGCGCCCTCGGGCACCATCGCCTGCTTGCGGTTGGCCTCCATCATCGCCGCCTCGTCGAGGCGGAAGCGCCGCGCGAAGCCGCGCAGGATCTCGGCGATCTTCTCCAGCATCTCCTCGTCGAGGACCAGCTCCCGACCGGCGAATCGACCGACTATCTCGGCCGTGAGGTCGTCCGCCGTCGGTCCCAGGCCACCGGTGGTGACGATCAGGTCCATGTCCTCGCCCTCCATGAACCGCAGCGCCGCCTCGAGGTCGTCGGGACGGTCGGCGACGATCAGGATGTGGGCCACCTCGACCCCCTGCTCGGCCAGCCGTTCGGAGACCCAGGGGCCGTTGGTGTCGGCGATGCGACCGGTCAGCACCTCGGTCCCGGTGACGACGATGCCGGCGCGGATCACGTGCAGGTCGGCCGTTCGCCTTCGGACAGTTCGCGCATCGTGCCGTCGCCGCCGATCGTGAATCCGATCGGACTCGCGGTTTCCGGGATGTTCGCCTGCTGTCCGTCCACGGTCATGTCCACTTCCCCATTGCCGAACGAGACCGTGAAGCTACCTGACTGGAACGGCCCCTCGACCGACCCGCTGCTCAGCACCACTCCGTCGACCAACGCTTCCCCCTTCGCGTCGAGCAGGCAGACCCAGACTTCGTCCCTCGCGGTCAGGCTCACGGAGACGCCCGCCGGAAGCTGCGCGGGCGCTACGGCCACTCCTTGGTGGACCTTGCCGTCGCCCCCGGCATGGCGCGCCGGACTGCCGCCGGGCGACGACGATCCACCGCCCCCAGCGGAGATCGCCAGGGCGATCGCGGCAACCGCTCCGACCGCAACCAGAGCCAGAAGGCCCGTCACCAGGCCCCTGCGGGCGCTGCGAGCGCCCGCGGCCACCCGTACGGGCTCGACCTGCGGTACCGATTCGGCCGGCCGCACGGTGCCGCTGAGGCGGCGCTGGCGCTCGGCCATCTCCTCGCCGTCGAGCCCGAGGTGGGAGGCGTAGGTGCGGATGAAGGCCCGGGCGTAGGCATCGCCCGGCAGCTGGTCCCATTCCTCGTTCTCCAGCGCCCGCAGGAAGCGCGCCCGGATCTTGGTCGCGTCCTCGACATCCGAGAGCCCCAGCCGCCTTCTATTTCGCGCCTCTCTCAGCGCCTTGCCGAGGCCCTCGTCCATGCTTCCATTGTGGCCCTCCCGAAAAGCCGCGGGCGGAACTCGGGAGCTAGGAATCGAGGTCGGCGTCGACCGGCAGAGGCTCGGGCGCGGAAGCTTTCCCCGCCGGCGCCAAGACACGGTCGAGGTCGGCCTGGGTGATCAGCACCTGGCGCGGTTTCGAGCCCTCGTAGCCGGAGATGACGCCGCGACGCTCGAGCATGTCGATCAGGCGACCGGCGCGGGTGTAGCCGACGCGGAGGCGGCGCTGGATCATCGAGACGGAAGCGGTCTCGGTCTGCACGACGAGCCGGATCGCCTCGTCCAGGAGGTCGTCGCTGTCGGGATCGAAGTCGCCGTCCCGCCCCTCCTCGTGGACGTCCTCGGGAGTCTCCAGCAGCTCGGCCTCGAACTCGGGTTCGCCCTGCTTGGCCCAGTGGTTGGTGATGCGGGCGATCTCGTCCTCGGTGATGAAGGCGCCCTGGACGCGCTGCAGCTTCGAGGAGCCGGCGCCGCGGAAGAGCATGTCCCCCTGACCGAGCAGGGACTCCGCGCCGCCCTGGTCGAGGATCACCCGCGAGTCGGTCTGGGAGGAGACGGCGAAGGCGATCCGCGAAGGGATGTTGACCTTGATCGTGCCGGTGATGATGTCGGTCGAGGGCCGTTGCGTCGCCAGCACCAGGTGGATCCCGGTCGCCCGCGACTTCTGCGCCAGGCGGATGATCGAGTCCTCGACTTCGGCCGGGGCGACCATCATCAGGTCGGCGAGCTCGTCGATCACGCAGAGGATGTGGGGAAGCGGCGCTTCCCCGGCCTTGACGCGGACGCGGTTGAGCTCGCCGAGGTTGCGGGCGCGGGCCTCGCTCATGATCCCGTAACGGCTCTCCATCTCGCCGATCAGGTTGGAGAGGACGTTGGCGGCGAGGCGCGGCGAGGTGACCACCGGCGTCAGCAGGTGCGGCACGTTCTCGTAGTGGTTGAGCTCGACCTGCTTGGGGTCGACGAGGACGAGGCGGACGTCGTTCGGCGAGGCCTGCATCAGGATCGAGGAGAGGATCGCGTTGACGCAGCCGGACTTGCCCGAGCCGGTGGTGCCGGCGACGAGCACGTGCGGCATCTTCGCCAGGTCGGTCCAGACCGGGTTGCCGTCGATCCCCTTGCCGAGCCAGGCGACCAGCGGCGAGGTCTTCTCCGGGCGGCCGGCATAGATGTCGCCGAGGCGGACGATCCGCCGCCTTGTGTTCGGCACCTCTACTCCGACCGCCTGTTTGCCGGGGATCGGGGCGAGGATGCGGATGTCGGTCGAGGCCAGGGCGTAGGCGAGGTCGTTGGCGAGCTCGGTGACTTTCTTGACCTTGATCCCCGGCGCCAACCGCAGTTCGTAGCGGGAGACGTGCGGCCCGCTGACGACGCCGACGATCTTCGCCTCGACCCCGAAGTGGCCGAGGGTCTCGACCAGTTTGCGTCCGATGATCTCGTGGTCGCGCGGGTCCGGGCCTTTCTCGCTGTTCTTCCCTCGCTCGAGCACCTTCGGGGAAGGCGGCCGGTAGTCGATCTCGTCCGAGGTGGTGACTCCGCGGGCCTGTCCCATCGGCGTCAGCGACACCTCCTCTGGGGCGACCTGCTCGGCGGCGGCGACCGCGTCCTCCTCGGAGGTCGAGATCTCCTCCAGTTCGCGGTCGAAGTCGTCGGCCGCGACCGCCAGGTCGGGCTCGTTCTCGGGCTCCTCGGCGAGCTGCACCGTGGGCTCGAACTCGTCGGTGTCCGGATAGGAGCTCATCACGTCGGTAGCTCCCGCCTCGGTCTCGGCCGCGCGGGTCTCCCGCTGCTCGCGCCAGTCGGCGTGGGTCCGGGCGACCGTCCGGGCCGCTTCGTTGCCGCCGAAGAAGATCGCGCGGACGATTCCGCGCAGCCCGCGCCCGATGCCGCGGGCGAGCGAAGAGACCGAGGTGCCGGTCAGCAGCATCCCGCCGACGACCAGCATCAGGATCGTGAAGATCCTCGCCCCTACCTCGCCGAAGAGGTAGCCGAGGGCGGTTTCTACCCCGTAGCCGACCTTGCCCCCCTCCCAGCCGAAGAAGAGGACGAAGACCAGGTAGACGCCGAAGGCGACGAGGAAGAGGCCGATCAGGTCGAGGTGGCGCTGCTCGAGGCGCGCCGGCAGCCGCAGCCCGCCGCCATTCGCCTTCGCCTTGGGCCGTTTGGCGCCGGCTTTGGCCCGGCGGGCAGGGGCGGACCGCTTCTTACGCACGAACATGGTTCCCCGGTTCGACGTCCGCGGCCGCAGCCCTGCGCATAAATTGACGCTAAATCCGGCTTGGACGGCCTTTGTCGCCGTCTAACATCAAGGAATGCTTAGCGAAACCGAGCTCGCGGGCGGCCGCGTGCTGATAGTCGAGGACGACGCCGACATCGCCGACGTCCTGCGCCGCTCCCTTCGCAACGAGGGTTACGAGGTCCGTACATCGGCTGACGGATACGACGCGCTCGAGGTCGCCGCGGGGTTTGTCCCGGACCTGGTCGTGCTCGACCTCGGCCTGCCAGGGTTGGACGGCGTCGAGGTCTGCAAGCGCCTGCGGACCGACGGCGACGTGCCGATCCTGATGCTGACCGCGCGCGCGGAGACCGAGGACCGGGTCGCCGGGCTCGACAGCGGCGCCGACGACTACCTGGCCAAGCCGTTCGAGATGCCGGAGCTCCTCGCCCGGACGCGGGCGCTCCGAAGGCGAACGAGCACCGACCGAACCCCGGTCATTGCCGTCCACGACCTTCGGCTCGACCCGGCGAAGCTGGGCGTGACGCGTGGCGGCCGGAGCATCCGGCTGACCGCCCGCGAGTTTGCCCTGCTCGAGCTCCTCGCTCGATACCCCGGCCAGATCTTTCCGCAGTCGCGCCTCATCGAATCCCTGTGGGACGCGGACTTCGCCGCCGAGTCGAACGTCGTCGAGGTCTATATCCGGAGCCTTCGGCGAAAGATCGACGGAGGTCGGCGCGACGGTTTGATCGAAACGGTCCGTGGTTCCGGCTATCGGTTGCGCGCCGAGGAAGCGTGATGTTCCAGCGGGCCCGCCGCCGCCTGACGGCGCAGTACATCGCCTTGTTCGCGCTCGT
>DASWQL010000037.1:0-70539 GCA_036403715.1 Solirubrobacterales bacterium
GTCCGCCCCGCCCGCTTGCAGGGTGCGCGCCAGCATCGCCGTCTCGGACGTGATGTGCAGGCAGGCGCCCACCACCACTCCGTCCAGCGGCCGCTCGCTCGCGAACCGGGCACGGATCGAGCGCAGGACGGGCATCTGCCCGTCCGCCCACTCGATTCGGCCTAGGCCAGAGTTAGTAGCGATAGTGGTCCGGCTTGTAGGGGCCCTCGACCGGCACGTCGATGTACGACGCCTGCTCCGGCGTGAGCTCCGTCAGGCGGACGCCCAGCGCGTCGAGGTGCAGGCGCGCGACCTTCTCGTCCAGGTGCTTCGGGAGGACGTAGACCTTCTTGTCGTACTCCGACGTCTTCGTGTAGAGCTCGATCTGGGCGATCGTCTGGTTCGTGAACGAGTTCGACATCACGAACGACGGGTGGCCGGTCGCGTTGCCGAGGTTCAGCAGGCGGCCCTCGGAGAGCACGATGATCGTGTGGCCGTCCTTGAAGCGCCACTCGTGGACCTGCGGCTTGACCTCGATGCGCTCGACGCCGTCGAGCTTGGCCAGGCCGGCCATGTCGATCTCGTTGTCGAAGTGGCCGATGTTGCCGACGATCGCCTGGTGCTTCATCTTGGCCATGTCGGAGGCCTAGATGACGTCCTTGTTGCCGGTGGCGGTGACGAAGATGTCGGCGGTCTCGACGACGTCGTCGAGCGTGGCGACCTGGAAGCCGTCCATCGCGGCCTGCAGCGCGCAGATCGGGTCGACCTCGGTGACGATCACGCGGCCGCCCTGGCCACGCAGGGAGTCGGCGCAGCCCTTGCCGACGTCGCCGTAGCCGAGCACGACGCAGACCTTGCCGCCGATCATCACGTCGGTGCCGCGGTTGATGCCGTCGATCAGCGAGTGGCGGCAGCCGTAGAGGTTGTCGAACTTCGACTTGGTGACCGAGTCGTTGACGTTGATCGCCGGGAACAGCAGGTCGCCGGTCTCGGCCAGCTGGTAGAGGCGGTGGACGCCGGTGGTCGTCTCCTCGGTGACGCCCATGATTCCCGCCGCCGCCTTGGTCCAGCGCTGGGGGTCCTCGGCGAGCGAGCGCTGCAGGGTCTCGAGCACGATCCGGAACTCCTCCGAGTCGGCTGAGGCCGGGTCCGGCACCGCGCCCGCCTGCTCGAACTCGACGCCCTTGTGGACGAGCAGGGTCGCGTCGCCGCCGTCGTCGAGGATCATGTTCGGGCCCTCGCCGTCGGGCCAGAGCAGCGCCTGCTCGGTGCACCACCAGTACTCCTCCAGCGTCTCGCCCTTCCAGGCGTAGACGGGGATGCCGGCGGCGGCGATCGCCGCGGCGGCGTGGTCCTGGGTGGAGAAGATGTTGCAGCTCGCCCAGCGCACCTCGGCGCCGAGCGCGACCAGAGTCTCGATCAGCACCGCGGTCTGGATGGTCATGTGGAGAGAACCGGTGATGCGCGCGCCTTTCAGCGGCTGCGACTCGCCGAACTCCTCGCGGGTCTGCATCAGCCCCGGCATCTCGACCTCGGCCAGCGAGATCTCCTTGCGCCCGAAATTGGCCAGACCGATGTCGGCGACCTTGTAGTCCTGGGTTGCGGTGCTGCTCTCCATCGAATCGTCGTCCCTCTGTCGTCTTGGCGTAAGCCCCATATCCTACGAACCCATCGCCCGCCGTGTGTCACTCACCTGGCGAGGGCGACCAGCGCCGGCCCGCCGATCGCGAACCAGGACGCGGTTCCGAGCCCGACCGGAGGCTTCGGCGTATGTCGTAAGCCGCCTGACCCGCTTCCGCTAGGCCGCGAGCGGCGTCGCGGTCATCGCGCCGGCGTACTCGAGCAGGATCCGTTCGGCCTCGGCGCTGTCGATCGAGGGATGGCCGATGACGACCTGCAGCCCGAGGCCGTCCTCGAGCGCGACCAGCCCCCGGGCGACGCTCTCCACCCCCGAGGCCAGCGAGAGCAACCCGGCCGCGGCGCCGGCAGAGAGAACCGATTCGTAGAGCCCCACCTGGCGGTCGAAGTAGGAGGTGGTGAGGGCGGCGAAGGCCGGGCTGGTGCCGGTCAGCGCGTCGAGCTCGTAGAGCAGGCGACTCTCGTCGTCGTCGGGCCCGGTGGGGACGCCTAGGCGGATCGCCAGCCGCAGCTGGGCGAGCGGATCGTCGAGCTCGCGGACGGCGCGGGCGCGGCTCTCGGCGAAGCGGTCGATCGCCGCGCGCGAGACCTCCAGCAGCAGGTCCTCGATCTCCGGGTAGTAGTAGAGGACCGAGCTCGGGGACATGCCGGCCCGTTCGGCGACGTCCTTGACGCGGACGCCGACCGCCCCCCGCTCCAGCAGCACCTGCCGCGCCGCGCTCGCCAATTGGCCGCGGCGCTCCGCCTGGTTCTTCCGACGCATAGTCGAATCGTATTCGGAGAAAAGGCGGAATTCCTCTTGACGGCGGGGTTTCCGGGTGTATTTTGAATTTAATTCAATTTAAGAGGGAGATCGGGATGGGACCGGAGAGACTGAAGCGCGCGCTTTCGCCACAGCTGCTGGGAGCGCTGGGGGTGCTGGCGGCGGCGCTGCTGCTGGCAGCAGGCTGCGGCGGTGGCTCGGGCATCGAAGCCTCCGCCAACCAGGAACCGGCCCCCGAAGTCAACGCCGGCGGGCCGGTCGAAGGCACGCTGACGATCTCCCAATGGCCGCTCTACATCGACCCCGGCAAGCACGGCACCGTCGCCCAGTTCGAAGGCGACAGCGGCGTCAACGTCAAGTGGATCGAAGACATCAACGACAACAACGAGTTCTTCGGCAAGATGCAGCCGCTGCTGGCTCGCGGCGAATCGGGCGGGCGCAGCATCGTCACCCTCAGCGACTGGCTGGCGAAAAAGATGTACGGGCTCGGCTACATGCAGAAGCTCGACTACGCCCAGCTGCCGAACGTCCGCAAGAACCTGATCCCGGCCCTGCGCCACCCGGCCTCCGACCCGAACCGCGAATTCACCGTGCCCTGGCAGGCCGGCATGACCGGCCTCATCGTCCGCACCGACCTGGCGCCGGGGGTCAACTCGATCTGCGACCTCTTCGATCCCAAGTACAAGGGTCGGGTGACGATGCTCACCGAGCTCCGCGACAGCGTGCCGATGACCCTGAAGTGCATGGGGATCGACCCCGAAAAAGCGACGCGGGACCAGTGGATGGCGGCGGTCGAAAAAATCAAGGATGCGGCCGAATCAGGTCAGATCCGTCGCTTCACCGGCAACGACTACATCGGCGACCTGGTCAAGGGCGACGCGGCGATCTCACTCGGCTGGTCCGGCGACGCGGTGCAGCTGCAGAAGGACAACCCCCACATCAAGTTCGTGATGCCGAAGGAGGGCTGCATGCTCTGGTCGACGAGCATGGAGATCCCGGCCGGGGCGCCGAACCCGGCGGCCGCGGAGGCCTTCATGAATTACGTCTACGACCCGAAGGTGCAGGCCGACATCGCCGAATACGTCAGCTACGTGACGCCGGTCGCGGGCGTCAAGGAAATCCTCGCCAAGCGCGATCCGGCGCTCGCCAAGAACCAGCTGATCTTCCCCAGCCCCGCTTACACGAAGAATTGCAGCTTCGAACCGGTGCTCGGCGGCAAGATCGGCGACGAAGTGACCAAGTCATTCGAGAGCGCGCTGCTCGGCTGATGCGGACCCTCTCGATCGCCGCGCTGCAGGCGGCGCCGGTCTCCCGCGACCCGGCGGCGACGCTCGAGCTGCTGCGCCGGCGCGTTCTCGGCGCCAGGGCGACGGTCCCGCACGTGCAACTGCTGCTGCTGCCCGAGCTCCACCTCTCCGCCCAGCCGGGCCTGCTCGAGGAGCAGGCGAGCTACCCCGACGACGTGGCGGTGCCGATCCCCGGGCCGCTGACCGAGTCGCTCGGCGAGATCGCCGCCGAGAGCGGCCTTTGGCTGCTGCCGGGGACCGTCTTCGAGCGCGCCGAGGACGGACGCATCCACAACACCGCCCTGGCCTTCTCGCCGGCGGGAGAGCTGGTCGCCCGCTACCGCAAGGTCTTCCCCTGGCAGCCGCACGAGGAGTGCGCGCCCGGCGACCGCTTCGTCACCTTCGACATCCCGGGAGTCGCCCGGGTCGGGCTGGCCATCTGTTACGACGGCAACTTCCCCGAGGTCTTCCGCCAGCTCGCCTGGATGGGTGCCGAGGTGGTGATGCAGCCGACCCTGACGACGACCAGCGATCGCGAGGCCGAGCTCGTCCTCGCCCGCGCCAACGCGATCGCCAACCAGCTCTACGTCGTCAACCTCAACGCCGCCGCTCCCGCCGGCCTCGGCCGCAGCCTCCTCGTCGACCCGGAGGGGTTGGTGCGGCGTCAGGCGGGCGAGGGCGAGGAGCTGATCAGCGACGTGCTCGACATCGACGCGGTCGAGCGCGTGCGGGAGTTCGGCACCGCCGGGGTGTCGAGGATGTGGGACCAGGCCCGGCGCCTGGTCCCGGACCTGGAGATGCCGATGTACTCGCAGGGCCGGTCAGATGGGCTTACCGGGCCGGTAGAGCCGGCGGTGGAAGAGGGAGTCTAGGCGCCGGCTGTGAATGTCGTAAGGAGCCGCAGGCGGCGTGGTCGTTTGTCGGCCAGTGGTTTGCAGACCCGCACGCCCGCGCGATTACGCGTCGAGAAAGTTCTCCACGGCTTCGCGAGCGAGGTCGCTCACGGAGCGGCCTTCTTCCTCGGCTCGTTTCTTCGCGGCGGCGAACGTGCCGGGAGAGACACGGAAGGTGAGGCGCGGCGACGTTCCGGTCTGCCCCAGCGACGGCCGACCTACCGGTCGAAGACCGGCCTTGGAAAGGTCATAACCGCGCTCCGCCTCCGCCGCCAGTTCGTCGGCGATCTCAGGGGTGATCACCGCTCCGGACCTCGCCCTCCAGACCTTCTCTTTTTTCACCTTTCCCATTGTTTGACCTCCTCGTAACGCTTCCGGTACCGAGCACGCAGGCGCATCGCGTGGATCACGAGCAGGCGGCTCTGGTCCAGTTCGATTGCGATGACCTCGAGATCAATGCCCTGATCGTCCTCTCCGAGGAAGAGCAGTCGCGGATCCTCGCTGAGCAGAACGGGCCGCTCGGGTTCGTACTTCTCGAAGAACAGATCGCAGTTCTCGATGACATAGGCCGACCTCTTGCGAGAGATTCGATGTTTCGTGGCCGACCTCGCCCAGCGGAGTTCGATCGACCGGCTCCATAGATTTTGTCGAACAATATCATATGGAGGAGGCCCTTCTCTGTCCTTCCAAAGAACCAGAGCCAAGAGGTCGAGGGGATCAACCTCTTGGTACAGATCGTCTCCGCAGTACGCGAAGGCGCGACCCTCGTGATCCAGGTGGATGTATCGCCTGGTCCAGATGTGCTTGAAGGCTTGGACCCGGTGGTTCCGCTCCAATTCGACCTCGTGCATCCACATGAAGTCATCGATGTGCTCAGGAGCGAAGTCGAGCAGCGGCTGCCACTCCGGCGACTCGTACTGAACCGTGCGACCGCGAATCCTTCGGGCTCGGGACATTCTCCGATGCTGGGCCGGCAAACGTCACGGAACAAGACGCCTTCGTGCCTATTCGGAAATAACCAGGCGCAGGGAGCCGTCGAAGCTCGTCTGCTCCCGCAGCTGCCCATGCTCGGCGTCCCAGGCGCCCGAGTCGAGCGCCGTCGCGAGGCGGGAGACGATGCGCTCCTCGACGCCCGGATCGAGCAACTGCCACAGCGACTGTGAGGCGCGAACCTCGGGATCGAGCAGCGCCTCCGGGCGGTTCCAGAAGGCCTCGAAGAAGCCGTCGGCGCAGTCCGCGGGCGTCGCAATCGATTCGACGCGGGTGCTGCCGCCGAGCGCCGCGGCGACCTCGTCGATCGAGCCGAAGCGAGGGCGCTCCAGCTCGATCCCCTCGCGCAGGAGCTCAAGCTGCCAGTCAGGCAGGCGGTCGAGGTCGAAGGTGAAGACGACGACGGGACCGCGGGCCACGCGCCGCAGCTCCGCCAAGCCGGCGTCGCGCGGCTGCCAATGGTGGATCGTCACGCAGGCCATCGCCGCGTCGACCGCGTCGTCATCGAGCGGCAGCGCCTCGGCCCTGGCGTCGATCGCCGGCGCCGCGCCGGGCGGGCGCTGGGCCCGCATCGTCGCGCTCGGCTCTACCGCAAGAACCCACCGATCGTCCGGCTCGTACGAGCCCGTCCCGGCACCGACGTTGACGACCGTGCGGGCGTCGCCGAGCGCTGCCTGGATCCGCGCCGCGATCCGCGGGTCAGTCCGCCGTCCCGCCGAATAGCCGGCCCCATGCTGGTCGTAATCGACCCGACGTTCCACGGCTCGAACCTACCGATGCAGTACGTCTTCAGAGGAAGCGGTGCGGTGGATCGTCGTTCTGCTGTTCGCAAAAGGGCTAAGCCACCAACCCGACCACGAGCAGCGCCACGCCTGCTGTCGCGGCCGCGCCGCCGACGCCGAGCAGCCAGCGGCGGCGGACGATGATCGAGACGGAGGCGAGGACGATCCCGACCTGGAGGCCGACCTCGGCCAGCTCATAGTCGATGTGCCGGCTGTTGGCGTGATCGACTTCGTGCTCGTCCGCGGCAATCTCCGCGTTCAGGCGCGCGTCGGCGGGCGTCAGCTCCTCGGCGATCCGCTGCTCGTGCGCCCGCGCCGCGGCGGCGGCCTGGCGCTCCGCCGGGTGGCCGACTCCGAGCACCCGCAGCAGGGTCGAGTCGCTGCCGGCCATGTCGATCTTCAGGTTGTTGCTCTCCAGCCGAGCGGCGGCGTCGGCGCGGTGCGTCTCGCCGGTGATCACGTGCTTCACCGCCTCGTTGGAGAGGAAGGTGGCGATCGCCAGGAAGGCGGCGATCAAGGCGACGACGAATGCCGCGTGGCGGGCGTAGTGAGGACCGACCTCGTCTCCACCCTCCGCGATCTGCCGGCCCTGCTCGAAGCGCTCGTAGGAACGGTGGGCCTCCATGGACCCGCCTTACTACCAGCCGGGCCGGGCGTGCGCCCGGCCGCCAGGGCCGGGCTCACTTCGAGAAACGGCGAAACTCAGGTAGGCGGCATCGTCCGCGAACCGGGGTGCCGCCGGGTCCGCCGCAGGATCAGGTCAGCCAACAGCAGGATGATGATCACGCCGATCAGCGCGCTGAGGATGCCGCCCCAATCGAACACGTCTTCGTCGCCGATGCCGAGGCCTGCGGTGAAGATCGCCCATCCGAGGGCGGCACCGACCAGGCCGAGGACGATGGACACGAGCCATGAAATGGGTCCCTCGATGTGCTCGAAGGCGTCGTTGGGGACGATCGCCCTCCCGAGTGCTCCGGCGACCAATCCGAGTAGCAACGCTCCAATCACAGCAACTCCTCCTCTCTCCCTTGGGGTGGTGGAGCCACAGATACCCCTCGAAACGCCGTCCAAATCAGATCGGGAGCCGGAGCGACACGGCGATCACGCCTCCGCAGTCGCCTCCCAGCCGCTCCAATGCGCGACGTCGACGGCCAGCACCGCGCCGACCGGCTCGATTCGCGGATAGCGCTCGCGCAGGAGGGTGGCGGCGCGGACAGCCTCGGGATCGTCTGGGTCGAGCACGCGTCCGCGCCCGTCGGCGCGAGCCCACCACAGCTCGCTCCAATCGTCGTCGTCGTAGTGGTCGGCGAGCACGGCGACCTGCGGGTTCTCGCGCACGTTGGCGAGCCGGCGCAGCTCGGTCGTTCGCTTCGGTTTCGCGTCGACGGCGCTGTAGAGGCGTTCGCCGTCGAGGGCAAAGGCGATCGGGACGATGTGCGGCCGACCGCCGGCGTCGGCGGTGGCGAGATGGGCGACCCGGGACGCGGCGAAGCGCTTGCGGGCCTCCTCGGCGGTCACGCCTCGCCGGTGAACTCGGCGATCGCCGCCTCCCAGTGCTCCAGCGCCGCTTCGATCTGCGGCCGCCCCGCCGAGGGGACCCAGCGCGCGACCCGCCGGCAACCGGCCTCCTGGAGCCGCTCGAGAGCCCCGGCGTCGGCCGGCGCGCCCATGATCATCACGTCGATCGGCCGCTCGGCCCGGGAGCGCAGCTCCGGAATCCGCTCGAGGATGCCCTCACCGAAGTTCGGGAACCAGGCATCGCCGAAGGCGAGCACGCGGTCGATCACGGTGGGCCCGTTGCCGCCGACCAGCACCGGCGGATGTGGCCGCTGCACCGGCTTCGGGTCGCACCAGATGCGATCGAAGTCGACGAACTCGCCGTGGTAGCCGGCCTTCTCTTCGGTCCATATCGCCTTCATCGCCTCGACCCGCTCCCGAAGGAGGCGCATCCGCGTCCGCGGGTCGGTGCCGTGGTTGCGCATCTCCTCCCGGTTCCAGCCGGCGCCGACCCCGAACTCGAAGCGCCCGCCGGAGAGCCGGTCGACCGAAGCGACCTCTTTGGCGGTGATGATCGGGTCGCGCTCGACGACGAGGCAGATGCCGCTGCCGACCCGCAGTCGCGAAGTCGCCGCGGCGGCCGCGGTCAGCGCGACGAAGAGGTCGTAGGTGTGGCTGTATTTGCGCGGCAACTCGCTCCCCTCCGGGTAGGGAGACTCGCGACTGGCCGGGATGTGCGTGTGCTCGGCGAAGAAGAGCGACTCGTGCCCCCGCTCCTCGACCATCCGGGCGAGCTCACCCGGCTGGACGGCATCGTCGGTGGGGAAGTAGCCGATCCCGAAATCCATCTCAGAGAACCTTACGACTGTCGGCTTGCGAGCTCTCCGGGGGAGCTACGCCACCGACCCCGCCGGTGCCAGCCAGATCGACTCGAACTCCATCACTTCCGAGAGCGTGTCGTAGTCGTTGTCGTAGTGGATGACTGCCGCACCCAGCTGCTGGGCGGCTGCGGCGACCAGATAGTCGACGATCGGGATGCGGTGGGCGCCGGCAGACCGGTGCGCGAGCGCCCGCATTGCGCTCTCGGCGGCACGAATCACCGAGATGCTGAGCGGGGCCTCGCGAATGGTGCCAAGGCGCTCTGCAAGCAGGTCGAACTCGCTGCCTCCGCGGACGCCCATCAGGATCTCGATGCGGATCAGCGGGGACAGTCGCAAGCGGTCGCCGAGCAGGGCAGCAAGCCAGCGATCGCGGATCGTGACGTTGTCTGCCCGCGCCCAAGCGGAGGTATCGACGAGCAGTGGCAGTTCCCCCCAGGGATCGCCGCTAGCGGATCGGCCAGGCACGATGCTTTCCCTCGCGAAGGGCCTGCCAATCCCAGGGGGCACTCTCGGGCTCCCTGAAATGGTCGGCCAACTTCTCCAGCAGCTCCCTTCGTTTCTCCCCGTCCGGAGACGCCTCCGCAAGGTGCTGCGCTCCGACGATCGCCAATTCGCGCACCTGTTGGGAGCGAGGGAGACCGGCAGGCAGGTGCGGAGCTGCCAACCGTAATGCGGCGGCCAAGCCGTGGTCTTCAGTGACCTGGATGCGGTTGTGGCGAGTCGGCACCAGCAAAGAGTACCACTGGTGTACCACCTCGCTGAATGTCAAATCTTTTCGTCGTTAGGAGGCGCTGCCTCGAAGCAGCTCATCAGAAAGGAGGCAAGGAACCCATCGTCCGTGTTCTCGAGCCGCACAGCCGCTTCCTTCCCGATCTCCATCGCCTCCGCCAGCGTTCGGTTCATCAGTTCGGTCAGCTTGCGCCAGGCCAGCGCGTCCACGCGCATCGTGTCGTAGGAAAGGTGGGAGTCGGGCTGGCGATCGAAGGTGCCGGCGTCGACGGCATTGCCCACTGCTTCCACCCCGCCACGCAGGGCGGTCGCGGCCAGGTTCTGCTTCACCACCGGAGCCAGCTCGGCGTATTCGCGGGTCCAGGCCATCGCTCGGTCAACCGGCTCATAGAAATGCTGCATTGAGCCCCTGACGGGCCGTTCGTCAACGAGTTCGATCAGCCCGGCTTTGTTGAGACAGCGGAAGTGATAGCTGACGTTGCTCAGGAGGCCACCGGTCTCATCGCAGTAGCCGCGCGGGGAGATGCGCCGGCGCGGGGCGTTCATCCTCATCAAGATGCTGATGCGCGTGGGGTGCGTGAGCGCCCTCGCGAGCTGTTGCCTGCACTCCTCCTGGTCCATACCGCTGCGCCTTCCTCTAGTAGTGGTGAAGCTGCTGTGCGATCCGAGGATTTCAACTTTCCAAAGGAAACTGCGTGATGCTGCATCCACCGCTTTAACGGATTCCAGTAAACCCCGGTGTCGGGAGACACCCGACGTTGAGGGGAGGTGATGGGGGTGAAGATGCATGCCGAGAGGTTGGTCCCAGCGGTTTCCGTCGTGAAGGCGGGCTAGCGGGACTTCGCCTCGACCAGCGCGCGGGTCGAGGCCTTTCTCTCAGGCAGCTGATCAAGCCGATCTCCGTCAAGCCGACAGTCGCCGCCGGCTACAGTCCAACGAGAGAGGCGACGAGATGGAGGAGCGCATGGCTACTGCTATCTGCACGCATCTGGACCAGATCCGAATCACCCGACTGCCGGACGCGGTCCCGGGCTGCGAGGACTGTCTCGCGGTCGGCGACCCTTGGCTGCACCTGAGGATCTGCCTCAGCTGCGGCCACGTCGGCTGCTGCGACGATTCGCCCAACAAACACGCGACTGCCCACGCCCACCAGTCCAGCCATCCCCTGATCCGGTCGCTGGAGCCGGGAGAGGAATGGTCGTGGTGCTACCCCGACGAACTCGCGATGGTGATCCCGGAGATCCAGGGCGAAACCCGGATCCCGCCCTCACCGCTCGGCGGCTGAATCACCGGTAAGAAGATCTCGGGAGCGTGTCGATTTCGGCGCGCCCCGATCGTCGTCCCGGTAAAGCTGCTCAGAATGGCTGAGCCGGCAACCGAAGGAGGGCGTCATGGGAAGGATCGTCGTAGCCGAGTTCGTCTCGCTGGACGGGGTGATGGAGGACCCGGGCGGTGCCGAGGACTTCAAGCACGGCGGCTGGACCTTCGAGATCGACCGTGGCGAAGAGGGCGACAAATTCAAGCTCGACGAGCTCTTGGAAGCCGACGCCCAGCTGCTGGGCCGCGTGACCTACGAAGGCTTCGCCACCGCCTGGCCGAAAATGGAAGACGAGGTCGGCTTCGCCGAGAAGATGAACACGATGCCGAAGTACGTCTTCTCAAACACCCTCGAGCAGGCGGACTGGGACAACACCACGATCCTCTCCGGTGACTTCGCCACCGAGATCTCGAACCTGAAGCAGGACGTCGACGGCGTCATCCTTGTCGCCGGCAGCCGCCGGCTCGTCCAGGGCCTGATCGAGCACGACCTGCTCGACGAGCTCCGCCTGATGATCTTCCCCGTCATCCTCGGCAGCGGCAAGCGCCTCTTCGGCGAGACCGAGGACAAGAAGCGCCTGAAACTCGCGGATTCCAAAGTGGTCGGAGACGGGGTCGCGGTTCTTACCTACGAGGCGGCCTGACCGCTTAGTGACGGTGTTCCAGAGTTGTCCCACACACCACTCAGAGTTTTGACGTTCTGCCGAGCACACGTGCATAGCGCCGTCCTAGCGTCGGCGAGATGGGATGGCCACCGCGAGTGGGGGAGCTTTTACCGCGCGCCGAGGAAGCAATCGGCGTGCGGTACAAGCTCGCCACTTACTCCCTGAACGCCAGTCACAAGCGCGGTAGCTCCAAGGCGCGAGGGTTCGCAACGATCCTCGGCATCACGATCGATTCGCTCGACTACCTCGAGCGCCAGATACTCGCGGGCATCAGCGAGGCACCGCTGATGGCAGTGCGGCCAAATCGGTCCTTTGGAGCCGGGCGGTGCGGCAGGCCTCATCGATAACCGCTACTAGGTCGTCACGGCGGGAACTGCCTGTCGATACAGACTGCTGCCGGAAGGTTCGCGGCATGCTGTTTGCCATGTGGCGCGAGCGAGATGACCGCCCGCAGAACCCCACGTTATGGCGAAGGTTGTTCGAACGTCTGCTGGTACGTCGTCGCCGGGCCGCTGCCGTAGATCGGCTTGAAGGGCGCCTGCTGGACGCAGGCTGGGGTTGGCGCCGCGGCGGTGCTCGACTGGCCGCCGAACGCGTACTTCTTCAGATTGTTGAGCAGGACTTCCGCTTCGGCTTCGGTTCCTTTTTTGGTGCGTTCCAGGAAGGCTTTGCTTTTTACCGTTTCCGGATCCACCGTCGCGGTTAGGCCGGAGGTGCACTGGCGCGTGTCAAAACTCGGAAGCGCACCCGACGCAAGACCTTCGGCCCATTTCGGCGGACTGTAGGCACTATTGCGATTGATTGCCAGTCGGTTCGGAAAGGTCGTAAACATTTCCGGATTAATCGGGCCGATGACTCTCAAGTAGTGGAGCTTGCTGCCGGTTGCATCTTCTTGCGTAAGTTCTCCACCGAAGGTCGCTGCGAGGTTGCCGAAAAACGCAGTGAACTCATGCTTGTAGAGGTTGAGGCCCGTAAGTAATGGATTGAGGTTGCGCAGGAACGGATCGACGGCGCGCAGCAAGGGTGGAAATTGGTCACGGAACAGCTTGCGAAGCGCCGGGAAGCCAGTGGGGGCGCGGTCGATGACGGGCCCGAGGCCTTCGAAAAGGCCCTTCGCTTCCGGCGCTAGGTTTGCAATCGAGATCAAAGTAGGGGAAAGCTGTTCGGCGGCCGGAACCAGCTGTCGCATCAGCGGATCAGTGTTGAGTGCAAACGATCGGAGCCGCGCCACGGTCAGCCTCGACTCGTCGAGGAAGGTCGGGAAAGCGCGGAACAGAGCTTCGATGTCGCGTTCCCGCCTGGCGGTGGTTTGGAAAACCGCGTTGGAACTCTGGATCAGGTTCGCCAGCTCGCCTTCCCGGCCGCGAAGGGCGCGGAAAGTGGTAGTTCCGTTGCGGAACAGCTGGCCGACGGCCGCTCGCTGGGTGTCGAGGGTTCGGAACAGCTTGTCGAATTCGGTGAAGGTGGGTTCGAACTCACCGATCGCGTACGAGAGGCTCTGACCCTGGCCGTTGATTGCGACGGCGGCTTCCTGCATCCAGCTCTGGAAGGCGGCGCGAGTCTTCGAATTGAAGGTTCGGAAGATCTCGTCGAGCTGCACCGACTGGGCGACGTTTGCCTCGGGCACGGTGCCGCCGTCGGCGAGCTGAGGCCCTTCTCTTGAGCCGGGGGTGAGTTCAATGTAGGTCTCCCCCAGGAGCGTCTTGGTACGGAGGATCGCGCGCGTCGACTCCGGCAGCGGGGCGTACTTATCGTCAATGTCGACCGTCGCCCGGGCCTGCTTGCCGTTGGGCGAGAGGGCGATGCTCTGAACTTTGCCGACGTTGACGCCAGAGATCCGCACGTCGGATTGTTCGGCGAGCGTCGTTGCCTCGTTGAAGGGGATGTTGATCTGGTAAGGCTTGGCCTTGAACGGGGTGGGTCCGCCGAAGGTAACCCAAAGGAAGAGCAGGATCCCGAAGCACGACAGCGCGAAGCCGGCGATGATCAGGAGCTGCGTGGTACTGGGGGCGCGCTTGCTCATAGCTATTTCGGCTTTTCCTTGTATTCACAGGTGCCGCTTTCGGTCGGGAAAGAGACCGGAATTTCCTCTTTACGCGGCAGATTGATGGCTTCGAGCAAGGTCTGCAGGAAGGGTCGTTTTTGGGCCGTTTTGGCTTCCACGAAGCCGTACCCGAGACTCGCACCAGTGCAGGAAATCTCCACCAAACCGCGCAGGACCGGCCCGCCAGCATCCTGCAAGTTGAAGGCTGCATTGAAGTCGTGATTGAGCCAAGGTAGGTAGAAGAGAAAACTCGGCGCAGAGCCTTTCGGCTTGTAGGCGAGCTCGTTGAGGAAGCTGTTGAGGCCCCCGAGGGAGTTGCCGAAGTTGCGGACGGTCTTGTTGAATGGACCGGCGGCTTCCTTGCCATGCACCAAGACCGGACGCACCTGCCGGGTGAAGGGACGAATCTGGTCACGAATCGGGGCCGTGGTCTGGCTGAAAAGCCGCTCCGTAGCCTTGAAGGCTGGCGTTAATGCCTGTGCCTGCGGGATCAGCTTGGTCAGTGCCGGGAAGGCTGCCTTCGAGAAGCGGTTCGAGCTGCCGAGGCCGGCTTCGGCCGCCTGCAGGGTTGCCGGGAATCTGCGGAAGGCCTCCTGGATCGATTCCTGCTGGTGAGCGAAGTTCCCGAGGGCGGCGTCCGAGGACGTCACGAACCGCTTGATTGCGGCGTCGTGGCGGCCAAGTTCGGTGCTCAGCTCAGCAAAGTTGTGGATTACATTGGCAAGGGCGACGTGCCGCTGCGCAACCGCTTTGTTCAGCTTCGCGGTGTAGTGCACGAAGGGCTGGACGCGACGCAAGGCGTTGCCGAACTGCTTGCCGCGGCCGCCGATGCCTTGGGCGCCGCCGGCGACCAGGAGTTGGATGTACTGGCGCGTGTCGGCGTCGAGCGTGGCGAGGAATCCATCAAGGTTGGTGTTCGGTTCGGTCTGGGCGAGAGTGAAGTGGGCGCCGTCCTGAATGTGCTTCTTGCCGATGCCGGGTTCGACCTCGACGATCATGTCGTTGAGGCCCGTTTTGGGACGCAGCAGGAAGCTGGCATCGGGGTGGATCAACTTCATGAATTCGGGCACGATGTCCATCCCGACCACGGCGTGCCCGTCTTCCAGGTCGACCGAGGTGACCTTGCCGATCTGGATCCCAGCGATGTCGACGGACTGGCCCTGGCCTGGCGTCACGGCCTGAGCCGTCGAAAACTCGGCGCTGATGTGTTCGAATTCTTCACCCACTAGTGGCAGCCAGGACGGCAGCGATGCCTTCTGCTGGGTGAAGATGCCGAGCGTCATTACGACGCCGGCTATCGCTAGGACAATTATCGCGATCGTATCCTTGCGATGGCCGCGGGCCTGGCGGGACAGCCAGGCGCGAAAGTGGGTGAAGCGATTCGTCGTTGGCGTCTGCTGACTCATGGATTCACCCCTCCAACTGACGGCGACGGCGGGCCGACCTGGCCGAGGGAACCGTTCAGGCTGGGGACAGGGTTGGTGTAGCAGCGAACGTCGGGCTTCAGCGGCGGCTTATCGCTGAGTTGTGGCTGAGTGCCGATCGGCTGAGTGATCGTGTGTGCGTAGTTGATTTGGTCGCTGATGGTGTCTTCATTGCCGAGGGGGTTTGGTTCGCCGACCAACACAGGTCCGCCGCCGACCTGGGCGCGGGTGTAGGGACCGTTGCCATCGAAGTTCTGTGCGGCTCCGGCGAAGTTCACGAGGTTGTAGAGAAACTCGCGATAGCTCGGACCGCCGGTGCTGAAACGGTCGTTGATCGGTTGATTCCCGGTGGGTACAAGGACCTTCGTCGTACAAAGGCTGAGCTGGTTGAGCTGTGGCAGGGCGACTTCCTTGCCGGCTTGGGCGGCGCCCGCCAGTCCTGGCGTGGATTCACGAAGCAGCTTCGCCAAGCCACCACCCTCTTTGCCGGAGAGCAGCGGTCGAATCTGCGCGATCCATGGTTTGGAGGCGCTGATGAGATCGGGAAGCTGGGCCACCGCCGGGGTCAGCTCGATCGCGTAGGTGCGCAGCGGCGGCAGAGTTCGGTTGAGGCTGACCAGAGATGAGTGGGTGATGCGTAAGGTCGGGGCGAGCAGCTTGATCGTCGTCGATACGTTCGCAGACTGCGCCGCAAGTGCGCCGGTAAAGACATTGAAATTGTCGATCAATCCCTGCAGGTTTGACTCGCGGCTGCCGAGGGCGCCGAAGGCTCGCCCTGCGCCGGAAACCAGCCGAGCCAGGTCCCGCTGTTCGGTGCCGAGCAGGGCGTCGGTCACCTGGGCGCTGTAGCGGCCGGCGTCGCCGCCGTACTTGAAGGCGCCGTTGAGCGCTTCGGCACCGCTCCTGCCTTTGACCTCCGGCAGTTGGGTGAGGTCTTCCGCTGCGGAAGGTTCGTTGGTAAGGGCCTTGCCGTAGCCCTCCAGCAGGCGACTGAGGTCGGCACGGACCGGCGACTGCAGGGCACTGAGGACTTCGTCCAGTTGGACCGCCGTGGAGGTGCGGCTGACCGGGATCGTTCCGCCGCTGTCCATCTCGGGCGCGCTGGGGCTACCCGGATCGAGTTCGATGAAGAAGTTCCCCTCGAGGAAGATTCGCGGGCGGATCGAGGCGAAGGCGTCGTCATGGATCGGACGGCCAGAGCCGTCGACCGTGAAGGTGACCTTGGTGGCGTTTCCGTCCCGGCTGCTGGAAATCACTTTGCCGACATCGACGCCGGCGATCCTGACCGGAGAGTTGAGCGCGACGTTGGCCGAGTTGGCGAAGGTGGCGTTGACCTCGTAGCCGTAGCTGGTGAACGGCACGTGTTTGGTGAAGGCGAGGTAAGGACCGATCGTTATGACGAGGATGAAGATGATCGCGACCGTGACGTTGCTCGGCCGCCACCTGAAGCGGCCGTCGGTCCCGTGCTGCCTGGTGTCGCGCTCGGGAAGACGGCTCATTTGCTTTCGATCCCCCGCGTGTCCGTCCCCCAAATTTCCGGCGCATTTCCGATCACCGTTTTGCCGCGGACATACTTCTCGTTTCCTGCTTCACAGACGCCTCCCTGTCCGGGCGCGGCAGTCCGCGGATAGGGGTTGTAATGGAGGTGGTTTTCGGATTCGCCTGGTCCTCCATTTGCGGGCGCTGCCGCCTGGCCACTCTCGCTGTTCGGGCCTTCCGGTGGTGCGTAAGAAATGAACTGAAGCCAGTGGCCTAGGTCGTTTCCCTCTCTCGCAGCATTGGCGATCTCGGTGAAAGTCAAGGTCAGGTAATTGCAGGTGGTCTGCGAAGGGGTGATGAATCTCAACGAGGGCTTCAGCACATTGTTGGTGTCGGTCAACAGGTCAAGACCGGTGAACACGCCGGGAGCGTTCTGAAAATCCACCAGTGCTTCGGCCGTCGGCTGCAACTCGTTGTTGAGGGCCGGCGAGGCATTCAGCACTGGGACTCCCGCATGAAGGGAGTCGGCGATGATCGGCGAGGTCTCCGCGAGGGCTTCGACACCGGGCTGCAGTGCCGTGAAGAAACGGGCCGAATCGCGCAGGAACGGGTTGAGTGCCGGCAGATCCGCGTTGACAGTGTCCAGCGTCGGCGGGCTTTTTTCGATCGTTTCCTGGATGAAGGGACGAGAGACGCGGGCGAAGGCAGCGAAGGTGCGGTCGAGGGCGACGAAAAGGCCGGCCTGGGTCTCCGCCACGGGGGCAACCGTCGCCGAGAGTTCCTCGAGCGCTCGCCAAAAGCCGGCGAAGTTGTTGCTCGGGGCCACGATCGTGCGCAGCACAGGCTGCCCGCTTTCGGCGAGACGCCGTAGGGCCCCGATTGCTTCGTTCAGCTGCGGGCCGCGGCCGGCCAGGGCGTTGCCGAAGCCGGCCAGGTTCTGCCGGATCGCGTCGCGGGTCCGCTTGTCGAACATGCTGAAGAACTGGTCGATGTCGACCGGTTCGGGCTTGGAGGCCGAAACCGGAATGGTTTCGCCAGCTTCGAACCCCTTGGAGGAATTGCCGGGGGTGACCTGGAGGAACTTGAGGCCGAGCGCCGACTTCGGCCGGATCGTCACGGTGGAGTCGACGGGCAGCGGTTCGGCGCTCTTGTCGAGGCTGAGCGCGAGTTCGGCCGCTACTTCGCCGTTCTTCAGCTGGACCGGGACGACGGACTTGACTATCCCGACCCGCACGCCGCCGATCCTCACCTCGTTCCCTTTCACCAGTGCATCAGCGTTCGGCACCCTCGCCTTCAGGTTGTAAGTGGAAACGAAAGGCAACCCGTTGTTAGCGTTGTAGGCGAGGAAGACGGCGACGATGACGACCAGCACGGTTACGGCCCCAACCAGGATCGGGCTGCTCGCGATTCCGTGGATTCCGCTGCGGTTCCTCATGGTCCTAGCAGATAGTCGAGGAGGGGTTGGGTGCCACCGCTGGTTTTGGATGCTTCGCCCAATCCTGCTTCGCCTTGTCCTTCGGCGTGCCCAGCCTGTCCGATGCCCGTCGCGGGGCCCGCTCCAGCGGAAGTGCCACCGGTCTGCCTATCGAGCTCACCCTGCAGTAGCCGGAACAGTTCTGCGGCGCTGGTGGTGGCGCTTTGGCTCACCCCGGGTCCATTGAACCGAGACGAACAACCGCCCCCTTGCGTTCCCGCTGGCCTCTCCGAATATTCGAGACAGTTGCTAAGCGTGACGAGCGTGCGTCCGAAGTGCCCGTACTGATCGAAGCCGTTGATTGAGGCAGCAGTGTTATAGATCAGTTCGACAAGCCCGTCCCAGCCGTTCGTCTTCCTGAGGCTGGTGAGGAGCTTCGCTAGTTCAGTCGTGGGGACTACACCGGACCTTGCTAGATCACGCGCCTTGCGAACAACTGGATCGGCTTCCCTGAAAATCGGGCCAGAGGCTTCGCCCGCTGCACCGAGGCTCTTCAGAGAGACAGTGAGAGCCTCTGAGAAAGGGGTCAGCGTACGAGTGGCATCAGTGAGGGAGGGAGCCGCAATGTCGAACTCTTCAAAGACCGGAGTCGCGGCATCGGAGAACCCCTTGAGGCTGACCATCGTCTTGCGGAATTCCCTCAGGAAGGTCGGGAACTTGCGCAGAGACTCTTCGAGTTGAGCGCCACGTTCGGTGGTTGCCTGTGCCGCGGCCCCGGAATTGGTGAAGAAGCCGGCTACGTGGGAACGCTCGCGGGCGAGCGGACGAAGGATCGTCTCGGAATCGGTGGCGAGCTGGGCGAGTTCGTTGCGCTGAGCGGAGAGGATTCCGAAGAGCCGATCGACGTCCCGCAGGACCGGGTTGGCTCGCTTGACGAGGACTTCGAGGTCTTCGCCACGACCGGCGAGGCCGGCGCCGAGTTCGTTGAAAATCAGCCGGAAGCGTTGGGCGTAGGGGAGCGTCTGGATGTCGTTGATCAGATCCGGGTCGACGCTGGTGCCGTTGTTGCCGAGCGGCAACAGGTACTCACCCGCGCCCGACTGACCGTCCGGAATCTGCTTCAGCGGGGGCGGAGCCTTCGAGCCGGGCGCCCGCGGCAGCGTCGGGCGGCAGTCGACGAACTTCTCGCCGATCAGTGACTGCGGCCGGATCTGGCAGCTGGCGTCCTGACGAAAGTCCTGGAAGCTTGGGTCGGTGATGCTCATCACGATCACCGCCTTGCCAGGGACCGCGACCGGCTTGCCTTCCTTGTAGGCGACGGTATCCCCCGGCATCGTCACGTCGACTGATTCGATTTCGCCGACGTTGGCGCCGGCGACCCGCACCTGCTCGCCGTGGACCAGGAAGGCGCCGTTGTCGAAAATCGCGCGGATCACATATCCATTGCTGGAGCCGCCCCCGCCCGAGACGAGAAGGACGACCACGACGACCGCTGCGACCAGTGCACCCGCGAGTATCAGTCGCCTGATCATGGCCCGGGAGGTGGGTCGTTGGCGTTGCATTCGGAGGGGCTGACACTGCTGCCGGCGTGGGGTGGGTTGGTGTACGGGGCGGAGCCGTCAGGCGGGGGCTGAGTAGCGCCCCCGGGGCAGCGGCGACGAACGGGTGCGGAAGAGCCGAAGACGTTGTACTGGTCCCCTTTCGTAATGGGTTTGAGGTTTCCGCCTTCGTAAGCGAAGAGATTCTGTAGGGAGGTGGCGGCGCGCACGTAGTGGCCATTGCCGTCGTAGAAGCCGGCGACCTGGCCGAACTTGCCGATGCCGTTGAAGATGTCCGGGGTGTATGCACGAATGAAGTTGAGGTTCGGCTGAAAGTCGGTGATTGCGTGTTCGGAGTGCGGGAATGCCTTTGATGCCTGCTGCTGGACATCCGGCAGCACTGCGAGCAGGTCTGCCAGGTCGTTCCCCTTCCCCGGCTTGCTTACCGTGAGCCGCAGGTCCCGCGTGAAGGGCAGGAGTTTGGCGAAGACCGGTCGCAGTTCGGCGAGGAACGGAGCGAGGTTCTTGGTCGCCGGCTTCGCCGTTTCGACCAGCGGATCGAGGTCATCGAGGGCGGCGCGGAGGTTGACGAAGGTCGTGTTGGCCTGACGCATCACCGGCGGCAGCCGGCGCAGCGTCTGGTCGAAGGCGACGTTCTGGGAGGCGATCGCGTTGAAGGCGGTGTTCGCGTGGTTGATCGCGCTCGAGAGCTGCTCGCCCCGCCCGGCCACCGCCGTCGTCAGCTTGCTCGAGCTGACGACGAAGCGTTCGAAGAGACGCTGGTCGGCGTTGAGTTCGCCGGCGAAGGCGCTGGCCCGGTTCAGCGCCGGGCCGAAGAATTTGAAGGATTCGTTGGCGTCTTCGCCGCGGCCGGAGTACTGCGTCGAGGTCCCCTGGATGAAGTTGGCGAGGCCCTTCCGCACCGAGGGCGGGAAGGTGTTGAAGAACTGGTCGATGTCGATCGGGGTCGTGGTCGAGTCGAGCCCCAGTTCGGCGCCATCGTGAAGCGCCGGGTTGCTGTTCGGCCCAGGGCTGATCGAGACGTAGTGGTTGGCGACGCCCGAAAGCGAGGTGGCGCGGATCACTGCGGTGGTCCCTTCGTGCAGCTGCTGGTCGACTTCGACGTGGACCTCGGCGAGGTTGTCGTCGCTGAGTTCGATGCTTTCGACCGAGCCGACCGGAGAGCCGCCGATCAGGACCTGGTTGTCGGGGACCAGCTGCCCGGCGTTCTGGAAAATCAGCGTGTACCTATGGCCGCCATTGCCGCTCAGCAAGACGATCGCCAGCACCAGAACTGCGGCAGCGAGGGCGGCGATGACCGCGACCCGCGCTGGGGTCGTCCCTCGGCTTGGAGCCGAGCTTTTCTCCTCGCCTAAGGGTTTGGCAGCCACGGGTCGTCGCTTGTTCGTTCCCCGGCCCCTCCGACCCATTGGAACGAGCGGCAGAATCGTATCCGAGCCGCTCCCCCTAAACGCGCGACGAGCGGGTACTTAACTGGAAATCAACGCGCTACTCTGGCCCTGGGGAATGGTTAGGGGAAACGGGAGACGCCCTCGCCAATTCAACCGGAGGAGCGACTCAATGCTCAAACGTCCAAGTCTGATCGCGGCGCTCGTGATAGCCGCGGCCACTGCGATCGCGGCCTCGGTCGCAATCGCCGGGCCCCTCGGGTCCCCTGTGGTCACCCCGAACGGCAATGCGCAGTCGGTCGGCGCTGTGATCACGCCGAAGAAACTATCGAAGACGACGTTCACGCCGGGGGCCTTGGAAGTCACGACCAAATTGACCAATTCGAGCTCGCCCAACGGCGTCCCCGTGCCGACGGTCCGCGTCGTGATCGACTTCGACAAGAACGCCAAGATCTTCACGAAAGGGATCCCGACCTGCAACCCCTCCAAACTGCAGAGCACTTCGACCGAAGTCGCCCTGCAGGAGTGCGGCAAGGCGAAAATCGGCAGCGGCAAAGCGACGGCTCTGCTGCCCGGCAGTTCCACGGTCTTCACGGTCAACCAGACCGTGACCGCCTTCAACGGCGTCCCGAAAGGCGGCAAGCCGGTGGTCATCCTCCACACCTACGGCACGACGCCGCTCCAGACGACGCTGGTCCTCGTCGGCACGGTCTCCAAATACAACAAAGAAGGGTTCGGCCCGCGCCTGGACCTGGAAGTGCCAAAACTTGCCGGCGGCACCGGTGCGCTGACCGACTTCCAGGTGAAGATCGACAAGAAATACAAATACAAAGGCAAGCGCGTGAGCTTCATTTCCGCCAAATGCCCGAACTCGAAGAAGCTGAAGACCCGAGCAGCCTTCACCTTCATAGACGGCGAAACCGCGACGCCGAAATACGTCCAGACCTGCAAGCAGACGAAATAAGGAGTCTCGGTCCTCCGGGGCGCCCTGTGCCGCGACGGCAGGGCGCCCATTTGCGATGGTCTTGTGGCGAAGCTACTTGGCTGGACGCACAATGTCTGTACAATGCTCCACCGGATGGCAATCTCGAAGACCGGGGAGACCCGAGATCGTCGCTGGAACCTTCGCGTGGAGGAATCCGAGGATGCCCTTGTTCGCGCAGCGAGTGAGCTGTCCGAAACCAAGTTCAGCAACTTCGTTCGGGTCGCCGCCGTTGCCGAGGCACGCCGGATCCTCGCCGATCGAACCCGATTCGAGCTGGATCAGCCCGATTGGAAGAAGTTCATGGATCTTCTGGATCGGCCCGCTCGGGTGCCGGATGGCCTCCGCGATCTCTTCGCGAACCCAAGCGTCTTCGTCGAGTAGCTGGAAATCTCGCCGTGGCCTATACGCCGCCGGAGCCGCTGCGGGGCAAGCATCGACTCAGCGGGTTCAGTTGCGGGGATCAATCGCTTGATACTTGGCTGCACCGACACTCGCGCCACGCTGAGGCTGCGAACTCAGCACGCGTCTTCGTAACCACCGATGGAAGCCAGGTGGTCGGCTACTACGCGCTCGTCGTCGGTCAAGTCCAGCCGGGCGACGGAACCACGCGGCTTCTCAGGGGACAACCGGCCGGTGGCTCGGTGCCGGTCGCGATCCTCGCGCGCCTCGCCGTTGACCAGAAGCACCAAGGCAGGGGCCTCGGCCGGTCTCTACTTCAAAACGCGTTGCTTCGATGCACTGACGCCGCCAAGTCTGTCGGGATCAGAGCGCTCGTCGTGCATTCTTACGCGGAGGCACAGGAGTTCTATGAACGCTTTGGATTCGAAGCGTCTCCGACCGATCCGCTCCACCTCATCCTTCTGATGAAGGACATCGAAAAGTTTCTGGCGGAGCTGCAGTGAACGAAGCGAGGGTCAGCGGCTGACTCAAATGCTGAACTTCGGCAGCACCCGCTCAAGCGAGCGGGGGAGCCACCAGACGCGGTCGCCGATCAGGAGCATCAGTGCCGGGAGGAGGACGATGCGGACGACGGTTGCGTCGAGGATCACGGCGACGGTGAGGCCGACGCCGAGTTGGCTGACGGTGGCGATCGGGGCGCCGGCGAAGACGATGAAGACGGCGAGCATGATCGCGGCGGCGCCGGTGATGACGCGGGCGGTCTTCTCGAGGCCGAACTCGATCGCGGCGGCGTTGTCTCCGTGGCGGTCGTAGTGCTCGCGCATGCGGCTGAGTAGGAAGACCGCGTAGTCGATCGAGAGCCCGAAGACGACGCCGAAGATCATCGTCGCCCCGACCGCGTCGACGTAGGAGTGGCCGCCGAGCGGCCAGTTGTCGGGCAGGTTGAAGAGCAGGGTGAGGACGCCGAAGGCGACCCCGACCGTCGCCAGGTTGAGGCCGACCGCGATCGCCGCCAGCGGGATTGCCCGCAGCACCAGGACGAGGACGAGGAAGGTGACGAGGGTGATCGCGGCGACCACCCAGGGGATCCGTTCGCGGGTGATGTGGCTGTAGTCGTTCAGCTGCGCGGCGCCGCCGGCGACGCCGGTCGAGAGTCCCGAGTCGCCGGCCAGGCCCGCCGCGTCTTCGTCCAGCGTCTTGTTGAGAGCGATCGAGCCGGGGGTGTTGAACGAGTACTTGGAGATGACCAGGATCGAGGCCGCCTGGCCGCCGTGCTTGAGGTCGATCGTTTCGCCGACCGCGGAGCGGGTCCGCGGCGGCGCGCCGTCGAGCGCCGAGAGGACGAAGTACCCGGAGTTGAAGAGGTTTGGCGAGGCCTTGCTGACCCGCCGCGTCTGGTGCCGGATCCTCGCCCGGCCGGAGGTCACCTGCACGCTCGCCCGTTCGAGCCCGCTTTCCAGCGGCGCTGCCCGCTCGACCCCCGCCAGCAGGCTGGTTTCGAGCGCTTCGGCGCCGCCTCCGAGCCGGTCGATGCCTCCCACCAGCGCGGCGGCGCCGGAGCTGAGTTTGGTCAGGCCGCCGCTGAGCGAGTGGGCTGCTTTGGATAGGCGCTCGGCCCCCGCGGCGAGCCTCTTGCTGCCTCGTTCGATCTTTCGCAGTCCTTCGGTCAGCTTTTCGGCGCCGCCGGCGAGTGTCTGGAGTTCGTGGATCGTCGAGCCGATCCAGTCGGTGACCTTCTTCGTTTCTTCGTGGTCTTCGAGCAGCTTGGCGTCGAGTGCGGTGAGTTCGGCCGGTAAGCCGGCGTATTCGGGCGCATAGGGCTGGCCGCCGGCGGGGTCGGTGCCGCTGACCGCGGCCAGCGCTCGGCGGACCGCATCCAGCGTCGCCGCGTAATTCGGGTCTGATTTGCCGGTGCTCATGCCTTCCAGCTGAGCCAGCGCCGCCCGCAGCTGTTCGTCAGCCGCCTGAGACGGCGCGATCAGCTGCGGCAGCTTTTCGTTGCCCAATTCGTTGAGGCTTTTTTCGACCTTTCGCGATCTCCGCAGCGCGTTGACGCGAAGGTTGGGGACGAAGGCGCTGCGAAGCGCCTGCGATATCCGCAGCGCTCCGAGGGTCGCCAGTTCCTGGGCCTTGACCAGCCGGCGCGAGGCCTTGGCGAAGCGGTCCAGCGCATCGATTGCCCGGGCGCTGCCCCCCGTCGCCCGCCCCAGGCCGTTGGCGATCAACTGCGCGCCTTCGCCCGCCCGGTCGGCTCCCATCGCCAGCAGCCCGGCGCCGTTGCCTGCTTCGGTGATCCCCGCCCGCAGCTGCCCGACTCCCCCGGCCGCGACTTTGAGGCTGCGCCCGAGCTTGCCCAGCTGCTTGACCGCGCCGACATTGCCTTCTGAGGAGAGCACGGCGTTGCCGAGATCACGCAGCGGGTTGACGCGTTTGGCGACTTCGCCGGGGCCGATAACCGCCTGCACGCCGGGCAGCTTCGCCAGCTGTTTCTGGAAGTGGTCAAGCGCCGAGAGGCTCTTGGCGTCGGTGATCGCGCCTTCGTCGGTGACGGCGACGACCTGGAAGGGGGCATCCCAGCCGGGGCCGATCGAGTTGTCGATCAGTTCGGCGTCCTGCCTTGCCGGCGCGTCCTGCGGCAGCTGTTCCGGGCTCGGCGGGCCGGTCTTCAGCGCGATCGCGGGGCCGGCCAGGACCAGCAGGACGGCGCCGATCAGAGCGGCCACCGGCGCCGGTCGCTTCAGCGCCCCGCCGACCATCGCCATCAGCCGCGACTCGGAGTCCGGCCGCGGCGGCGGCCCGATCCGCCAGCGGTCGACGTTGGGCCCGATCAGGGTCAGCAGCGCCGGACCGACGACGGTCGCCACGATGACGCTGAGCAGCACCACCATCATCACCGTCCCCGCCAGCGAGGCCAGCAGCGACCCCGGCAGGATGAAAAGGGAGACCAGCATCGAGAGCAGCAGCGTGCTGCCGGCGAACATCGTCGTGCGGCCGGCGGTGCGGCGGGTCACGCGGGCGGCGTCGGCCGGGCTCGCCCCGCCGGCGAGCTCCTCGCGGAAGCGCGAGACCATCAGCAGCGCGTAGTCCACGCCCAAGGCCAGTCCCATCATCGTGCAGACCGTCAGCGCGAAGGCGTCGATGTCGAACCAGGAGGTGAAGAAGTAGAGGATTCCGCGCGAGGCGATCACGGTTATCGCGCCGAAGCCGAGCGGAATCGCCGCCGCGATCGGCGAGCGGAAGACGAGCAGGAGGACGATCAGCAGGAACGGCAGCGCCAAGAGCTCGCCGCGCTCGCTGGCCGAGATCGACTCGTCCTGGATCGCCCGCGAGAGGGTCGCGTACCCGGTCTGGGTCGCGCGGATCGGAGCGTGCGTGTGCTGGGCGAGGATTTCGTTGAGGAGGGGGACGGTGTCGTTGACCGCGGTTTTCGTGTCGACGTGGAAGTCGGCGAGGATCAGCGCCCGCCGCGGATTCGGCCGCAGCGGGTTGACGGAGCCGCGGTCCCAGGGCGAGAGCGTCGTTACGTTCGGCTCCCGACGCAGGGCCCGCACCAGCTCCGGGCCCTGGCGGTCGATCGCCGCTGCCGGTCCGCGCAGGAGGATCGCGAACGGCGCCGTGTCGCCGAAGTGTTCGCGCAGCATCTGGTTGCCGCGGGAGGATTCGGTCCCCGGCACGTCGAGCGTGGTCGGGTCGAGCTTGCCCTCGACCCCGGTTCCGATCACTCCGAAGATGGCCAGGACCAGGGCAGCGACGGCCAGCACCACACGCGGATGGCGCAGCGTCAACGGTTGGCGACGGACCGAATCCGGCTGGCCGGACTGCGATCCCCCCCTGCTCCTCCTGCTTCCCACGCGTGGTAGTTTGGCGGTAAGGCGGACGGGAGGGGTGGAACCTATGCGGAAGACTGTGTTAAGAGCGTCGGTGATCGGCGTCGTGCTGTTGCTTGTCGCTGCGGCCTCGGCGGTCGCGATCGTGCTGCGCGCGGGCAACATCGTCGTCACCGCGGATGGCGGCTTCAGCCCGACGACGCTGCCGAAGCACAAGTTCGCGCCGATCAAGCTGCACGGCTACGGCAAAATCGACACGGCAGACGGGGGCCTGCCGCCGATCCTGCAGACGATCACGATCTGGTTCGACAAGAACGGCGCCGTCGAGACCCGCGGCCTGCCGGTCTGCACGCCAGGCAAATTGGCAGCGACCACGACCCCGCAGGCGCGCAAGCTCTGCCCCGGCGCGATCGTCGGCACCGGCTTCGGCAAAGCCGTCGTCAACTTCCCCGAACAGGGGCCGATCGCGGCCTCCTCGCCGATCACGATCTTCAACGCAGCACCGAAAAACGGCAATCCGACCGTGCTGGCCCACGCTCACCTGACCGTGCCGGCGCCGACCACGTTCGTCGTCCCGATCGAGATCCAGAAGGTGCACGACGGTCGCTACGGCTTCAAGACCGTCGCCGAAATCCCCAGGATCGCCGGCGGCTACGGCACCCCGATCTACGGCCGGCTCTCGATCGGCCGCGAATGGAAATACAAAGGCAAGACGCTGAGCTACGCCAACGCCAGCTGTCCCGACGGTCGCCTGCAGGCAAAAGGGCAATTCGACTTCAAAGACGGCACCCGCCTTCAGGGCACGCTGTTCCGGCCCTGTAAAGGCAAGGGATGAGGAGGGCGCTACCGAAGGCAATCGCCGCGGTAGCGCTGATCGGGTTGGCCGCCGCCGGCAGCGCCTACGCGCTTCGCGCCGAAGTCGGCAACACCGTCCTCAGCGCCACCGCGAGCGTGTTGCCCAGGGAACTGCCCCAGCACCGCAACGCGCCGGTCGAGTTGACGAGCATCACCCGGGTCGGGAGCAAGGACGGCTCGATGCCCCCGGCGCTGCGGACGCTTGAATTCGAATTCGACAAGCACGGCGCGATCGAAGCCAAGGGCGTCCCGGTCTGCACGATGGCGAAGCTGGCGGAAACGACTCCGGCGCAGGCGAGGAAGCGCTGCGCCGGTGCCCTCGTCGGCACGGGGACCGGCAAAGCGCAGGTTCAGCTCCCAGGGCAGGCGCCGGTCCAGATCAGCTCCCCCCTCTCCTTCTTCAACGCCCCGCCGGCGGGCGGCAGGCCCGCGCTGATCGCCCACGGCTATGAGACCGTTCCGGCCCCGAAGACCCTGCTGGTGCCGATCGTGGTCGAACGGGTCGGCCACGGCCGCTACGGCTACCGGGTGCGAATCGAGATGCCGGAAATCGCCGACGGCTACGGCTCCGCGACCCTTGCCGAAGCGACCGTGGGCCGGACCTTCAAGCGCGACGGCAAGAGCGTCGGCTACGTCAACGCCCGCTGCGAAGGCGGGCGCCTGCAGGTCCACGGCAACGTCCACTTCGTCAACGGCGACTTCTTCCCCGCGACCCTCTCCTCGGCATGCCACACGCCCCACTGAAGAGAGCCGCGGCGCTCTGCTGCGCCCTGCTGGCGCTGTCCGCCGGCGTCGCCTACGGCAGCGGCGCGCTGGTCGAAGTCGACAACCTGGTCCTTCACGCCGACGGTGGCTTCCAGCCGCGCCAACTGCCCGCTCGCGCCTTTGCCCCGATCGACTTCGAGGGCCACGTCGAGTTCGCGAGCAAAGATGGTGGGCCGCCTCCGGTCCTGCGGCAGGCGATCATCGATTTTGACCGCGACGGTCGCCTCAGCGTCTCCGGCCTGCCGGTCTGCGCTCCGGAATCCGTCGCCGAGGCGAGCACCGAAGAAGCTCGAGTCGCCTGCCGCGGGGCGATCGTCGGCACCGGCCGGATCGACGCCGTGATCTCCCTGGCTAGCGGGCCGGTCGAGGCGACCTCTCCCCTCACCCTCTTCAACGGGCCGCAGCTCAACGGCAACCCGACCGTCGTCGTCCACGCCCGCACCACGGTCCCCGCGACCCAGACCTACGCGATCGTCGTCCCGATCAAGCGCCGCCACGGTGCCTTCCGCTACCGGGCCGTCCTCGACATCCCCCCGCTCGCCGGCGGCCGCGGCGCGATCACCCACATCGAGGTCAAGGTCGGGCGCCGCTACAGCACCGACGGGCAGCGCCGCAGCTACGTCTCGGCCCGCTGCTCGGACGGGATCCTGCGGACCCACGGCCGCTTCAGCTTCGACGACGGCACCGTGGTCGACGGCAGCGTCGAAAAGTTCTGCCGAGCCCGCTGACTCCGCCCCATCGAGCGTCCCGGCTTCCTATACTTGCCGCCCCGGGCCGCTAGCTCAACTGGTTAGAGCAGGAGCCTCTTAAGCTCAAGGTTGAAGGTTCGAGTCCTTCGCGGCCCACTCGAAGTCGCGCCCTGCCGGCGCCCGCCCTGCCCCGCTATTCGCTCAGCGAGCTGCCGCCGAGGCCGAGCGGGTTCTGGAGTGCTTCGGCGCCGCCGGCAGCGCCCGCGCCGGCTTTCTTCGCCGCTTTTTCGGATTCGGCGATCTGCTTCTGGAAGGACTGGGCGCGTTTCTTGGCTTCTTTGAACTGTTTGTCGAGTTCTTCGCGTTTGACCTTGGAACCCGCGTATTTCGCCGCTTCCTTCTGGGCCTTTTCGGCGGCCTTGTAATCGCCGGTGAAGACCGTGTAGAGGGCGAGCGTGCTGAGCGAGCCGAGACTGGGGCGCTGTTCGGCGACGATCTGCTCCGATTCAGACGCCGCCTTGATGTTGTCCAGCGCTTCGTTGTAGCTCCGCGACGTCTGCGCCAGGCTGAAGAGGGCGGGCGTCATCAGCTGAGCGCCGCCGGCGGCCGGTTCGTCGGTCGCTTTCAGGTATTCGCTCCAGGCGGCGCTGGCCTTCTCGAACTGTTCGCGGGATTCGATCGTGAGCAGCGCTTCGCCGGTCGTCGGGTTGACTTCCGACTGAGCGTTGCCGGCGTTGACCCTGGCCCTGGTCAGGCCCAGGAGCAGGCCCGGGTCGTTCGGCGATTTGACGAGTTTGCGTTCGATCCGCGTGGCCTGTTCTTCGAGCAGCTTGGCGGCTTCGCCGCCGCCACTGCCGCTGTTGCCGCCGAACAGGCCGGGACCGGCGAGCAGAATCAGGCTGGCGCCCATCAGCAGGGCGAGAATCCCGTAGACGACTTTGACGACGTTCTTCCGTCGTCCTCGTATGTCGAAGAGCATCCTGCGCTCGCCGTCTGCCATCGGTCCTCGCTACTCCTGGGTAGAGGGCTTTGCCATCCCGCCCTGTTCTCTTGGCCGGCCAAAGGCCCGCGCGAGCAAGATACTCAACTCAAACAGAACAAGCAGGGGAACCATCTCAATCAGCATCGAGACCGGGTCGACTCCCGGCAGGGCCGCGGCCACGATGGCGATGATCAGATACGCGTAGCGGCGGTTCGAAGTCAACTGCTCGACGCTGACGATTCCCAGCCGGGTGACGGCGAGAATCGCCAGCGGCAGCTGGAAGAGCAGGCCACAGGCGACCTCGGTCGTCGAGAAGAAGCTGTAGTAGTCGCGGGCGCGGACCTGGACGTTGAACTGGTTGTCGTTGAAGTTGAGCAGGAAGCTGACGGCGGCCGGCATCACCACGAAGTAGGCGAATGCGATGCCCGCCAGGAACAGGAACGGGAACATCAGCAGGATCGGCAGGATCGCCCTGCGCTCGGTGGAGCTGAAGGCGGGCAGCACGTAGGAATAGAGCTGGTAGAGCACGACCGGCAGCGAGAGCACGATCGCCCCGTATACCGAGACCGTCAGCGTCGTCGTGAACGGCTCGGTGATCCCGAAGGTGATCAGCCGTTCGTGATTGTCCGGCAGCGGGCGCGAGGCGATTTCCAGCAGCAGGTGATTCTGCCAGAAGCACAGCGCCAGGGCGACTCCGAAGGCCGCGAGGCAGACAACGATGCGAGCGCGAAGCTCGTCGAGGTGCTCTACCAGGGTGAGGCGATCCTCGTGGGAGACCGCCTTGACGCGGCGGGCCATCCCTGATGGCCCTCAGCCGCGTTTGTCGGGCGCGGGGACTTCGGCCTCGGCGGGCTCGGCGGGGGCCGGCTCGACCGGAGCCGGGTCGACACGGGCAGGCTCGACCGGTGCGGCCGGGGCCTGCGACGGGCTGAGCGCTTTGCGCTCGTCGTCGTCGTCATCGTTGTCGCCGCTGATCGAGCCTTTGAACTCGCGGATTCCCTTGCCGAGCGACCGGCCGAGCTCCGGCAGGCGTTTCGGGCCGAAGACGATCAGGGCGATGATGAGGACGATTGCGATCTCGGGCAGGCCGATATTTCCTGGCATCTCCAGCATGGTAACGGGGTAGAAGGCTGATCCGATCACCTGCAGTCGAGGATTTAGATACTCGTTAGTGGGAGTTTGTGGCTCGATCGAGAAGAAAGCCGGATCAGGCCGACCGCAATCGGGTTCGATAGGTGAGAGAGATGAGAGAGCCGGGCCAGAACAAGACGCCGCAGGCCACCGCCGACCTCCACATCTGCCCGCAGTGTGGCTCGGACCTCGTGCAGCCGACCTGCTGGGAACGGGCCGGCGACCGTGCCCACTGGCGTGTCTGGCGGCGCTGCCCCGAGTGCGAGTGGTCCTGCCAGGGCGTCCACGGCGAGAGCGAGATCGACGCCTTCGACGAGCAGCTCGACCTCGGCGCCCACACCCTCGCCGACGAGTTGCGCGCGCTCGAGCACGCCAACATGACCGCGATGACCGATGCCTTCGTGGTCGCCATGGCGGCGGACCTGATCACCGCCGACGACTTCAGCTAGCGGCCGACGCAGACGTTGACCCACCCCGGTGGGGTCAAAGTCGGCCGCGATCAGGAGTAGCGCTGGACCACGCCGTCGGCGACCAGTGCCAGGAGCTGGCGCTGTTCGGGCTCGAAGGCGGCGGCGTCGATCGCGCGCTTGCCCGCCGCGACCATCTCCAGCGCTCTCGCCCTGACCCGCTCGAGGGCGCCGGTGGCGGCGATGCGGTCGCAGAGGGCCTCCGCCGAGGCGGGGTCCAACCCCTGTAGGTCGACTTCGCGGATGCCAGGATCGGCGGCGGCCGCCTCGATCAGCGGCAGCGTCACCGTGCCGTCGAGCAGGTCGGTGCCACGAGCCTTGCCGGTCCGCTCCGGGGGGCCGCTGACGTCGAGCACGTCGTCGAGCAGCTGGAAGGCGAGGCCGACCTCGGCGCCGAAGGCCCGCAGGGGCTCGTCGTCCTCGCCGAGCAGGCAGGCGCATTCGAACAGCTTCGCCGTCTTCAACCGGCAGCGGGCGAGGTAGCGCTCCTCGCCGATGCCGAGGTCGAAGGCGTCCTGGCGCTGCGCCAGCTCACCCCGCGCCAGCGCCACCGCGGCGTCAGCCAGGAGCTCGACCGAGCGGACGTCGCCCGCGTCGGAGAGCAGGGCGAAGGCGCGCGAGAGCAGCAGGTCACCGGTGGCGAGGGCACGGTCGCGACCGGATGTCGCAGCGACGGTGGGCAGCCCGCGGCGCAGCGGCGCATCGTCGAGGACGTCGTCGTGGACCAGCGTCGCCATGTGGACCAGCTCGATCGCCGTCGCCGCCCGCACCGAGGCCGCTCCGCCGCCCTGGCCGGCGCAGAGCAGCACCAGCATCGGCCGCAGCCGCTTGCCGCCGGCGGCGAGGGTCGTGGCGGCGTCCTCCCCCAGCACCCCGCCATGGTCGGCGATCGCGTCCCGCAGCCGCTCCTCCACCTCGCCTAGCCGGGCTGGGAGCCAGCGGCTCGACGCGTCGAGGACCGCCGTCACGGGCGGCGGTACGGCGGAGCGGCGGGTCACTCTTTGATGCCGCTGTGGATCGCGATGATCCCGCCGGCCAGCACCGTGTACCGGATCCGTTCCAGCCCGGCCCGGTCCATTTTCTCCGCCAGGCCGCGCGGGCTCGGGAAGCTGCGGACCGATTCCGGCAGGTAGGAGTAGGCCTCCGGCTCGGCGGAGAAGCTGCCGAGCAGCGGCACGATGCGGTCGAACCAGAGCGAGTAGAAGGTCGAGAGCGGCGGCCGGGTCGGCTGCGTGATCTCGAGGATCGCCAGTCGACCGCCCGGCTTCAGCACCCGCGCCATCTCGCGCAGGCCGCGGTCGAGGTCGGCGAGGTTGCGGACGCCGAAGCCGACGGTGGCGGCGTCGAAGCGGTCGGCGTCGTAGGGCAGCTCCAGCGCGTCTGCCCACTCGAAGCGGACGCCGCCGGTGCCACGCTCGGCCGCCTTCTCGCGGGCGAGGTCGAGCATCGGCTCGGAGAAGTCGCAGCCGACGACGTTGCCGCCCGGGGCGACGCGCCCGGCCAGCTCGAGCGCCAGGTCGCCGGTGCCGCAGCAGACATCGAGAGCGGAGTCGCCCGGCCCGAGGCCGGTCCGGTCAGCCGCGCGCCGGCGCCAGCCATGGTGGAGCCCGGCCGTCATCACCGAGTTCAGCGCGTCATAGCGCCCCGCCACGCGGTCGAACATCCTGTTGACCTGGCCCGCGAACTCCGCCGAGCTACGGGTCGGCCGCGAAGGCTGGGATCGGGTGTCAGGATCCATGTGTGCGGCCGGCGAGCGCCGGACCAAGCGGGGCAAGGACGCAGGGAGGCTGATTAGCAGCGCTATTCAGCCTACCGAGGACGCAGCAACGCGCCGCGTCCGCCGCCGCCAGACGTGCGCTGGGATCCTGACGCACGGTCCTAGTCCAGCGAGGAAAGGAAATCAGCCAGCTCGTTGAGCTTTTTCGGCGGCAGGTCGCGGAAGGACGGCATGATCCCGGGTCCGATTTCGACCGAGCGCAGGATCGCTGCCCGCGGAATTCGCGAGGCGATGTGGGTCAGTTCCGGGCCGGGCCCGTTGTTGCCGTTCTCGCCCAGCTTGTGGCAGGCCAGGCAACCGGAGCCGGCGACGACCTCCGCGCCGGGCTTGTATTGCGGCGGCACTTTCATGTCGATCTCGGTCGGCGAGCCGCCGGTGGCGCCGAGGTAGGTCAGATAGCCCATCGCGACGATCGTCAGGCAGCCGGCGGTGGTGGCCAGCGGGCGGCGCTCCGGCCGGCGCTCCGGGCCACGGTCGTAGAACGGCAGGAGGAGCAGCAGCACCATGCAGATCGTCGGGATCCCGATCGTCGCGATCGGGACCAGTTCCGGCGGCTTGATCACGCGCAGGACCTCGAAGAGGAAGAAGAAGTACCACTCGGGCCGCGGCACGTAGGTGGTCGAGGTCGGGTCGGCCTTGGGGCCCTGCTCGGCGCCGAGGATCAGCGACATCGCGATGATCACGGCGACGACGATCAGCGCCATCGTCGAGTCCTTCAGCACCGCGTAGGGGAAGAACGGCTTCCCCTTCTTCTTCAGGAGCTCGTACTCCTCCAGATAGTCCTGCTTGTCCTTCGGCTTCACGCGATCGGCCCCGCTCCGTCGCCGCCGCGGTAGCCGTTGCCCTCGACGCCGGCCTCGAGTTCGGCGACCGGGGTCGCGACCTTCGGCTTCTCCGCTCGCACCCACGGCGGTGCCGTCGTGCCGAGCTTGACGACGAGGTAGAGATGGGCGCCGATCAGGGCGATGATGGCGCCGGGGACGAGCAGCATGTGGATCGCGTAGAAGCGGGCCAGGGTGGTGGCGCCGAGCTCCGGGCCGGCGCGGAGGAAGTCGCTCAGGTAGGGGCCGACCACGGGGCCGGTGCCGTTGATGTTGATGCCGACGATCGAGGCCCAGAAGGATCGCTGGTCGAAGGGCAGCAGATAGCCGGTGAAGGCCATCGTCATCGTCAGGATCAGGAGGACGACGCCGATCACCCAGTTGAGCTCACGCGGGTACTTGTAGGCGCCGAAGAAGAAGGTGCGGCTCATGTGGAGGAAGACCAGGATCACCATCACGCTGGCGCCCCACTTGTGCATCCCGTGCACGAGCGCGCCGAGCGGCACCTCGTTGTTGATGTGGGAGATCGAGGAGTAGGCCTGGGTGGCCGACGGCGTGTAGAACATCGCCAGGAAGACACCCGTGACCGCCTGCACGATGAAGGCGAAGAGGGTCGCCGAGCCGAGCGTGTAGAACCAGTTGGTCCCTTTCGGCACCTTGCGGAACAGCATCCCGGTGAGAAAGCCGCTGGCGGCGGTGCGCTGGTCGACCCAGGCGAGGACGTCGACCGGCGCTTCGGCCGCCTTGCCGGTCAGCCGCTGCAGGTCGGTCTGGCGCTCGGGCGGCGAGGTCTTCAGGTCCGCCGGGGCCTGGCCTTTGGCCGCGCCGCGCTGGCCCGGCTTGGCCGGTTTGCGCAGTGGCGCCGGGACTATCGAGTCGGGAAGCTTGGGCATCAGGGCGGTGGGAAGGTAGAGGGCCGCGGCGGGTAGAGGTATTCCCAGATCCCGCCGGTGAACTCGCCGGGATCGCGGGCGCGGACCGGCTCCAGCTGCGAGGTGACGCTGTAGCGCGGGCCGACCTCGACCTGGCCTCCCCGGACGCGAGTCTGGAAGCGGTCGAGCGGACGCACCGGCGGGCCGCCGATGCGCTTGCCCTCGAAGTCGTAGACGCCGCCGTGGCAGGGGCAGATGAAGTTGCCGGCTGCCTCGACGAAGCGGACCGGGCAGCCGAGGTGGGCGCAACGATTCGACACCGCGACGTAGCTGTTCGGGTCCTCGTTGAACTGCTTCGAGCCTTTGCGGATGTAGGCAGTGGTCTTGCCGGCGTCGCCGATCCCCTCGGTTTCGGTGAAGACGACCTGGCGGTAGGTGTCTTCGACGAAGTCGTTGGTCGGACCGACCGCCTCCCAGCGCTCCTTGCCGCGGTGGAAGATCGGGGCGACGGCGAAGCCGACGGCGGGCAGGACGATGGCCGCTCCGGCGATCCCGCCGAGGCCCTGCGCGGCGATCGTGAAGGCACGACGGCGAGTCATCGACTCACCCTCGAAGTAGCCGGGAGGGACGGGCTTCTCCCGCTGCTGCCGGGGGGCCTCTTCAGCCCCGTTCTTCTTGTCCGCGTCGTCAGCCACAGGTCGTTCGCGTTCGGACAGCGGAGTCTATTGCGTTGGCCGCGAGGTCGTGTCTCCGCCGGCGATCTCCCGGGCGGCTGCGGGCCATAGCGCCGGGACCTCCCCGGAGCGGCCTCCGGCGTGGAGCTCGGCGCAGCGGCTGATCAGATCGGAGAGGACGGCAACCGCCGCGGTGTCGCCGAGGGCGGCGAGGCGGTCGAGGCCGAGCGCGTAGAGGTAGTCGCCGGCGAGGAGGGCGAGATCGGCGTCGTGCCCGGCCAGCAGCCTCGGCTCGCCGTAATGGAGCAGGTAGCCCTCGCGCACGGCCTCGACCACCAGCGAGTACTCGGCCGGAGCCGCGGCGGCGCGCGGGCCGGCGGCGGCGATGGGGCCGAGCTCAGGCGCGACCGTCGGCTCGATTACGTAGGGAGCGATCGGCGTGTCCTCTTCCCGCAACTGGGCGGCGAGCGTCTGCAGTGCCCGCTCGGGCATCGCGTGGTTCCTTATGCCGGTCACAGACGCATAAGGAACCACGGGATGGGCTGGGTGGCGTTCACGACAGGGCCTCGGCGAGCGACTCGGCGGCGGCTTCGAGGGTGCGGTCGACGGTCTCCTCGCCGTGGGCGAGGGAAACGAACCAGGCCTCGAACTGGGACGGTGGTGGGTAGACGCCGCGGTCGAGCATGGCCCGGCAGAAGCGGGCGTGGGCTTCGAGGTCGCAGGCCGTGGCGGCCGCGAAGTCGCGCACCGGCTCGGGGCTGAAGAAGAGGGTGACCAGGCCCGGGGCGCTCGCGACCTGGAGCGGGCGGTCGGCGGCGAGCTGGGCGAAGCCGGCGGCGAGGCGGTCGGTGAGGATGCCGAGGCGCTCGTAGGCGGCGGCGTCGAGGTGATCCAGGGTGGCGAGCCCGGCGGCGGCGGCAAGAGGATTGCCGGACAGGGTGCCCGCCTGGTAGACGTCGCCCGCCGGGGCGATCCGCTCCATCGACTCGCGCGGGCCGCCGAAAGCCGCCGCCGGCAGGCCGCCGCCGAGGATCTTGCCCATCACCGTCAGGTCCGGCTCGACGCCGTAGAGCTCCTGGGCGCCGCCGCGGGCGACCCGGAAGCCGGTGATCACCTCGTCGAAGACCAGCTGCGCCCCGGCGGCCGCGGTTTCCTGCCGCAGGAACTCCAGGTAGCCGACGGCGGGCGGGACGACGCCCATGTTGGCGGCGATCGGCTCGACGAGGAGCGCCGCGACCGGGTGCTGCTCGAGGGCGAGGGAGACCCCCTGGCGGTCGTTCCACGGGACGACAACGGTCGTCGCCGCCTGCGCCGCGACCACTCCGGGACTGCCGGGCACCCCGAGCGTCGCCATCCCCGAGCCAGCTTCGGCGAGCAGGCCGTCGGAGTGGCCGTGGTAGGCGCCGGCGAACTTGACCACGACCTCGCGGCCGGTGATCGCCCGGGCCAGGCGCACGGCGCTCATCGCCGCCTCGGTCCCGGAGCTGGTCATCCGCAGCATCTCCACCGCCGGGAAGCGGTCGACGACCTGCTCGGCCAGCTCGACCTCGATCGGCGTCGCGGCGCCGTAGCTGGTTCCCCGCTTCGCCGTCTCGATCACCGCCGAGACCACCGAGGGCTCGGCGTGGCCGAGGATCAGCGGTCCCCAGGAGCCGACCCAGTCGAGGTAGCGCTTGCCGGCGACGTCGACGAGTTCGCAGCCTTCGCCGCGTTCGACGAAGATCGGCTCGCGACCGATCTGCCGCATCGCCCGCACCGGCGAGTTGACCCCTCCGGGCAGTACCCGCTGCGCCCGCTCGTACAGCCCCTCGGACCCGCCGGGGCGACCGCCACTAGGAATGCTGCGCCTCCCAGGTGGCGTACTCGTCGGTGAAGTAGTGCAGGCGGATCTTCTTGTACTCGGTCGAGGAGTAGAGCGTGGCGCGGCCGTCGGGGCCGATCCCGCACTCCTCGGCAATCGAGTCGAGGATCGCGTCGCACTCCTCCTTGGAGCGGCCGTGGGCCATCGTGAAGACGCTGTAGGGCCAGTCCTCGTAGGTCGGCCGCTGGTAGCAGTGGGAGATGCCGCGGAAGGACGCCATGCGGCCGCCGACCTCGAGGATCTCCTCCTCCGGCACCTTCCAGACGCCCATCCCGTTGGCCGAGAAGCCGGCGCGGCGGTGGTAGAGGATCGCGGCGACGCGGCGCAGGATCTTGCGGTCGACCATGCCGCGCAGGCGCTCCAGCAGCTCCTCGGTGTCGATGCCGAGATCGGCGGCGGCCTCGTCGTAGGGGCGCTCGACCGCGGCCATCGGCCCCTGCAGGGCGCGGATCAGGGCGATGTCGTCGTCGTCATAGGGCTGCGGCTCGAGCTCGCGCGGCGGCGCCGCCTCGACCGAGGCGGCGAGGGCGTCGGTGCCTTTCTCCATCTCCAGGTTCATGTTGATCTTGAACAGGGTCAGGGTCGGCAGCTCGCGCATCGAGGTGGCACCGGTCTCCTCCATCAGCGCGTCGAGGGTGCCGCGCAGGCCCAGCTTCGAGTCGGGCGGGGTGGCGATCGTGAACCAGAGGTTGAAGTCGTGGGTGCGCAGGTAGTTGTGGGAGACGCCGGGGTGCGCGTTGACGATGTGGGCAGCGCGCTGGGGGTTCTCGGCGTCGACTTTGGCGGCGACGAGCATCGACTCGTAACCGAGCGCGCGGGTGTCGAAGATCGGCGTGATCTCGCGGATGATCCGACCGTCGAGCAGGCGCCGGGTGCGGGCGAGGACGTCGTCGAGGTCGAGGTCGGCCTCGGAGGCGACCAGCGCGAAGGGCTCGGGATCGAGCGGGAAGCTCGACTGCAGCAGGTTCATCAGCCGCTTGTCGGTCTCGTCGAGCGGGATCGCGGCGCCGTCCTTGCGGGAGCGGGCCTTCGATTGCGGGGTCTTTACCGAAGCCAAGCTGCGGCCTCCTTCGCGTAGTAGGTGACGATCGCGTCGGCGCCGGCCCGGCGAATCGAGGTCAGGGTCTCCAGCACCGCCTGGCGCTCGTCGATCCAGCCGTTCTGGGCGGCGGCCTTGAGCGTCGAGTACTCGCCGGAGACCTGGTAGGCGGCGACCGGTGCCTGGGTCGCGTCCTTGACTCGGCGGACGACGTCCAGGTAGGGGGTCGCCGGCTTCACCATCAGCATGTCGGCGCCCTCTTCGAGATCGAGCTCGGCCTCGCGGACCGCTTCGGCCGCGTTGGCGGGATCCATCTGGTAGCCCCGGCGGTCGCCGAACTCAGGCGTCGACTCGGCGGCATCGCGGAAGGGGCCGTAGAAGGCGGAGGCGTACTTGGCGCTGTGGGCGACGATCGGGACGCCGGAATGGCCCTCCTCGTCGAGCTGGTGGCGGATCGAGCCGATTCGCCCGTCCATCATGTCGCTCGGAGCGACGGCGTCAGCACCGGCCTCGGCGTGCGAGATCGCGGTTTTGGCCAGCAGCTCGACGGTGATGTCGTTGTCGACCTCGCCCCCGCGGACGACGCCGCAGTGGCCATGCGAGGTGTACTCGCAGAGGCAGACGTCGGTGATCACGACCAGATCGGGGTGGGCCTCCTTGAGGGCGCGGACCGCCATCTGCACGATCCCCTCGTCGTCGTAGGCGCCGGTGCCGACGTCGTCCTTGGCGGCGGGGATGCCGAAGAGCATCAGCGCGCCGATCCCGGCGGCGACGATCTCGCCCGCCTCCTCGACCAGATTGGAGATCGAATAACGCTCGATGCCGGGCATCGACGGGACCTCCTCGCGGATGTCCTCGCCGGCGACGACGAACGCGGGCTGGATCAGGTGTGCCGAGGAGAGCTCGGTCTCGCGCACGAGGGAGCGGAGAGTGTCGGTACGCCGTAGACGGCGCATACGCGTACTTGGGAAAGGCATCGGGGCCGAGTTTAGGGAAGGGAGGGCATACCCTCGCCCGGACGCGCTCGCTCTGCTCGCTCTGAGTATCCGCCCGTTGGCGGGTATCCCCTTCCCTTCCTACCGGCCAGTAGCGTTCGCCGAGTGCAGGCACGGGGGCTGGTCAAGAGGTACGGCGGCAGGGAAGCGCTTAGAGGGATCGATCTCGTCGCGGAGCCTGGAGAACTGGTGGCCATCATCGGCCCGAACGGGGCGGGCAAGACGACGCTGCTCTCGATTCTCGCCGGGATCCTCAGGCCCGACGCGGGCGAGCTGGGGCTGCCGAACGGCGGCGCCGTCGGCTGGGTCCCGCAGCAGGCGGCGCTCTACCGGCGGCTGACCGTCGAGGAGAACCTGCTGCTGTTCGCGCGACTGGAGGGGCACGAGGATCCGCGCGCCTCGACCGCGGAGATGCTGGAGCTCGCGGGGCTGGCCGAGCGGCGCGGCGAGATCGTCGCCCGGCTCTCGGGCGGAAATCAGCAGCGGATCAACATCGCGATCGGCCTGCTCTCGCGCCCCGCGGTGCTGCTGCTCGACGAGCCCAGCGTCGGGCTCGATCCGCGGCAGCGGGCGGTGCTGTGGGAGTTCGTCTCGGGTTTGGCCGGCGGCGGCACGACGGTGATCTTCTCCACCCACGACATCCAGGAGGCCGAGCGCTACGGCCAGCGCCTGCTCGTCCTCGCCGACGGCGAGTCGCTCTTCGACGGCTCCGCCGAGGAGCTGCGCGAGGCGGTCCGGCGCGAGGCCCCGGAGGCCGCCGATCGCGACTTCGAGACCGCCTTCGTCGCCTACCTCCACCACCGGGGCCACTGATGACGCCGAGGGACCACTGATGCGCTGGCTGCTGCTCAAGGACCTGCAGATCCTGCGCCGCTCGCCGCTGCAGGCGGCGCTCCTCGTGGCCTATCCGGTGCTGATCGCGGTCCTGGTCGGGTTCGCGATCTCGGGCGGACCGGAGAAGCCGCGCGTCGCCTTCCTCAACGAGGTGCCGGCGGGGACGCGGATCAGCGTCGGCGGCCAGCAGCTGCCCGCCGGCAACGTCAGCGATCGGATCTGCCGCCGAGTCGAGTGCGTCGACGTCCACAACCGCGGCGAAGCGATCGACAAGGTCGAGTCGGGCGACGCCCTGGCGGCGCTGATCCTGCCCGCCGACCTCGTCAACAAGATCAACTCGCTCTCGACCCTGACCCCGGGGACGCCGAAAGTCGAAGTGCTGGTCAACGAGGAGGACCCGGTCAAGGGCCAGCTCGTCGACGACCGCATCTCCGCCCTGCTCGCGCAGGCGAACCTGGCAATCGCCAAGCGCGTCGCCGGCGAAGGGGGTCGCTATCTGAACCTGCTGATCGACGGCGGCAACTTCCAGGTGCTGCGGCAGACGATCCACATCCTCGGCCTCCGCGCCTCCGCCCAGATCCTCGAAGCGCTGGAGCCGGCGCTGCCGCCGGGGGGCCTGCGGACCTCGCTGGGGCAGGTCGCGGAATTCGCTGCCCAGGCGCGCGACAACCTCGACGTCGCCGGGCCGCTGATCAAACGCCTGGCGCAGCCGATTGCAGTCGACAAGGTGGTGGTCGGCGGGTCCTCGCCGCCGCTGGAAACCTTCGCGATCGCGGTCGCCGCGACGCTGACGCTGGCCTTCGTCACGGTTCTGCTGGTGGCGGGCTCGCTGGCGCTCGAGCGCGAGGAGAACGCCTTCCCGCGGCTGACCCGGGGCCTCGTCTCACGCGAGGCGCTGCTCGCCGAGAAGGTCCTCTTGGGGGTGCTGGTGGGGCTGATCGTGACCCTGCTGATGCTTGCCGGACTGCAGATCTTCGTGCCTTTGCAGTGGAGCCGGTTCGGGCTCTGGTTGGTGGCGATCGTCGCCAGCGGGGCGGGGCTGGCGACGGCGGGGGCGGCGCTCGGTGCGGCGGCGCGCGAGGTCCGGGCAGTCTCGCTGCTCGCCTTCATGGTGACGCTGCCGGTCGCCTTCCTCTCGCTGATCCCGTCCGGCACCGTCGGCGGCGGGCTCTTCGACGCGATCAGGGTCGTCACCGCCCTGTTCCCGTTCAAGCCGGCGCTGCAGGCGATGACCGCTGCGCTCGATTCCGCCGGCCCCGGCATCGGCGGGCCGTTGCTCCACCTGGCGATCCTGATCGTCGCCTACGCCCTGACCGCCCGCCTCGCCCTGCGGCGCTTCGCCGCTACCTGAGTAGCGCGTTAGACCATCTAACCCTGGAACGGCCGGGCGCCGCCTCGCAGCACCGTCGTCCGGGCGGCCGCGAGGCCCGGGTCGAGGCTGGTGACGACGAAGCGCTCGAGGTCGAGCTCGGGAGCGAGGACGTGGCGAACTCGCTCCAGGATCTCGACCTCTCCCAGCGAGGGGAAGCGCCGGTTCGCCGCCTCGACGGCGGCCAGGGCGGCCTCCGATCCGTCGACGGTAAGGCAGCCGTGCCGACTGAGGTAGACGTCGACGAGGTCAGGCGGCTGGTCCAGCTGGGTGCGGATCGCGAGGCCGCCCAGCCGGCGCAGCTCGTAGTTCGGCTCGGTCGCGGTCAGAAGCCGCTCCTGCTCGACGCTCGGAAAGGCGAGGAAGATCGGGGTCGTCGTGCCGGGACTCCGCTGCAGGGTCGAGGGCACCGCGCCGTAGGGAGAGATGTGAGCCGAGTAGACGACGTCGTAGTCGTCCAGCTCCGCCCGCAGCACCGGCAGCGGCTGGTCCGGCAGCGCCGCCAGCTTGCGGCCGAGGATCGCCGGGGCGGCGTTGGCGCCGTATGCGAGCAGCGGCGATCGGCCATCCAGGTCCAGCCCCTGCGCCGGCAGCTCCTGCGTCCGCGTGCCGACCTGGACGAAGGACCGCAGCGGCGCTGCGTACGGATAGGCGACCGCGCGGGCCAAGATCTCGCCCGAGGTCAGCGCTTCTTCCATCAGCAGGAATCTCGCAGATAGGGTCAGTGAGATGCGGGTGCTCTTCATAGGCGACGTGGTCGGCAGCCCCGGGCGTCGCGGCCTGCGCGACGCGATGCCGCAGCTGCGCGAGCGCCACCAGCCCGACCTGGTGATCGTCAACGGCGAGAACTCGGCCGGCGGCATGGGAATCACCGAGCGGACCGCCAACGACCTCTTCGCGGCCGGGGCGGGTGTCATCACCAGCGGCAACCACGTCTACCGCCACCGCGAGGCCTACGAGTTCCTCGACCGCGAGCAGCGCGTGGTCAGACCCGCCAACTACCCGCAGGGCAACCCCGGCCACGGCCACACCGTGGTCGAGGCGGCGGGTATGCGGGTCGGGGTCGTCAACCTCAGCGGCGGCGTCGGCCTCCGGGTTGCGCGCTCGCCTTTCGACACCGTCGACGGCATTCTCGACCGGCTCGAGGCGGACGCCGTGGTCGTCGACTTCCACGCCGAAGTGTCGAGCGAGAAGGTCGCGATGGGCTGGCATCTCGACGGCCGCGTCGCCGCCGTCTTCGGCACCCACACCCACGTGCCGACCGCCGACGCCCGGGTCCTTCCCGCCGGCACCGCCCACATCTCCGACGTCGGCATGACGGGCTCCCGCACCAGCGTCCTCGGGGTGAAGCCGGAGCAGGCGCTGCGGTCGCTGATCACGCAGATGCCGACCCGCTTCGAAACCGCCGAGGACGACGTCTGGGTGATGGGCGCGGTGGTCGAGGTCAACCAGCAGGGACTGGCTGAGTCGATTCAGCAGGTGATGGTTCCGGCTCCTCCGCCGGTCTCGTAGGCGACACGACGGCCAGCGCCACCAGAAGCAGCGGGTAGAACCAGACGATGTAGAGGTAGAACCAGTGGTGCATCGTCAGCTGGAGGGCGATCAGGAGGGCGGCGCCCAGGGCGGCGACTTGGACCAGGGACTTGCGCCGGGGGCGGAAGGCGAGAAAGAGCGATAAGGCGGCCGTCGCGGCGAGGATCGCCACGCGCAGGGGCTCCAGCGCCGGCACCTGTCCCCAAATGCTGAAGGGGGACTCGCGGCCTGCCTGATACCCGATCGTCCTGTCCCACATGGTCGGTAGCCCCGGATCTATCGCCGGCCACGCCAGCACGAGGACCGCGACCACGGTGAACCCGGTGAGGAAGGCGATACGCCCGGTGCGACCGGTGAAGGGGGCCGAGAACGAAAACCTCGCCCGCAGGACCCCCTCACCGGTCGCTCTGGCGGTCTCGTACGTCATCAACATGGGCGCCAGGAGAATCGGCGCGAACTTCGCCAGCGTCGCCAGCGCCAGCATCGCCCCCCGCGCCACCGGCCTGGCGAGCAGCAGCAGCGCGGCGACCAGCAGCGCGGCGACGAGGGTGTCGTTGGAGTTCGACTCGAGGGCGAAGGCGGTATAGGGGTAGGCGGCCCAGCCGAAGGCGAGGGTCGCGGCGAGGCGGGTGCCGGCAGGTCCGGGGCGGATCCGGAACGCCAGCAGGATCAGCAGGATGAAGGTGGCGACGTCGAAGGCGACCGCGGCACCGTGGGCAGCGGGTAGATCGTCCCAGCTGCCGGACCAGGGAAAGGCGAGCTCGAAGGGGACGTAGGCGAGGTAGTTGACCGGGCCGTAGGTGTCCCCCTGGGAGACGTCGTCGGGGAAGTTGTCGTAGATCGGTTCGCCGTGGGTGATCCGATCGGCGCCGACGACGCTCGCGTAGCCGACGTCTATGGCGCCGGAGTCGGCGATGTTGAGGCCGACTCGGAACCCCATCAGGAACAGCGCCGCGACCAGCATCCAGGCGACCGGCCAGACCGGTCTCAGGCCCTCGCCACGACCGCGGAAGCCGATCCACAGCGCCCGGCCCAAGAGGTAGAGGAGCACCGGGTACTGGAGCGGAACCGAGACGCCGATCTCGCCGCGGTTGAAGAAGACGTGGGAGACGCCGAAGCCGAGCAGGACCAGGAGGTCGAGGTTGGCGACGCGCCGCCAACGGCGCCAGTCGAAGAGCCCGGCGAGGAAGAGGGCGCAGAGCGGCAGGAAGACGTAGGGCGCGTCGAGCTTGTGGCCGAACTGTCCCGAGTAGCCGCGGGCCATCTTCCACGCCACCTGGTAGCCCGTCCACGACTCGCGCACGCGGCCGCTCCGCGGATCGACGACGACCAGAGCCTGCTCCTTGCCGTCGGCGAAGTAGCCGACCTCCCAGTTGCCGTCGACCATGCTCGCGCTCGCGCCCAGCCCGGGGTTCTTCCGCCGCTCCTCGACGACCTTCGGGTCCCGGTCCGCCACCCGGATCGCCCGCTGTTCGGAGATCTGACCCGGCGCCGCGGCGGCAACAGCAGGGAGCAGCAGGAAGAGAGCGACGGCGCAGAGGGCCGCTCGGCGCATCAGTCCTGGTCCAGCCCGAAGTGATCGAGGACCACGGGGGCCACGTCGCGCAGCGTCCACTGCTCCCGCTCGTCCGCCGACTCCGGCCCGCAGCCGACGAAGAGCAGCGGCCCGAGCGAGTCGCCCGCGTGCAGGGCGCCGTGGCTGCCGCCGCCGGCATGGGTGACACCGCCCCAGTCGACCGCCTCGAATCCCGGTGTCAGGGAGACGACGAAGTCGCCCGAGTGCGGCGCGGTCAGCGCCGACCAGACCCGTGCCAGCGGATCCGGGTAGGTCGCGCTCGACAGCCGCCCCTCCTCTTCGGTCGCCGCCAGCGCCGCCAGGTCACCTTCCACCTCCCAGTGCCCGCCGCGGAGGTCGCGGATCTCGCCGCCGGGCCGGAAGCGCAACACCGCGTCCCCGCGCTCGACCACCGCCCACTCACCGCCCGCGGCCGGCATGCCGGGCTGCTCGCGGCGCAGCGGTAGGCCGTCGGCTCCCTCCAGGCGGCAGACCAGGTCGACGCCCTCGATCACGCTCAGTCGCGCCCCGACCGCCGCCGGCTGCGCCCGCTCTCCGTCGCCGGGCAGCAGGTAGACGTGGGCCGCGCGCCCGGTCGGGCTGACCGCCAGCTGCGCCAGCTCCGGGCGGTCGTCGGAAGGCTGCAGCACCGACCACTCGCTGCTCAGCAGCTCGGCCAGGGGCAGGCCGCGGTGGACCGCCGTCTGGGCGTGGTCGGCCAGGAGAATCACGGCGTGATGGTCGAGGAAGTCGTCGATCCCGCCGGCGGCGTCGACGAGCTGCGCGAAGCAGGCATCGGCCTTGGCGATCGACTCGACCGAGGCCTCGGGGCCGTACCGGTGCGAGTAGTTGTCGTTGTCCGGCAGCGAGAGCAGGAGGAACTCGAAGCCGTCCTGCTCCATCAGCTCGACCGCGCAGCAGGCCGCATAGCCGTCGCGGTTGCCGGGGATCGAGGTCGACTTGCAGGGAACCGCGCGGCTGGCGTAGAGGTCGCCGTAGAAGAGGTCGGTCGGGCCCCAGGTGTGGTGGCGGAACTTCAGCCGGGTGGCGTCCACCGCCCGCCGCATCAGGCCCTCGAGCGAGACCTGGTGGCGATGGCGACCGCGATAGATCAGGAAGGGCGTGCAGGCGGTGCGGGCGCCGGCGTCGTCGAGTCGCTCGAACAGGGTCTCCACCTCGGGACTGAGGTGGGCGAGGTTCAGGTTGTAGACGAGGTCGTAGAGCGCGCGGAAGACGCCGAAGGCCCGGGTCGCGTCGAGCGAGGAGCCGTACTCGACGTAGCGCCGCTCGAGCCGGTGGTACCAGTTCATGCCGCTGATCCAGTGGCGGTCGGCGCCGACGCCGGTGACCATCTCCGAGCAGGCGACCGGAGTCACCGAGGGGAAGCTGGAGACGCAGTCGGGGACGAGGACACCGCGCTCGAGCAAGGCACCGAAGGTCGGCGCCCGTCCCTCGGACACCGCGCGTTCGAGCATGTCGGTGCGCAGCGAGTCGACGTAGGTCAGGACCAGCTTCTTGGGCATGGCGGGAATGATGCTGGACCGGCGCAGCGGTCCTGCCGGGCAGCGCTAGCGGAGGACGCGGAGGCCGGCGTGTTTGCGCTGGGCGCGGCGGTGACGGGCGACCCCGAGCCAGGCCAACGCCAGGGCGACGAGGATGACGAGGATCGGGAGCAGCAGCGAGATCGCGACGTCGATCAGGGCGCCGAGGGCGACCAAGAAACCAAGCGCCCCCCCACCCCCGCCCTGGCGACGACTGGCGCCGAAGACGAGGTCGCTGATCACCAGGCAGGCGGCGACGGCGCCGAGCATCGCCAGCAGAGCGCCGAGCGGTCCGTCGAGCAGGAAACCGGCGATCAGCCCGATCACCGCGGCGAGCAGGGTCATGCGACCACGGGCGGAGCCGTGGGTGCCGGTGGTGCCGGCGAGCATGCCGATCGCGATGCCGATTCCTAGCTCGGAAAGAAAGTCCACGTGCGAAAACCTAACCGCCCTGGCGGCCGAGCGTCGATCCGCCACACTTCGCGGATGAGCGAAGTGACTCAGCCGCCGCATCGACGCCGTGCCCACACCAGTACCCGGGATCTCGAGCGCTACGCCGGGCTGTTCGCCTCGCGGACCAGCGTCATGCGCTCCTCGGCGATGCGCGACCTGATGGCGATCACCGCCCGGCCCGAAGTGATCTCGCTGGCCGGCGGGCTGCCCGACACCTCTACCTTCCCGCCGAAGAGCTTCGCCGCGCAGATGACTCGGATCGCCCAGGAGTCGGCCGCGGAGGCGCTGCAGTACGGGCCGACCGAGGGGTTCGAGGAGACCAAGGACTGCATCCTCGAGGTGATGGCCGCGGAGGGAATGCTTCCCGACCCCGAGGACATCATCGTCACCACCGGCGGCCAGCAGGCGATCGACCTCGTCTGCAAGACGCTGGTCGATCCCGGCGACGTCGTCATCTGCGAGGCCCCGACCTATCCCGGCGCGGTACCGGTCTTCTGCAGCTACGAGGCCGACGTGGTCCAGGTCGAGTGCGACGCGGACGGGATGAAGATCGAGGCGCTGGAATCGTTGCTCGGCCGCCTCGGCGAGGAAGGCCGGCGGCCAAAATTCATCTACTCGGTGCCGACATTCCAGAACCCCGCCGGGGTGACGATGTCGTACCAGCGCCGGCTGCGGCTGGTCGAGCTCGCGCGCCTGCACGAGTTGCTGGTGGTCGAGGACAACCCCTACGGGATGCTGCGCTACGGCGGCGAGATGCTGCCGCCGCTCTACCAGCTCGACGGCGGCGACTTCGTCATCTACGTCGGCACCCTCTCGAAGATCCTCTCCCCCGGCATCCGCCTCGGCTGGGCGGTGGCGCCGCCGCCGGTGATGGAGAAGATCGTGCTCGGCAAGCAGGCGGCCGACCTCTGCACCTCGACCCTGACCCAGTACTTCGTGCGCGAGTACTTCGCCGAAGGCCGCTGGCGCGACTACATCGGCAACCTGGTCGAGATCTACCGCGGCCGCCGCGACACGATGCTGGCGGCGCTGCGCGAGCACTTCCCGGCGGAGGCGACCTGGACCGAGCCGCAGGGAGGGCTCTTCATCTGGGCGACGCTGCCCGAGTACATCGACACCGGCGACCTGCTGGCCAAGGCGCTGCGCGCCGACGTCGCCTTCGTCCCCGGCCAGGCGGCCTACGTCGACGGACGCGGCCGCAACTCGATGCGGCTCAACTTCTCCGGGGTCGGCGACGAGGAGATCCGCGAGGGCATCCGGCGCATCGGCAAGGTGATCGACGAGCAGGTCGAGCTGTACGGGGCACTGACGGGCGAACAGCGGCTGCCGGAGCCGGCCGAGGAGGAAGAACCGAACGTCGTCCCCTTCCGCAAGGCCGAGGAAGCGGGCGGATGAAGGTCGCCGTCCTCAAAGGCGGGCGCTCGCTGGAGCGCGGGGTCTCGCTGCGGTCGGGGGCGCGGGTCGAGGACGCGCTGGAGAGGCTCGGCCACGAGGTGGCGGCGATCGACGTCGGCGCCGACCTCGTCAAGCGCCTGGTCGCCGAGCGGCCCGATGTCGCCTTCGTCGCCATGCATGGAGCCGGTGGCGAGGACGGCACCGCGCAGGAGCTGTTGGAGTTGCTCGACATCCCCTTCACCGGGCCCGGCGCCGCCGCCTGCAGCCGCTGCATCGACAAGGTCCTCGCCAAGCAGGCGATCCGCGAGGCCGGCCTGCCGACCCCCGACTGGTTCGCCTTCACGCAGACCGCCTTCCGCGAGCTCGGGGCGGCCGATGCGCTGGACGAGCTCGAGCGGCGGCTCGGCTTCCCGCTGGTGGTCAAGCCGAGCCGCGGCGGCTCCTCGCTCGGCGTCCGCTTCGCGGCCGCGGCGGGCGAGGTCCCGCAGGCCCTGGTCTCCGCCTTCAGCTACGACGACCGGGTGTTGATGGAGCGCTTCGTCGACGGCCGCGAGCTGGCGGTCGGCGTGGTCGGCGACGAGGCGTTGCCGGTGGTCGAGGCGATCCCGGCCGGAGGTGATCGCTACGACTTCGAGGCCCGCTACGAGATCGGCCGCACGCACTTCGTCTGCCCGGCGGAGCTGGACGAGGAGCAGCAGCGTGCGGTCACCGAGGCGGCGCTGGTCACCTACCGGACGCTCGGTTGCTCCGGCTTCGCCCGCGTCGACCTGATCCTCGACGACGAGGGCCCGTGGGTGCTGGAGGCGAACGCGATTCCCGGCCTCACCGACACCAGCCTGTTGCCGCAGGCTGCCGAGGCCGCGGGAATGTCCTTCGAGGATCTGGTCGAGCGGATCCTCGACCTGGCGCTGAAGCCCGCCGCGGCCTGACGGCCTACTCGTCGCTGCCGGAAGCGAAGTCTTCCGGCGTGACCTCGTCGAGGAACTCTTTGAATTTGTCGACGACCTCCTCGGTGTCCTCGACCTCGTGCTCGAACTCGATCGCCGACTCCTCGATCACCTCCTCGGCCGCGAAGATCGGGGCCGAGACGCGGACGGCGAGGGCAAGGGCGTCGGACGGGCGCGAGTCGATCTCCACCTCGGTGCCGTTGACCGAGACCGTGATCGAGGCGTAGAAGGTGTTGTCGCGCAGCTCCGTCACCGAGACCCGCTCGCATTTCGCGTCGAGGTTCTCGAGCACGTCGGAGAGCAGGTCGTGGGTCATCGGCCGCGGCGTCGAGGCGCCCTGCAGCTTCATCAGGATCGCCGCCGCCTCCGGGTGGCCGATCCAGATCGGCAGGAAGCGGTTCCCGTCGACGGTCTTCAGCAACACGATCGGCTGCTTGCCGACCATGTCGAAGCTGACGCCATAGATCTGCATCTGCTGCACGAGAGGCTCCCGACCGTGGTTGAACGCCAAGTATAGGTCGGGCGGATGGGCGATCCTGGATTCGAACCAGGGACCTCGTCCTTATCAGAGACGCGCTCTAACCAACTGAGCTAATCGCCCGGAGTCGGCGATGATAGCGGCGCCGGACGGGTCGGATCAGCCGGCGCGGCGACGCAGCTCACGGGCCAGCGCGTGGGCGTCCTTGACCGCGTCGAAGCGCAGCTCGACGGCGATCCGCTCCCCCTTCTGGCGCACGGTTACCTCGTGCCCGATCGCGGCCTCGAGGGCGTCGCCGACGTCCTCCAGCGCGGCGACGACGTCGGGGTCGACCGGATGCCGCCTCGGCCTCACTTTTGGCTGGCCGGCCAGCCGAACCCTGCTCTCGGTTTCTCGCACTGACCAGCCGCCGCGGACGGCGTCGCGGGCGAGGCGGCGGCGGATGTCGTTGCCGGCGGCGCCGAGCAGGGCCCTGCCGTGGCCCTCACTGAGATCCCCCGCCTGCAGCATCTCCAGTGCCTCGTCGGGCAGCTCCAGCAGCCGGATCAGGTTGGAGACCGCCGGGCGACTGCGCCCGACGCGTCGGGCGAGCTCCTCTTTGGTCAGGCCGAGATCCTCGACCAGCGCCGCGCAGGCACGAGCCTCCTCGACCGGGTTGAGGTCCTCCCGGACCATGTTCTCGATCAGCGCCGCCTGCAGCCGCTCCGCTTCCTCCTGGTCGCGGACGACGGCGGGGACCTTCTCCAGGCCGGCCTGCTGGGCGGCGCGCCAGCGCCGCTCGCCGGCGACCAGCTCGTAGCTGCCGTCGGGGAGGGGACGGACCAGCAGAGGCTGGACGACGCCGCTGGTCTCGATCGACGCGGCCAGGGCCGCCAGCGCCTCCTCGTCGAAGTGGGTCCGCGGCTGGTCGGGGTTGGGCTTGATCAGCCCGACGGGAAGCTCGCGCAGTTCGCCGGCGCCGTCCTGCTCGGCCTCCGGCAGGATCGCCGCCAAGCCGCGGCCGATCCCGCGGCGGGTGCCGCTAGCCACGGGAGGCCAGCTCCTGGGCCAGGGCCTGATAGGCGACGGCGCCTCGTGAAGAGGGGGCGTGCTCGGTCACGGGCAGACCATAACTCGGCGCCTCGGCGACCCGGACGCTGCGGGGGATCACGGTCTCGAAGACCATCCCGGCAAAGTGCTGCCGCAGCTCGGCCTCCACGTCCTGCGCCAGTCTGGTGCGCTCGTCGTACATCGTGATCAGCAAACCCGAAACCTCTAGTCGAGGGTTGAGCTCCCGCCGGATCAGTCCCAGCGTCTCGAGGAATTGAACCAGGCCCTCCAGCGCCAGATACTCGGCCTGGACGGGGACGATCACCCGGTCTGCCGCCGTCAGCGCGTTGACGCTGACCGGGCCCAGCGACGGCGGGCAGTCGAGGAGGGTGAGGGCGAAGCGCTCGCGGAGGGGGCCGAGGCGCTCCCGCAGGCGGGTCTCCGAGCCCTCGATCCGCGGCAGCTCCACCGCCGCCCCGGCGAGATCGCGGCTGGCCGGCACCAGCCAGAGGTTGTCGGGGCCCGCCGGCCGCGCCGCGGCGGCGACGGAGACGTCGCCGGTCAGGCAGTCGTAGGAGGAGGGGTGCATCTCCTTCTCGCCACCGAGCGCCACGGTCGCGTTGCATTGCGGGTCGAGATCGACGAGCAGGGTTTGCTCACCGGTGGCGGCGGCGCAGGAGGCGAGGTTGACGGCGGTGGTCGTCTTGCCGACCCCACCCTTCTGATTCGCCACCGCGTAGACCAGCCCCATGTCCGGGCCAGACTAGTTATCCCGATCCCGGCAGGTCGGTGGGAGGTCGGATAGCCTGCCTGCCGTGCCCGCAGACACCGATTGGCCCGACACCCCCGCCGAGCGCGCCCGTGAGCTGGTCGAGGGCGTGCTGGACGAGCTCGACATCGATGGCGACGTGGTCGTCGAGGAGGACGACGACCGGATCGCGCTGACGGTCCAGGGGGGAGACGACTACGGCCTGCTGATCGGCAAAAGGGGGCAGACGATCGACGCCCTGCAGCTGCTCTGCTACCAGGCCGCCTTCCGCGGCATGCGCGAGCGCAAGCGGGTCGTGGTCGACGCCGCGGGCTACCGCGAGCGCCGTCGCGAGACCCTCGAGGGACGCGCCGATCGCGCCGCCGAGCAGGCTCTCAGCGCCAACCGGGTCGTCGAGATGGACCCGATGAGCGCGCAGGAGCGCCGGGTCGTCCACGAACGGCTCAAAGAGCGCGCCGGCGTCGAGACCTACAGCGAGGGCGACGAGCCGCACCGCTGCGTGGTCGTCGCACCTCTCGTCGCCGAGTGAGCCGAGACCCGTCCTCGGGTCTGGATCCGGCGGCCCGCGAGGCGCTGGCAAAGGTGCTGGAGCTGCTGGCGGCCGAGCGTGCCTCGGTCAGCTCGGTGGTCGACGAGCGTGCCTGGAAGGTCCATGTCGACGACAGCCTCACCGGCCTCGAGGTCGCGGAGCTGGGTGTCGCTTCCCGGATCGCCGACGTCGGTGCCGGGGCCGGCTTCCCGGGCCTGGCGCTGGCGGTCGCCCTGCGCGCCGCCCAAATCGACCTGATCGAGTCGATCGGGCGCAAGTGCGAGTTCATGCGCCGCGCGATCGCCGAGGCCGGCATCGCCAACGCGACGGTCCTGAACACCCGGTCCGAGGACTTGGCAAGCGGCGAGGGCCGCGACGCCTACGACGTCGTCACCGCCCGCGCCGTCGGCCGCCTCTCGACCCTAGCCGAGCTCGCATCCCCACTCCTGAAGCCAAATGGCCTCCTGATCGCCTGGAAGGGCAAACGCGACCCCGACGAGGAGGCCCAGCTGGATCGCGCCTCGGAGTCCCTCGCCATGCGCCCCGAACAAATCCTCGACGTAGGAGACCGCGCCGGCAGCCAACACCGCCACCTCCACGTCATCCGCAAGCTCGCCGAGACCCCCGCCAATCTCCCCCGCAAGCCCGGAATCGCCAAGAAGCGCCCCAAGGGCTGACAGCTCCGGTCTCGCGTTCGTTCGATCCACCACACCCCCGTGTGGTCAATGCATCGAGCGGCGCGATCTTTCGGCTACCTCTCGTCTCGGTTGTCCGAACTTCGGACGGCCGGAGCTCGCCCCACCCGAGCAAGTTGAGAGAGGAGGGGGTACCGGCTCCTCCTTCAACGGCGTCCTAGCGACGCCGCTTCTTTTTTTTGGGAGGAGGCGGAGGCGGTTTGCTCGCCGCGATCGCCGCGGCGCCCTCGGGCGTAGCCACCGTCGGCACCGGAATCACCTTGCGGATCACCAGCTGCTGGCCGATCGTCCAGATATTGGTGGTGATCCAGTAGAGGATCAGGCCGGCGGGGAAGTTGATGATGAAGGGGACGAAGACCAGCGGCAGTAGGAAGATCATCGTCCGCTGGCTTTTGTCGGCCGTGACCGACATGACCATGCCCGAGATCAGCTGCGTGCCGACGTAGAGGATCAGCAGCGCGATCAGTTCGCCGCCGGTCGCCTTGTCGGTGAGGTCCTTGATGAAGAGGAACCCCTCGCCCCAGTTGCCGGGCGGCACTTCGCTGCAGGCCTTGGCGGCCTGGCCGCAGATGTCGAAGCGGAGGTCGTGCTGGAGGACGTAGAAGAGGGTGATGAAGACCGGGAGCTGCGCGATCAGTGGGACGCAAGAGGCAAAGGGATTGACTTTGTTCTCTTTGTAGAAGCGCATCATTTCCTGCTGGAGGCGCTGTTTGTCGTTCTTGTATTTGGCCTGCAGCTCCTTCATCTGCGGCTGCAGCGCCTGCAGGGCCCTCATCCCTTTCAGCTGTTTGTAGGTGAGGGGGATCAGCAGAGTCCGCATTGCCACGGTCAGTGCGATGATCGCCCCGCCCCAGGAAAGGCCGACGTTGTCGTGGAAGAAGACGAGGACTTCGTCGGCGATGTTGACGAGGAACTGGGGTGCCAGCTGAATCGCGAGCGGGAGCATCAGACCTTCGCCCTGCCGTGGTAGTCAGCGGGATGGACCGGGCCGACTTTGAGCGTGAACCTGTCGGGCACGGGATCGAAGCCGCCGTCGCTGAACGGGTTGCAGCGCAGCAGCCGCCAGCTGCCGAGCAGGAGGCCGCGGGCTATCCCGAAGCGCTCGATCGACTCGACCGCGTAGGCCGAGCAGGTCGGCTCGTAGCGGCAGCGCCGCGGCCGCGCGGGAGAGATCCAGCGCTGGTAGGCCCGGATCGGGGCCAGGACGATCCGTTTCACGTGGAACGCCTTCCCGAGCTGCCTGCGAGGGCCTCTTCCAAGCTGCCGGTCACGCCGGCAGTTCCCTCACGATCGATCAACCCGGTGATCTCGGCGCGAGCGACGATGACGAAGTCGTGGCGGGCGGGCAGTCGGTCGCCGAGGCCCCAGAAGGCCTCGCGCAGAACCCGCTTGACGCGGTTGCGCTCGACGGCGCCGCCGACCTTGCGGCTGGCAGAGACGCCCAGCCTCACGTCCTCACGCTCCTCGTCGCGGCGAGGGAAGGTGTAGAGGACGAGATAGCGGGTCGCATGTGATGAACCGTCGCGATAGACGCGGTCGAACTCACCGCTGCGCGAAAGGCGCCGTCGCTTCGACGCCATCTAAGGGGTGAGGCGCTTCCGCCCTTTGCGCCGGCGTCGCTTGAGAATCGCGCGGCCGCCGCGGGTGCTCATCCGCGCACGGAAGCCGTGCGTCTTGGCCCGCTTTCGCTTCTTTGGCTGATAAGTGCGCTTCATGCCGGCGGGAGTATACGGAGGACGCCGAAATCTTTTCTGCGGGATTTGCGGGCCGCCAGGATCGTTGCCCCAGGCACGCCGCTATGGTCGCCGACCAGGTGCCTGATGACCCGCCCAGACAAGAACTCGACGCCCTCTGGCGGGCGACCCGGGACCGGCTCCGAGCTTCGGTGCCCGAGTCGACCTACCGGCTATGGCTCGAGCCGCTGCAGCCGGCCGGCGCCGATGGCGACACGCTCTACCTGACTGCGCCGGACGGCATCCGCGCCTGGGCGGAGCGTCGTTACTCCTCGCTGATCGCCGAAGCGCTCCTCGATTCCGACTCGCCGTTGCGGCGGGTCAGCTTCACCGCCGAGCGGGCGGGCGGCGACGCCGGCGACACCCCCGCCGGCTGCGAGCTCAACCCCAACTACACCTTCGACCGCTTCGTGATCGGGCCCGGCAATCGCCTCGCCCATGCCGCCGCCCTGGCCGTGGCCGAGGCTCCCTCGGAGGCCTACAACCCGCTCTTCCTGCATGGCCCTCCCGGTCTCGGCAAGACCCACCTGCTGGCGGCGATCGCCAATTACCTGCGAACGAATGCCCCCGGCCTCAGCGTCCGCTACACGACCGCCGAGTCGTTCACCAACGAGTTCGTCAATGCCCTGCGGTCGGCAGGGGCGGAGGGCTTCAAGGCCCGCTACCGCGACATCGACGTCCTCCTCATCGACGACGTCCAGTTCCTCGAGGGCAAGCCCCACACCGAGGAGGAGTTCTTCCACACCTTCAATGCCCTCTATGAGTCCGGCAGCCAGCTCGTCCTCTCCGCCGACCGCATCCCCAGCGAACTATCCACCCTCGCCGGCCGTCTCCGCGACCGCTTCGAGTGGGGCCTGACCGTCGCCGTCGAGCCGCCGAACCTGGCGACCAGGCTGACCGTGTTGCGGCGGCTGGTGCGGGAGGCGGGGGTCGAGATCGCCGACGCGGGGGCGCTCTCCGAGCTGGCCAATCGGATTGACGCCAACGTCCGACAGCTGCACGGAGCCCTGACCCGCGTGATCGCCCACGCCTCGCTGATGGCTCGGCCCCTCAGCTCGGAGCTGATCGCCGAGGTGATCCCGCGGTCGCGCGCCTCCCGGGCCACGCCGGTCGAGGAGATCCAGCAGCAGGTCGCCGAACGCTTCGGCGTCGCTCGCGCCGAGCTCATCGGCTCGAGCCGAGCGGCAACGCCCCTCCGCGCCCGCCAGGTAGCGATCTTCCTCACCCGCGAGCTCACCGACCTCTCCCTTCCCCAGATCGGCCGCCTCTACGGAGGCCGAGACCACTCCACCGTCCTCAACTCGCTGCGGCGGGTCGAAGCGGGCCTCGGCGAGGACGCCGAATTCGCCAAAAGGGTGGAGGAGCTGCGCGGCGCTATCCACAGCCCCTCCCGAGAAGGCGACTGACGGCCGACGGCAGTGCAAGAATCAGCCACTTCCCACAGCCGCTTCCACAGGCCTTGAACGGCGGCCCAAGGCGGAATCGCCCGTGGCGCAGACTCTTTCCACAAGCCCTAACCCAACTCAAGAAGGCATCCACCACTTGAAGCTCACGACCAAACGTGAAGAACTCGTCTCCAAGCTCTCGACCGTCTCCAGGGCCGTATCCACCCGCGCCGCGACCCAGGCGCTGTCCGGGGTGCTTCTGAGTGCCGGGGACGGGCAGGTCAGCCTCGCCGCCACCGATCTCGACATGGGATTGCGGACGACCGTCGCCGCCGACGTGGCCCGCGAGGGCTCGGTGTTGCTGCCGGGCAGGTTGCTGGCTGAAGTCGCGCGCTCGCTGGCGGACCAGACGGTGGAGATCGAAACCCGCGAGGCAGAGCACGACGTCGAGATCCGCAGCGGCAGCTCCAGCTTCCACCTGCGGGTGCTGGCCGCGGAGGACTTCCCGAAACTGCCCTCGGCCGGCGAGGAGCCTGGTCTGAAGATCCCGGCCAAAGCGCTCGAGAGCAGCATCGAGCTGGTCGCCCGCGCGGCCTCGCGGGACGACATGCGCCCCGTCCTCACCGGGGTCTTCGTCACCGCCGGCGCCACCGAGATGACGATGGTCGCGACCGACTCCTACCGGCTGGCGGTCAAACGGACGCAGCTGGAGAGCGAGCTCGGCGGCGAGATCGAGGCAAACATCCCGGCCCGGGCGCTGCGGGAGCTCGGCCGCATCCTCTCCTCCGAGGGCGCCGAGGAGGCGGTGATCTGGCTGCTCCCCAACCAGGCCGTCTTCGAGGCAGGGTCGATCACCCTCACCACGCGGCTGATCGAGGGCCAGTTCCCCAACTTTCGACAGCTGCTGCCGGAGTCCTACGAGCACGACGTCCGCCTGCCGCGCCCCGATCTGCTCGAAGTCACCCGCCGGGTCAGCCAGTTGGCGCAGCGCAACGCGCCGCTGCGGCTCTCCTTTACTCAAGGCGAGCTGACGGTGGCGGCGGAGACGCCGGACGTCGGCGATGCGGTCGAGACGATGCCCGCGGCCTTCGACGGCGAGGCGCTGGAGATCGGCTTCAACCCTGAGTTCCTGCGCGAGGGGATCGAAAGCGTCGAGGGGGACGAGATCGTGCTGCGGCTGATCTCGCCGCTGCGGCCAGGCTTGCTGCAGCCGGTCGACAACGAAGACTTCCGCTACCTGGTGATGCCGATCCGCCTCAACGTCTGAGGAGGATCGCCCGGTGCTGGTCACCGCGATCGAAGCCAGGCCGGTGCGGAGCCTCGACCGGGTCCGGGTCGATCTCGATCCTGGAATCGTCAGCATCGTCGGGCCCAACGGGGTCGGCAAGACGAACCTCGTCGAGGCGCTCTACTTTGCCTTGACCGGGCGCTCTTTTCGAACCAGCGACCGGCGCGACCTGATTCCCTTCGGCGGCTCGCTGGCGCGGGCCGAGGCGACCGTCCGCGACGCCGACGGTCTCGAGCGCCGGCTGCTGGCATCGGTCAGTCGCACGGAGGGGCGCCGCCACCTGCTCGACGGCAGTGCCGCCGACCCCGCGACGCTCGCCCGCAATCGCCCGCCGGTCGCGGTTTTCGCACCGGATCGGCTGACCCTGGTGAAGGGGCCGCCGGCCGAGCGCCGCGCTCACCTCGATGGCTTCGCTGCCGCCCGTTGGCCGTCGCGAGGCGAGCTCCGCAAGCTCTTCGGCCAGGCACTGGCGCAGCGCAACGCGCTGCTGGCCCGTCTGGCTGCCGGATACGGCAGGCCGGACGACCTCGGGGTCTGGGACGCGGGCCTCGCCGAGGCAGCCGCGCCCCTGGTCGCGACCCGCGCGGAGGCGGTGGCCGAGCTCGCCGGCCCGTTCGCGATCGCAGCGGGCGAGCTGGGGCTGGAGGACGCTTCGCTGCTCTACGCCCCACGGGCCGAGGGCTCGGCCGAGGAGATCCGCGTCGGCCTCGAGCAGCGGCGCGAGCAGGACATCCGCATGGGGCGCAGCTCCTGGGGACCGCACCTGGACGAGCTCAAGCTCGAGGCGGGCGCCCGGTCGCTGCGGCGCTACGGCTCGCAGGGCCAGCAGCGGGCGGCGCTGCTGGCGCTGCTCTTCGCCGAGCGCGAGGTGCTGCTGGCGGCGCGACGGGTGACGCCGCTGCTGCTGCTGGACGACGTGATGAGCGAGCTCGACCCCGGCCGCCGCGAGCGCCTCGTCCGGCGCCTCGACGACGGCGGCCAGGTGTTGATCACCGCTGCCGACGAGGAGTCCCTGCCGGCGCCGGCGCGGCGCTCGCTGGTGCGGATGCCGCCCCCGGCCCTGTCCGACGCGGCCGCCGCATGACCCGTCGCCGTGCCCCCCGCCAGGCGTCGTCGGCGATCCGGGCGGCGCGCGACCTGGTAGCCCCCCAGACCGACCTCGCCGCCGTCCAGGCGGCCTGGTCGCAGGCCGTGGGGGAGCGGCTGGCGGCGGTGGCGACCCCGGTCTCCGAGCGGGCGGGAACGCTGACGATCGAGTGCGTCGACGGCGTCTGGGTGCAGGAGCTGGACCTGATGCAAGGGCAGCTTCTGGAACGGCTCGGGGAGGAACTGGGGGAGCGCGCTCCCAAAGCCTTGCGGTTCCGCCTCGCTTCAGACCGCTCTTAGCCTCGCTTTAGGCACTCTTTCTTCACGATTTGCAGGGAATTTAGTTCTCCATACCGAGGGTTCCGAGGCGCTCAGCTGATATTCTTATGGCAACTCGCGTTTAAGCCCCGGCTTGTGTGGAGCGAGTCTCCAGGCGTCGGGGTTTTCTGTGTCAACCGGAAGGGACTCATTGCCTGAGAAGAAAGCCAGCGGCGGAGCCGCCGATTCCTATGGAGCCAAGGACATCACCGTCCTCGAGGGCCTGGAAGCGGTTCGTAAACGCCCCGGCATGTACATCGGCTCGACCGGCCCCCGCGGCCTTCACCACCTCGTCTACGAGGTCGTCGACAACTCCGTCGACGAGGCACTCGCGGGTCATTGCGACAGCGTCCGGGTCATTCTGCACCCGGATAACTCCTGCACGGTCGAGGACGACGGCCGCGGCATCCCGGTGGAGACGATGGCGAAAGAGGGCCGGCCGGCGGCCGAGGTCGTCCTCACGGTCCTCCACGCCGGCGGCAAGTTCGGCGACGGTGGCGGCTACAAGGTCTCGGGCGGCCTGCACGGCGTCGGCGTCTCCGTGGTCAACGCGCTGTCCGAGCGCCTGCATCTGGAGATCAGCCGCGACGGCTACGTCTGGCATCAGGATTACGAGCGCGGCAAACCGATGAACGACCTCAGCCGCGGCGAGCCGACGAAGGCGCACGGGACCAAGATCACCTTCCTCCCGGACCTGGAGATCTTCGAAGAAATCGAGTTCGACTTCCAGACCCTGGCCGAGCGCCTGCGCGAGACCGCCTTCCTGACTCGCGGCCTGAAGATCGAGTTGATCGACGAGCGCGGGGCGACCAACAGCGTCACCTTCCAGTACGAGGGCGGAATCGAGGACTTCGTCCGCCACCTCAACGAGAACAAAGACTCGGTCCACAAAAAAGTCATCTTCTTCGAGGGCGGCAAAGAGGAGGGCCAGGTCGAGGTGGCGATGCAGTGGAATTCCTCGTACCAGGAGTCGATCTTCAGCTTCGCCAACAACATCAACACCCACGAGGGTGGCTCCCACCTCTCCGGCTTCCGCGCGGCCCTGACCCGGACCCTCAACGCCTACGCCCGCAACAAAGGGCTGCTGAAAGAGAAGGACGACAACCTCGCCGGCGAGGACGTGCGCGAGGGACTGACCGCCGTGATCTCGGTCAAGCTCCACGACCCGCAGTTCGAGGGGCAGACGAAGACGAAACTCGGCAACCCGCCGATTCGCGGCCTGGTCGAGGAGACCGTCAACCGCAAGCTCAGCGAGTACTTCGAGGAGAACCCGGCCGATGCGCGTCGGGTGATCAGCAAGGCGATCGACGCCGCGCGGGCGCGCTCGGCGGCGCGCAAAGCTCGCGACCTGACCCGCAAGTCGGCGCTCGAGAACTCGACCCTGCCCGGCAAGCTCGCCGACTGCACGGTCAAGGATCCGACTCTGGCCGAGATCTTCGTCGTCGAGGGCGATTCCGCCGGCGGCTCGGCGAAGCAGGCCCGCGACCGCAACACGCAGGCGGTGCTGCCGCTGCGCGGGAAGATCATCAACGTCGAGAAGAGCCGGATCGACAAGGTCCTCGCCAACAACGAGATCCAGGCCCTGATCACCGCGATCGGGACCGGCGTCCACGACGAGTTCAAAATCGAGGACGCCAGATACCACAAGATCGTGATGGCGACCGATGCCGACGTCGACGGCGCCCACATTCGCACCCTTGTCCTCACCTTCCTCTACCGACAGATGCCGGAGCTGATCGAGGCGGGCTACGTCTACATCGCCAAACCGCCGCTCTACCGCGTGAAACAGGGCAACCAGGAGACCTACCTGGAGCGCGAGTCCGAACTGGAAGAGCTGCTGCTCCGAGACAGGCTGGACGAGTTCGAGGTGACCGACGCCGCGGGCGAGAAACGGAAACTGAACTTGAGCCGGTGGAAAGCCTACATCCGGCGCTCGAAGGAGTACGAGGGCTGGGGCTCGTCCCTGCAGGCGGACTTCGGGCACGAACTGGTGCGCTTTCTCGAGGAGTCGAACCTGCTCGACGAAAAGGTCATGACGCTGGCCGACGCTCGCGATCTGATGCAGCGCCAGGCCGGCGAGAAAGAGCCGTTCGACACCGAGGTGATCTCCAGCTCCGACGACCTGCTGGTCGTCAAGGCGGTCGAGCGGAGAAGCGGGCTGGCGAGGACGCACCGGCTTCCCGCCGAGCTCTTCGCGCAGTACGACTACCGCAAGTTCGTCGAGGTCCATGAGGCGCTGCTGAAACAGATCGGGCGTCCGCCGTTCGAAGTCACCCGCGGCGGCCGCGAGTCGGCGGCCCTGTCCTTCGAGGCGCTCCGTGGGGCGGTGTTGGAGCTGGCCCGTCACGGCGTCCAGCTGACGCGCTTCAAGGGACTCGGCGAGATGAATGCGAAACAGCTGCGCGAGACGACGATGGACCCGGCTTCGCGGACGCTGGCCCGGGTGACGCTCGAAGACGCGACCGCGGCTGACCAGATCTTCTCGATGCTGATGGGCGACCAGGTCGGTCCCCGTCGTGAGTTCATCGAGGCCCATGCCAAGGAGGTTCGTTTCCTCGATGTCTGATCGATTCCACAGGAGGGGCCGCTGATGGCTCTCGACGCCCTGACGGGCAACATCGAGGACCGCGGTCTCGAGAAAGAGATGCGGTCGTCGTACCTCGATTACGCGATGAGCGTGATCGTCGGCCGGGCTCTGCCGGACGTCCGCGACGGCCTCAAGCCGGTCCACCGCCGGGTGCTCTACGCGATGCACGACATCGGCCTGCAGCCGACTCGTGCCTACCGCAAGTGCGCCTTCATCGTCGGCGAGGTGATGGGCAAGTACCACCCCCACGGCGACTCGGCGATCTACGACACGCTGGTGCGGATGGCGCAGGACTTCTCCCTGCGCTACCTCCTGGTCGACGGTCAGGGCAACTTCGGCTCGATAGACGACGACCCGGCGGCGGCGATGCGGTACACCGAGGCCCGCCTCGGCCGTCTGGCGACGGAGTTGCTGCGCGACATCGACGCCGACACCGTCGACTTCGGCCCGAACTACGACGAATCGACCCAGGAGCCGCTGGTGCTGCCGGCGCGCTTCCCCAACCTGCTCGTCAACGGCACCTCCGGAATCGCGGTGGGGATGGCGACCAACATCCCGCCCCACAACCTGCGCGAGGTCGCCGCCGCGGTCAACGCCTACATCGACGATCCGGCGATCGCCCTCGAGGGCCTGATGGAGCACATCAAAGGCCCCGACTTCCCGGGCGGCGGGATCATGAGCCGCGAGGGGATCCGCGACGCCTACGCCTCCGGCCGCGCCAGCATCAAGGTCCGGGCACGGGCGCACGTCGAGCCGCTGAAGGGCGGCAAGGAGGCGATCGTCGTCACCGAGCTTCCCTTCACGGTGAAGAAGCTCGGCGACAGCGGGCTGGTGACCAAGATCGCCGACCTCGTCCGCGACAAGAAACTCGAGGGCATCTCCGACCTGCGTGACGAGAGCGACGAACGCTCCGGAATGCGGCTCGTGATCGAGCTCAAACGCGGCGGCCCGCCGGCCAAAGTCGTTCTCAACAACCTCTACAAGAAAACGCCGATGCAGACGACCTTCGGCGCCAACATGGTGGCGCTGGTCGACGGGGTCCCGAAAACCCTGAGTCTGCTGGAGCTGATCCACCACTACGTCGACCACCAGCGCGAGGTCGTCACCCGTCGCACCCAGTACGAACTGCGCCGCGCCGAGGCGCGCGCCCACATCCTCGAGGGGTTGCTGGTCGCGCTCGACAACCTCGACGCCGTGATCGCCCTGATCCGCGGGTCCGACGATCCGGATGCCGCTCGCGACGGGCTGATGTCCGAGTTCGAGCTCTCTCGCGAGCAGGCGCAGGCGATCCTCGACATGCGCCTGCAGCGCCTGACTGCGCTCGAGGCGGACAAGGTGCGGGCCGAGCACGCGGACCTGATGGAGCGGATCGGCGAGCTGCGGGCGATTCTCGGCGACGAGGCGAGGGTGATGGGCCTGGTCAAGGACGAGCTGGCCGAAATCGTCGAGGCCTACGGCGACGAACGGCGCACCGAACTCGCCCACTTCGAGGGCGACGTCGGGATCGAGGACATGATCGCCGACCAGCAGATGGTGATCTCGCTGACCGCCTCCGGCTACGTCAAGAGGCTGCCGCTCGCCACCTATCGCCAGCAGCACCGCGGCGGCGTCGGCGTGATGGGGATGAACCTCAAAGACGACGACTACATCGCCCATCTCCACATCAGCTCCACCCACGACTTCCTGCTCTTCTTCACCAACCGCGGCAAGGTCTACCGGCTCAAGGTCTACGAGCTGCCGGAGGGCTCGCGCAACGCCAAAGGCAGCTCCCTCAACAACCTGCTGCCGCTGCGCGAAGGCGAGAAGGTGATGGCGGTGATCCCGACCAGGGACTTCAAAGAGAACAAATACCTCGCCTTCGCCACCGCCAAAGGCCAGATCAAGAAAACCGAGTTCCTCGCCTACAACACGCCGATCCGCGCCGACGGGATCATCGCGATCAAGGTCCGCGAGGGCGACGAGCTGGTCCAGGTCCGACTGACCTCGGGCGAAGACGACATCCTCATGGTCTCCCACTCGGGCCACGCCTCGCGCTTCTCCGAGGAGCTGGTGCGACCGATGGGCCGCGACACCAGCGGCATCAAGGGCATGAACGTCGCCGCCAAGGACAACCGTGTGCTGGCGATGGACATCGCCCGCAACGACACCGAACTGTTCGTCGTCACCGAGAACGGCTACGGCAAGCGCACGCCGGTCTCCGAATACCCGGTCAAGGGCCGCGGCACCAAAGGCGTGCTGACCGCGAGGCTGACCGAGAGGAAGGGCGGCCTCACCGGCGCTCTGATCGTCGGCGAACACCAGGAGCTGCTCTTCATCTCCCAGAACGGCATGGTCCAGCGCACCTCCGTCAGCGGCATCTCCCAGATGGGCCGCTCGACGCAGGGGGTGAAAGTGATGAACATCAAGGACGACGACCGCGTCAGCGCCGTCGCCCTGGTGGTCGAGTCCGATACGCCCGAGGTGCCGGCGGAGGTTCAGGCGGATGAATTGGCCGCGGTGGACGGGGCGTCGGAAGACGGCGCGGGCGGGTAGCCCCGTCTACGCCTAAGCACCTCCCTTCGGTCGGAGCTGATTGAGACGGCGCCTTCGGCGCCGAAGAAACACTCCGCGGTGCCGGGGGGAGGCTAGGACGGGGCTACCCGCCCGCGCCGCCAACAGGCGGCTCCCGTCCCAACGGGAAAGCTTCAACCGTCCGAAACACCGCGAGACTCTCTCGCGCGCGCCGCGTGGGACCACCAGGGCGACGGCGATGACTTGTTCGCGAAGCTTCCAAGGGACGGGAGCTTTTGCGTCAAGTGGGAGCGGGACTCAGTCGTCGGTGACCTTGAGATTGGTGTCGCGTTGACGGTGGGGCGGTACTGCCTCGTGAGTGCCTCCCCCCGGCACCGCGGAGTGATCTTGGTGGCGCCGAAGGCGCCATCCTCATCAGCTCCGAGCGAAGCGAGGTGCTTAGGCATCTCACGAGGCAGTACCGCCCCACCACAAGGTGAATCGAATCTCTATGCCGCCTGGGGTAAGTACTGCTCCCACGCCGTCGGAATCTTGGGGCTCGCCACCTGGATGAAGACGGTCGGCGGTGGGGCCTTGGGGGACTTGGCGGGGTGCATGTGGATCTCGCGGGGGAGGCGGTTGCCCTTGCGACGGTTGCAGCTGGCGCAGGCGGCGACGATGTTCTCCCAGACCGATTGGCCGCCGCGGCTGCGGGGGATCACGTGGTCGACGGTGAGGCCGGATTTCGTCGAGCCGCAGTACTGGCAGGTCCAGGAGTCGCGGGCGAGGACGGCGCGGCGGGTGATCTTGCGTCGGTGCGCCTCGCGGGGGATCCGCACGTAGCTGACCAGGCGGATCACGTCCGGGCGCTCCATCGTCATGTGCTCGGAGTGGAGAGCGGCGCCCGCCCGCTGCTCCAGCAACTCGGCCTTTTCCTTCAACAGCAGCACAGCGGCTCTCCTCAACGTGCAGACGTTGATGGGCTCGTAAGTCGCATTGAGCACCAGAACCCGTGCCATCGTGCGGAGAATTGTAAGCGGGTCGCCCCCTGGCGCAGATAAATAAGCCCTGCGAGGCCCTCTAACGGCCGAGCGGGTACGAACCGAGCAGGCGGACAGACTCCGCCTTCGTGCGCAGCGCAGCGATCGCCTCGGCCACCACGCCGTCCGTCGCCGCCCCCTCGAGGTCGCAGAAGAACATGTAGCGGCCGAGGCCGCGGCGCAGGGGACGGGACTCGATCCGGGTCAGGTTGATCGCCCGCGAGGAGAACTCGCCGAGGGCGTCGACGAGCGCACCCGGGTGGTCCTGCCCGAGCTCGGAGAAGACCAGGGAGGTCTTCCAGGGGCCATCGCCGACCGGCTCGGTCCCGGCCGGGGCGATCCAGACGAAGCGGGTGACGTTGTCGGCCTCGTCCTGGATCCCCTCGCGGACGATCTGGCAGCCGTAGAGCACAGCGGCCGCTCGGGAGCCGATCGCCGCCCAGGGCCGGACCGACTCGCTGACCATCCGCACCGCCGCGGCGGTGCTGCTGACGCTGCGAAGTTCGACCCCAGGCAGCTGCTCGCGCAGGAAGCGGGCGCACTGGGCGAGCGGCTGTTGGTGGGAGAGGACTGCCTCGACGCCGCCGAGCTCGAGCTGTTCGCGGGCCAGCAGGTGCGCCCGGACCGTGTAGTCGTACTCGCCGACGATCGTCACCCGCTCGGCCTCGAAGGCCAGCGTGTCGAGCGTGTCCCGGACCGATCCCTCGATCGAGTTCTCGACCGGGACCAGCGCCCGCCCGGCCTCGCCGCGCTCGACGGCGACGATCGCGTCGCGGATCGTCGCCGTTCGCAGGGGCTCGAAGTCGGCGCTGGGTGAAGCCTCGCCAAGGGCGTCTTCGGTGAAGGTTCCGGCCGGGCCGAGGTAGGCGATCCTCATCTGGCCGCCACCATCTCTTATTCGATCGTGACCGTGTAGGCGGCTTCGTTGTTTTCGGTCAACCGCTCGCCCGGCACGGTTTCGACTTTGACTTCGATCGTCACCGTCCCCGAGGGCGCCGGCGTCAGCGGGATCGTCACTTCGGCGATTTCGCCCGGTTCGATGCTGCTGATGTCCTGGGTCAAGGTGTGGCCGCCGTCGACCGAGACCGCGACCGTGACCCCGTTCTCGGTCGATTCGCCCTGGTTCTGCACCTGGACTTCCACTTCCGGCGTTTCTTCAGGGCCGAGGGCGACGACGGTCGGTTCTCCTTCGCTCAGTTCGGTCCCGTTGAGGCTGACCCCGGCCAGGCCGAGGCCGTGGACGCCGGGCGTCGCCGCGCCGCCGGCGCTGGAGCCGCTGACGGCGGCGAGCGCTTCGGAGATCGTGCTTTCTTCCAGCCACTTGGTCCCGTCCGGGACGAAGCTGCTCTTCGGCACTTCGCTGCCTTCGATCCCGTTCGCTTCGAGGACGCCGTTGATTTCCGGCCGCACCACGGTTTCGTAGAGGACGTCGCTCGCCAGCAGCTTCTTCATCTGGTTGGCGATCGCCGCCGCCGCTTTCTGCGCCCCGGCGTCGCCCAGCGCGGTGCTCATCTTGTCGGCGATTTGATCCATCGCGTTGCTGCGCAGCTCGTAGACCACTTCGAGGTTGCTCTGGGCGCGGCCCATGTCGCCGGGCGCCGAGAGACCGTCGATCCGCGAGGCGTAGTTGTCCATCGCACTGCGGTCAGCCTGCACCTCGTTGACGAAGTCGGTGACGGTGAGCTTGCCGGGGTCTTCGAACTTGCCGAAGAAGGATTTGCTCGTCTGCTGCGTCTCGTCGACGATCTGGGTGACGTTGCGCGCGTAGTCGCTGAGCGCGCGGTTGGCACGGGCGTCGAGGCAGCCCTTGACGCCGAGCACGACCAGGATCAGCAGGATCAGGCTGCCACCGAGCGCAAGGCCGCGCCGCAGCATGATCTGCTGGCGTTCGGGACGGCGTTTCGGGCGCTCGCGTCGACGCGGTGCGCGTGGGGCTGAACTCTCCAAGGAGGCGCTCTCCGGGCTTGGTTGGCTGGCCGAAGAGTATGAAGCCTGCAGCCGTCGTGCCGCCAAGAGCCGCAGCAAACGGTGTCTTTTTCCCAGCTCGCCCCGCAGGAGAGCGGCCCGCAGCGGCGAAGTTCAAGGAGCTTTGGTCGGTTCTCTCGTTCTAAACCGCTTCCTGATCGAGCGCCGCATCGGCAGCGGCGGCTTCGGAGTCGTCTACGAGGCCTGGGACGGTCGCCTCGAGCGGCCGGTGGCGGTGAAGGCGATCGAGCAGCAGGGGGAGGCGGGGCGCCGGGTCCTGCGCGAGGCCCAAGCCGCGGCCCGGCTCAACCACCCCGGCATCGTCACGCTCTACGAGATGGGGGAGGAGGACGGCAACGCTCTCCTCGTCACCGAGCTGGTCGAGGGCTCGACGCTCGCCCGCGCCGCCCGCAGCGGCGAGCTCTCCGACCGCGAGATCGGCGAGATCGGCGCCGACCTCTGCGAGGCGCTCGACCACGCCCACTCCCGCGGCGTCATCCACCGCGACATCAAGCCGCAGAACGTCCAGGTGACCGAGGGGGAGCCGCGGGCGAAGCTGATGGACTTCGGGGTCGCCCGGATCGCCGAAGACGCGCCGCTGACCGCCGCCGGCGAGGTCGTCGGCACCCTCGCCTACATGTCGCCCGAGCAGGCCGAGGGCCGCCCCGCCGGCCCCGAGGCCGACGTCTACTCCCTGGCGCTGGTCCTCTACGAGTGCTGGAGCGGCGAAAACCCGCACCGGCGCGCCACCCCGGCGGCGACGGCCCGGGCGATCGGCGCCCGCGCCCGCCGTCTGCGCCGCCTGCGGCCAGACCTGCCACGCGAGCTGACCGAGGCGATCGACGCCTGCCTGGCACCCCGCCCCAACCACCGCCTCTCCCTGGAGGAGCTGGGGACGGCGATCGAGGACTCGCTCGATCTCCTCGCCGAGCACCCCCGAGGCGGCGGCCGTCAACTCGGAACGCGTATCGGCGCCCTCGTTCTGGCCGCCGCCGTGGGCGCCTTCCTGGCGATCGGCCACGGGATCGTGCTGCCGTGACGGCGAGGGCCGTCCAGGCAGCCACCATCTAGGATTTCAGCCGGCTCTCCGGGCCCGGAGAGCTGACCCTGCCGTCAAGGAGCAACTCCGATCAGCGTTCTACGCAACCTCGAGTCCCGCATCGAAGGCCTCGTCGAGGGGGTCTTCTCGCGCGCCTTCAGCTCCGAGGTGCAGCCGGTCGAACTCGCGCGCAAGCTGGCGAAGGAAATGGACGCCCACAAGACCGCGTCGGTCCAGCGGGTCTACGTGCCCAACGAGTACACGGTCTACCTCTCGCGCCAGGACCGCTCCAAGCTCGAGGGCTATGAGCGCTCGCTCGAGCAGGAGCTCTCCGGCTACCTGCTGGAGCACGCCCGCCGTCGCGGCTACGACCTGCTGACCCGGCCCGCCGTCGATTTCGCCACCGACGAGCGCCTGCGGCTCGGCGAGTTCGGGATCCAGGCCCGGCTGGTGAAGCCGCCGGCTCACGAGGGCGAGAGCCCGAAGCAGGGCGAAGAAGGGCACACGATGGTCTACTCGGCCGTGCGCGAGCGCGACCGCAGCCGCCCCAAGCGGCCCGAGCAGGCGGTCGGCGCCCTGGTCTCGACCCGCGCCGTCGTCTCGCTCGACGACCGCCGCTACGTGCTCGACGGCCCCCGCGCCACCATCGGGCGCTCGAAGTCGGTCGAGTGCGTCCTCTCCGATCCCAACGTCTCCCGCCGCCACGCCGAGCTGCGCCGCTCGGAGTCCGGCGACTGGCAGATCGTCGACCTGGGCTCGACCAACGGGATCAAGGTGAACGGCCGCCGCGTCGCCTCCACCCGGCTCAGTCCCGGCGATCAGGTCACCGTCGGCACGACGACGTTCCACTTCGACATCGAGCAGTAGCGGACGCTGGCCGTAAGGTGCCCGGAGCGTGGACTACGACCCGATATCTGTAGCCCTCAAGTTCGGCTTCCTGGCCGTCCTCTACCTCTTCCTGCTCGTGATCGCGCGGGGGGCGATGAAGGACCTGCGCCGGACCGTCTCCCCGGCCCCCGACGCGACCGGGTTCCACGCCGCGCCGGTCTTCGCGGAGGCACACGCGGTCGACGCCTGGCTCGTCGTCGAACGCGGCGGCGGGCTCGAGCGGGACCAGCGCTTCGACCTGATCGGAGGCCTCTCGATCGGCCGTTCGAAGGAGTCTGACGTGCAGATCGAGGACCGCTACGCGTCCAGCCTCCACGCCCGCGTCTTCTCCCGCGAGGGGCACTACTTCGTCGAGGACATGAACTCGACCAACGGCACGCTGCTGAACGGCGCCGTCCTCAAAGGCGAGGCGGAGCTGATCGACGGCGACACGATCCAGATCGGCGACACCGAGTTCAGGCTGGAGGCGGAGTGATGCGCGCGGGGGGTGCTGCGGTTTGACGCTGAGGATCGAGGATCAGGCCTACCGCACCGACACCGGCCGTCAGCGCAACGCCAACGAGGACTCGCTCTTCACCAGCGGCCTGCTCTTCGTCGTCGCCGACGGCATGGGCGGCGCCCAGGCGGGCGAGGTCGCCTCCAAAGCGGCGGCCGAGTCCTTCGACCGCCAACTGCCGGCGGCGCCGCCGGAGCGGGTCCTGCAGGAGACGATCGAAGCCGCCAACCGGACGATCCACGAGCTCGCCCGCAGGGATCCCGAGCTGGCGGGGATGGGGACGACCACCACGGCGGCGATCGTCGATCTCGAGTCCGAGGAGGTGGCGATCGGCCACGTCGGCGACAGCCGCGCCTATCGCCTCCGGGCCGGCCAACTGGAACGGCTCACCCGCGACCACTCGCTGGTCGAGGAGATGCGTCGCAAGGGCCAGCTCACCGATGCCCAGGCCGAGGACCACCCCCAGCGCTCGATCATCACCCGCGCCCTCGGCCCCGAACCGGAGGTCGAAGTCGACCTGCAGACGGTTCCCGCCCAGGCCGGCGACGTCTTCCTGATCTGCTCCGACGGCCTGACGACGATGCTCGACGACGAGCAGATCGCGGGGCTGCTCGGCCGCGCCTCCTCGATGGAGAGCGCCGTCCGCGCCCTGGTCGACGAAGCCAACCGGGCCGGCGGCCGCGACAACATCACCGTCGTCGCCTTCCGCCTCGGCGACCCCGCTGCGGCGCCGAGCGGGCTGGAGGCGCCGACGCCGAACAGCCCCGAGGGCGCGACGCTGATCGGCTCCTCCGCCGAAGAGGTGGGGCTGACCGCGACCGAGGTGCGCCGCCGCGCCGCCGCCGCCGCCGCCCGCAAACGGCGCCAGGAGCTCACCGCCCGCCCGCCGCGCCGTCGCCTGCGCACTGCCGCGAAGGTGCTCGCGGCGTTGGTGGTGATCGGCGCGATCGCCTTCGGCGCCTGGTACGGCAACCGCCAGATCTGGTTCCTCGGAACGGACGGCGCAGGACGCGTCGCCCTCTACCGCGGCGCCCCCTACGAGCTTCCCTTGGGCCTCAAGCTCTACGACGAGCGCTACGCGAGCCCGATCCAGACCGCGTCGCTGCCGCCGAAGCGCCGCGGCGCCGTCGTCGGCCATGACCTGCGCTCGCGCGGCGACGCCGTCTCGTTGATCGAAGAAATCCAGAAGAGCCAGGGAGTCCCTTGAGCTCGGCCCGCAACCGGGAGCTCGGCGCCCTCGTTCCCGTCGCCATCCTCCTCACCGCCGGGTTCGCCGCCGTCTTCGCCCAGGAGGGATCCCAGCAGCTCGACAACCTCAGCCTGATCTACGGCGCCTACTTCCTCGCCGTCTGCGTCGCCACCCACGTCTACCTGCGGATCCGGCTTCCGGACGCCGACCCCTACCTCTTCCCGCTGGTCGCCCTGCTGACCGCCTTCGGCCTGGTGATGGTCTACCGGATCGATCAGACCCTGGCCCGCGACCAGGCCAACTGGTTCGTCCTCGGCCTCATCCTCTTCGCCCTGACGATCCACTTCCTGCGCGACTACGACGTGCTCGAGCGCTACCGGTACACGATCGCCGGCGCCGGCCTGCTGCTGCTGCTGGCGCCGCGTCTGCCAGGGATCGGGCAGCAGGTCAACGGCGCCTACCTCGGCGTCAAGATCGGCCCGCTCGCCTTCCAGCCCGCCGAGTTCTCGAAGATCGCCATCGTCGTCTTCCTCGCCAGCTACCTGCGCGAGCATCGTGAGGTGCTGATCGTCGGTGCCCGTCGCGTGCTCGGCGTCACCGTGCCGCCGCTGAAGCACTTCGGACCGATGCTGGTGGTCTGGGGAGCGTCGATGTTCATGCTCGTCTTCATCCGCGACCTCGGCAGCTCGCTGATGTTCTTCGCCGCCTTCCTCGCCCTGCTCTACGTCGCCACCGGCCGCTTCTCCTTCGTCGTCATCGGCATGGCGATGTTCGTCGTCGGCGCCTGGTTCTTCGCCTCGACCGTGCCCCACGTCCACGACCGGGTCGACGTCTGGCTCCATCCCTACGCCGATCCGCAGGGCAGCGGGTACCAGATCCTGCAATCGATCTTCGCCCAGGCGGACGGCGGTCTCTTCGGCAAAGGCTTCGCGCAGGGGCTGATCACGATCCCCGGCACACACGCGGCGCTCCTGCCCGCGGCCGAGACGGACACGATCTACGCGCTGATCGTCAACGAGCTGGGCCTGTTCGGAGCCTGCG
>DASWQL010000038.1:0-188758 GCA_036403715.1 Solirubrobacterales bacterium
TGGTCTCGCTCGGAAGTTCGCACACTTTTTGGGCGGCACGCTCGCTCCCCCGCAGGAGCGGGCGCGACCCTGGCGCCGGCGCGGACGACTGCGTGTCGTCCAAAGCGGAAGTCCACCTACCCGGCGCTAGTCAGCCCACCAGTCGCGCTGGCCATCGACGTCTTCGCGCGGGGCCTCGCCGAGGTTGGGCGCGCCGATGACGAGGATCTCGAGGCCCTCCGGCCCGGCCTCGTAGCCTCGCCACGTACCGGGAGGGACGCGCACCGCGTCCCATTCCTTGAGCTCGACGATCTCGTCATCGAGCTTCATCCGGCCGCTCCCGCGCACGACCACGTACACCTCCTCCTGCTTCTTGTGCGTGTGGCCGTACGGAAAGCGATAGCCGGGCGGGACGCGCTGGTAGCTCAGGCCGGATTTCTCGAGCTCGAGCGCCTCGGTCGCCAAGCGGAACTCCAGGTCCGGCGCGCCGTCGAACCTGGACCCGAGATCCTCCAGGTCCTCCTTGAGGTTCCTGAGAGTGAACGGCACGGCGCAATCCTATGGCACCCCTGGCTGGGGTCGCCGATCTGATGCGTCAAGCGCCGCCGTCCCAGGTTCCTTCCCGGCGCGGCGCTCCGCGGTCAGGACAATAGGTACTGCTTCCCATGCATTGCAGGAACGTGGTCCCCGGCATCGCGCTTTCCCTACGTCTCGTCCGGTCGGACGCGCAGGATGTCGGTCAACACCTCCACCTGGCGCTGTCGGGCCTGTCCAAGGACCTCGCGGAGTAGCCCCGTCACGGGTTCCGAAGTGGTAGATCAGCATCCGGCTCGAGGTTCCTGCGGCGGTGGCAAGCGGTCCGAGACGGTCGGGGAGACCGTTCTCGAGTGAGTAGTCGGTGCAGGCGTCGAGGAGCCTGATCTGTGGCTGGCGCTGCCTGCCGCCGGGGTCTCTTTTCCCTTAACGACCCTGCGTCTAACGTTGCACGACAGCAGGCGGGAACAGACGAGGAGGTCGTGATGAGAGTCGTTTTCGTTCACGGGGCATGTGTCAAGGACGGATCGTGGTGGTGGCACCGGACCGCCGAGCTGCTGGCGGAGAGGGACGTCGCCAGCGAGGCGCCCGCCCTGCCGAGCTGCGGGGAGACCGGGGAGCCAACTGATGCTCAGGGCCCGGGGCTGGTCGAGGACGTCGCCGCGGTCCGGGAATTGCTGACGGCGGGCGATGAGCCGACCGTCGTCGTCGCTCACAGTTACGGCGGCATCGTCACCGCGGAGGCAGCGGCGGGTGTCGACGCCGTGCGCCATCTGCTGCTCGTGTCCAGCTACCTGCCCGAGGTCGGGCAGAGCCTCTCCTCGTTCGGCGGCGAGGAGCCCGCTCCGTTTCTCGACATCGATCCCGAGGGCGGCACCTTCACCGTCCGGCCGGACGCTCTGGCCGAGACGTTCCTCCAAGACTGCGGTCCGGAGATCCAGCGACAGGCCGCGCACAAAACGGCTCGGCAGAGCCTGGCGGTCCTCGAGCAGCCGGTGCAGGCGGCGGCCTGGCAGGACCTGGCCTCGACGTACCTCGTCTGCGCCGAGGACCGCGGCACGCCCGTCGACCTGCAACGCGAGTTCGCCGGTCGGGCGGACAGCGTCGTGGAACTCGATGCCGGCCATCACCCCTTCCTGTCGCAGCCGGGCACCGTCCGCGACCTGGTGCTGAGTCTGTGAGGGCGGCCGGCGGGGCGCGGGCTGGCCACCTGGAATTGACAATGCCGCCGCACGACCTGATGGAAGTGCTGCGGCGCCTTCAGGGCGAAGCCGTCGAGGCGCTGGTCCCATCAGGCGACGAGGCGCAGTCGGGCCGCGAAGACGCCGACACCAACAGGCGCTTTCAGCTCGGCTACGAGACCTGCGAGCAGCTTGGCGAGGAGTTGTTGCCGGCTGAGCGCTTCGACCGCCCGAACTCGCGTGCGCCATCCTCACGGTTACGCCTGATCGATTAGCTTGCCTCGGCGTGATCGAGGTTCGCGAGATCCAGTCGGGAGGCACCGCCCAGGCCGCTCCCGCGATGCTGGAGTTGCGGCCCCGATGGGAGACTGCCGAGGCGCTCGTCGATTTCATCGACGACGCGCTGCGTCCGGCGGGCTACCGCATCGTCGGGGTCTTCGACGACCGGGAATCGCAAGCACTGGCCGTGGCGGGCTTTCGCGAGGTCAGGTCCCTCGCCTGGGGTCACTACCTCTACCTTGACGACGTCTCCACCATCCCTACGGCGCGGCGCTCGGGTCACGGCGAGCGGCTCATGGACTGGCTGGCCGAGGAGGCCCGGCGTCTCGGCTGCGAGGGCCTTCATCTCGACTCCGGCGTCGCTGTCGACCGCGCACCTGCGCACCGGCTCTATATGCGAAATGGGCTTCGCATCTCGGCGCATCACTTCGAGCGAGAGATCTAGCAGGGGACTTCGGGTTCGTCCGTTCGACGGCCTGAGACCTGGGGCAAGAAGCCCCACGGATTCCCGCCGATCTCAGCGTAGTTCGATCTGGCGAAAACCGCTTGAAACCGCGCCCCACGTAGTCCAGCGGGGCGCCAGGCTCTGGCTCATAACCCGAAGGTCGCGGGTTCGGATCCCGCCCCCGCTATGGCCTTATCGTCGACAAAGTCGGTGAGGCTCCTGATTTGACTGAAGGCGCTCGAGACGAGCGCCTTCAGTCGTATTTGCTGGGCATTTCGGTCGATCTCGACTCGTAGCCGGAAGGCCTCGTAGACGGCGTGGCGCAGCTTCGGATCGGCCTCGGCCAGCGGCTTGGAGAGGTCGGGCAGCGCGTCGAGGACAGCGCAGGCTTCCTCGATGTCAATTGGCTCCTCCTGCTCGGTTTGGGCGAGTTGCGCGAGGGCGGCCTCGACCTCCTCGCGCTCTGACTTCAGGATGCGGATTCGCTTGCCGACGACGATGGGATCGACACCGGCCTCGATGGCGGCGAGCTGGCGCTCGATCCGCTGCTCAACGTCGGACAGCCGCCGCTTGGCCTCCCTGTGCTCGCCGTCGTCGTCGGCAGTGGGCAGCGTGGCGGCGAGGACGGCCTGTTCGCTGCGGAGGTAGGCGAGGCGATCGGGGCCGAAGACCCGCGTCGCGAAGAAGCCATCTATCAGGGCAAGGACCGACTCCTCCCGCACGTACTGCCATTTGCCGTGGCCGGTTGCCTCGGCCGCCTTGTCGCCATAGGAGATCCGGTAGCCGCAGGCGTAATAGGTGTTCCCCTTCCGCGTCTTGCCCTGCATCCGCAGCGGGTTGTGGCCGGTGGCGCAGTGGACGATCCCGCGCAGCAGGTAGAAACGGTTCTGCGCCCTGCGGCGGCGGTTGCCGGACTGGCCGGTGCTGCGCGCCCTCATCTCGGCCTGGACGCGCTCGAAGTCCTCCCGAGAGATCAGCGCCCTCGTGGCGGCGCTCGGCCTCGACCCACTCCTCGGGGGCACGGCGGACAAGCGGACCCTCTCCCTGTTTGGTGGCGCGGAAGTCGAGCCGGTTCCAGTAGAGCCGCCCGGTGTAGACGGGGTTCTCGAGCATCGAGCGGATCGTCGTCTTCGACCACCTGCCCGAGGTGTTGCGGCTGGAGTCGACGTGGCGTGGGGAGGGGGGACCGCCGGGGCGGTTGAGGTGGTCGGCGATCTCCGCGTAGCCGGAGCCGGTGAGGAAGAGGCCGAACATCTCGGCGATCACCGGCGCCTGCTCGGGATCGGCCACGAGCCGCGACTTCTTGTCCCCGGCGCGGGCGCGGGCGGGGTCTGGGTGGGGCTCGTGGCGGAGGCGGTAGCCGTAGGGAGCTCGACCGCCGTTGCGATAGCCCTGCTTGGTGTTCTCCGTCTGCCCGCGGCGCACCTCGCGGCCGAGCTTCTCGACCTCGAACTGTTCGAGCGCCTGGAACATGTGGCGGATCAGCCGTCCCTCGGGGCTCGTCTGGTCTCCCGCGGTCAGCGCGTAAAAGATCTCGACGCCCGCCCGCGCCAGCTCGCGCTCGAAGGCCAGCGCGTGGAACAGCTCTCGCGAGAGCCGCGAGGTCGAGTAGACGACCACCGCGTCGAAGCGGCGGGCGTCGTGCTCCTTGGCCTCGCGGATCAGCTCACCCCACCCGATTCGGTCATCGCGCCGCCCGGTCTCCTGGTCGGTGAAGTCGCAGACGATCTGCCCGTCCAGCTCGGCGGCTTTGGCGGCGCCCGCCTCCCGCTGCGAGGGGAAGGAGAGCGTCGGGTCCTGCTTGTCCTTGGTCGAGAGCCGGCCGTACCAGGCGAACTTGCGCATCAGGCGCTCCTGTCCAGCGTGCGCTCGATGAATTTGCGGACCCGCTCCGATCGTGATGACGCTGCCGTGCGCAGGCGTCGGGGCGTCGTCAGGCCGCGGTCGAGGGCCTGGTGAACGGCTATCTCGATCTGCTCGGGCTGGACGCCCACGTCGAGGGAATCGACGATCGAGCGCTCCGGGTTGGTCACCGGCAGTCCGGCGATGTTCTGGATTTCCCTCTTTGTCGCCGGCCGGAAGGCGGTGTGGAGCTTTACGCCCTCACGTGACCTAATGCCACGCTCCGAGCGTGGGACCGTGAGATGGACGGCGTCGGGGATCACGTCGGAGAGGTCATGCAGCTCCAAGGCGCTCTCATGAGAGACAACCGCGCCCGCATCACGTAGTGGCAGCCAGCCGATCATCACGTGCTCGTGCGGGCTGGAAGGGAAGTGGCGCAGCCGGTAGAGGCCGCGGCGAATGTGCAGATAGCGGCCACCTGGCCGCGCGTGGTGGCGCAGCGTGCTGCGGTCCATGCTGGCTTCGATCGCCTGGGGGGCGACGAAGTAGCCAGCCTGGGCCTCCGCGTTTGCGTAGATCGCATCATGGTCAACGCCCGACAAGTAAAGGGTTCTATCATCCGAAACGCTGACTCAATCTGGATGCCTTCGTTTGTAGGCGATCAGCAGGTCGAGGATCGCCTTGGCCTGCTCCCGGCGGAGCTGCTCGTCCAGCGCCGAGCCGGGCTCGGGGGACCTGATCTCGAACACCGGCTCGAGATCCTCGATCGGGCACTTTCTTGGAGCTGAAGCCCCTGCTCTATGAATGCGGGCAGATTCGCTCTCTCTTATAGAGCGGCGCTCGCCCTTCTTGCCGTGGTCCCGTTTACGCGTCGGGATCACCACCAAGCCAGTCGACCGGCCGGGCCGGGTCGCTTGCGTCGCGGAAGATCGGGGCGAACGGGCCTTCGCGCTTCAGGTCCTCGAGCAGGCAGACCGATACGGCCAACTCCGGCTCGCGGGTGAAGCGCGGGTTGGTCCCCAGCATCGCGATCGTCGTCGCGCGGCGGCGCTCCAGCACGGCGCGCCGCCCGCCCCTCAGCACGCAGTGGATCGGCGGGAAGACGGGGTAGCGCTCACGCCACCGCGGCTCGCCATCGGCGCCGCTCAGCCGATGCAGCTCGGCGTAGCGGGCCAGCTCGGCGGCCAGGCGGTCGACCGAGAGCGTCGCGCGGTCGAGCTCCAAGAAGCGCTGCTCGATCGCCACCCCCTCGCCGTCGAGCAGCAGGTAGGTGAAGACCGCGTCGGCGACCAGCGCCCGACGCCGACGGCCCCGACCTCGGGAGAGCGGGAGGGAGACCTCGTGGCGCCAGGAGAACGGGCCGAACTCATCGCCGCGCTCTCGCGCCGCTTCGAGGAAGCCCCCTTATGTGACGGCTATGTGACTAATTCGCAGGAGCACGCCCGATCGCCGTGGCGAGGACGGCGGTCATCTCTCCACCAAGGCGCGCTACCCACGAGCCACCGCGCCACGACCCTGCCGCCGCATTCAACGCGGCATGAGCAAGCAGTGCCAGTGAGCCCGATGCTTCTAGGCTCGTGCCCGTTGGTACGCGGCTTCGATCCAGTCCGGAAAACGACTCTGATTCCATCGATAAAGAGGCGCGGTGCCGAGCTCGGTCGGCTTCAGCCCATCGGTCTGCCCGGGGAGGTAGACGCCAAGGAGGCCATTTCCGCGAGCCTTGCTAGCCCGCAGCTCGTACTTGACCCACCGCCGGGATGCGGTCCGTTTCCCGACGCAGACGACGGTGACGGTCGTGCCGACAAGCGCATCGTCGATCGCTTTGCGAATGGCCGCGTCGCTCTTGCGTTTCAGCTTCTCCCACTGAGAGGCATCGCTGAACCCAGCCACGGCAACTCCGGTGAACTGACCCGAGCGGCGGATCTGGTTCACCGTAAAGACGTCCAGGTAATCGAACGCGAAGTACACCCGCCGAGCCATACCGCCAACCTCCCTAGTTGAGAGCCGCGCGGACTGTATCGCAGCCTGGTTTGATTTAGGCTCTCGCTAAGTCCCCTATAGGGAGAACAATGGCCCGCAACGTGTACTTCTCGTTCCATTTTCAACGCGATATCCAGCGCGCGAATGTCGTGCGCAACAGCCGGATGATCCTTGCGGATGGGGAGGAGGTTGGCTACTACGACCGCTCCCTCTGGGAGGAGGCGCAGACGAAGGGCGACGCGGCAATTCAAGCGCTGATCGACCAGGGCCTTGTTGGCGCGTCGGTTACCGCCGTGCTGATCGGAGCCGAGACCTATGAGCGCCCCTGGGTGCAATACGAGATTGCCGCGTCGCACGACCAAGGGATGGGCCTGTTGGGAATACGGCTCAACAATATCCCTGGCTGGAACAACGAGGTTGAGGCCGCGGGCCCAAACCCCTTCGACCATCTAAGGATTCCGGGACCCCTCGGCGGAACGGTTCTGTCAAGTCTTTACCCGGTCTACGACTGGGTGTATGACGATGGCTACACGAACGCAAGCGCCTGGATTGAGCAGGCCGCCCTTGCGGCGAATCGATAACACCCGTGCTTTACACGATCGATCCGAAGTTCTCCGACGTCCCACAGGCAGAGGCAGAGGAGTTTCTCGGTGCAGCCCGGGCATTGTTGGAGGCCGTGCCCCTGGCAACCCTTGCTTCCTTGGAGGGGATCATTGCGGCGGACTTGACGGCTGCAGACGGGGTCATTTTCTTCAACCCGATCCGCGAGGAGTTCTCCGATCGGGTTGAGGCACTTCTTGACAGAGCGGCAACAGCGGGAGCAGTACCGCTTCCAATCGCACTCCGCGCGGAGTGGCGCCGACCGCCAGGCGCGGTCGGAGAGTTCCAGGGCTTCGATGTGGTCGACCATCGCCGCCGCCGCGCCCTCAGCGAGGATCAATCCGGCACGATCGCAAACGCTTTTGCGCGCGAGGCGCTCAGTCGGATACAGCCGACCTACAGCAAGGATCGACTCCGACTTTTCCTTTGCCACAGGCGTGAGGATGGCGAGGAGCTTGTCGCTCGCCTTGGTGCCCGGCTCGACGCCTTGCACGAGGAGCACGTCTTCCGGGATTTGATCGACGTTCAGGCAGGTGAGCCCACCCAAGAGCGAATCTCTGCCGCGCTCGAAACGGCCGATGTCCTTATCTTCATCGAGACCCCAGAGGCCGGCGATTCTTGGTGGATTGCCCACGAGATCAGCCAGGCCCTGGGACGCAACATCCCGATCGTGTGGGTTCGGCTCGGGCCTGAGGGGCCACGAAAAGAACTTCCCTTCAAGCCCACGGAGAGCCCCCATCTCAATCTGCTATCGGTCGAGCTTGATGACCAGCAGATACAGAGCCTCGCCGACGCGATTCTGCAACAGGCGTTTGAGATGAGCCGCGCACACGTTCGGATCAGCGAGTCCGCACTCAGGTCGCTGAAGACCTGGGCATCCGAACACGATGCAGACTTTGAGACGCTCGACGCGAAGCGGATGATCTACGCGCTGCGACGACAGTCCAACGGCGGCCGCAGCTATCCGACCAGGCCAGCGACCGACATCGTCCAGATGTTCGCCCACCACCCCACCCAAGAGGATCTCGCCCTCCTCGACGAGTTCCTAGTCGAGAGCGGCATGGGTCCACATCAGCGCGAGTGCCGCGCCTTCGACGCTGCGCTGCTCCTCGACCCGACCGCGACGGGTCAGCGAAGCGTCGGCGAGTGGTCTGTAGTTGAGCATCCAGAGCGCTTTCTGCAGACCCTCGACGGTCCCGCGCTCGCGGAGAAACAAGGGGCCCCCGCGACCTTGCTCCTTTTCGGCGCCTTCCCATCCGAGAGGTTGTCTCAGCAGGAGGTCATGCTGGCGGTCCACGCAATCAGCACGACCTGGTTGCGTCTCGGCGGCTCGATTGTCTTTGGAGGCCATCCGACCTTCACCCCACTTCTCATTGAGGCAGGTCGCCTAGTCGCGCCTGGTGCTGAAAGGGAGCGGCTTACCGCCTTCCAGTCACGCTGGTTCGCAAGCCCTGCTGCCCTGGAGGAACTCGCAGCTCAGATCAATGTCATTCCTACGCCGCAGGCCGAGGATCGCGACAGGTCCCTGACCGTAATGCGGACGGCGATGTGCGGTTACGGTTCTGACGCGGCCGTGGCAATTGGAGGTCGAACCGAAGAAGGCGGTACTCACCGTCCCGGCGTTGACGAGGAGTTGGCGCTCGCGAGAGCTGCCGGCACGCCTGCGTTTCTCCTCGGCGGCCCGGGCGGGCGGACCGCTGAGCTTGCTGTTGCAGCACGATTGGAGGAGGCACCCTGGGCCTCGCTGAGCAACCCACTTGGGGACGAGGAGAACGAGCAGCTGTTCCAGACCGACGATTACGAGGCAGCGGGGCGGCTGATTTGGGGATCGATTCGATAGCGCATGTCTGGCGTCGAAGGTATGGTGCGCATTGTGACGGTGGAAACCCTTTATGGCTCGCTTGCACAGCGTGCGGCAGTGGATGCCGATGCTGACCCCGCTCGCACCGAGCGCACCGCTGATGATCGCGAGACGATTGATCGCGACCGCGTTCAGTCCGATCTCTATTCGCAACTCAGTCGTGGAATCCCGCCCGGTCAAGGTGACACCGGCCGCACCGAGATCACGAGGGCCGATGCGGAGACGGTGGATCGCGACCGCCAAGCTCCTCATGGATTCTCGTCGCTCTTCGGCGCTGGGGAGGATCTGTACAGCGTGCTTGCCACCAGCGCGCCTGCCTCCGCTGGGGATCGAGGCCGTCCTGCCTTGACTGAGTCGACCGAGTCCATTGACTGGGATCGACCCCCGATTGGCCCCTGGACCTAGCGTCGTTGTAGGTCGCCGGCAGGATCTTCACGCCGCTGCCGTCGTTGAGGCGGCGGAGAGCCTTGGGGCGGAGGTTCTCCTATTCGATGCGGAGTCACTCGGCAAGGCCGATTTCCTCCTTGACGGCAGTGGTGTCCGATTCTTCGGACGCACGGGGGAGCCGACTCTCCTCAGCGGTTGCAGAGGATGGCTCCGGCGGCTTGCGCCGGAGTCTTGGCGTGAGCGGGTGGTGAGCGACAGCCATGACGGTGTCGTTCAGCAAGCGTGGACGGCTGCGATTGCCGTGCTAGTGGAGCTTGCGGGGGTGTATTGGCTTTCGGAGCTGGACCAGATTTTCGCCGCCGAGGACAAGCTGGTCCAGTCTCGCGCCTGTCGTGAAGCCGGTGTGAACAGCCCCCCGACCGTGCTTCTCACCCATCGCGAGCGGATTCCGGCCGAGTTTGGTGACCGGCTGGTAGTCAAGCCTTTCGCTGCCGGTCACTATCGCACTGAGGATGGAGAGGCTCGCGTCGTCTTCGCAACTCCTATGCACCGGGATGACCCTCGCCTTGATCTGTTGTCGGGGGCGCCTTTTCTCGTTCAGCCTGAGCTCGATGCCCGCTCCCATCTGCGAGTGGTCACGGTTGGCGGGGACGCGTGGGTCAGCGAGTTGGAGTCCGAGCAGGTTTCCGTCGATTGGCGTGCCACCGCCTCAGCCCACTCATCCTTTCGCCCGTCAACGAACCATGAGGTCGCGGCGCAAGCCGCGGACCTCGCCGCCGCGCTTGGCGTCGGCTACTCGAGCCAGGATTGGCTTATCGACAGATCGGGCGCTGCGCACTTTCTAGACCTCAATCCGGCCGGCCAATGGCTCTTTCTCCCCCGGCAGGTCTCCGAGCGGATCACGCTCGCGATCGCGGAATGGTTGTTCGACGGATGACCCGACTGCTCGAAGAGGCCAGGGTCTACGGATGGCACGTAGTCGCCTTGTTCTGGCCGAACAAGGAAGCGCCGGCGCTAGAGGCGGATCCAAACCACGCCGGTGAGCTTTCTGGGTGGGGGGAGGCAGACCTAGGAATCTTGGTCGATGAGGGCAGAAGGCAGCTAGACCGCCAGCACGAGGATCTCGAGCGAATCCGCGGACGCTCACAGGTCCTTCTCGCCTTTGGCCTAGCTTTGGAGGGCGCAGTTGCGTCGTTGCAGCAAAGCGTCGTCAAGACCGACGATCTTGGGGTCTGGTTTATCTGGGTCCTCGCCCTTGTTGCTGGCGCCTGGTCGGTATTGGGCGCGGCGGCGACCTCAGTCGTGCGCGCCGATATGCAGATGATCCATGCCGCCGTACTCTCCCGGAGGAAAGCACCGATCCTTCCTGAGCTTGCCGGCGACTACGCGGCGATCGTGATGGATGGCGAGAACCAGCTTGCGACCCGGCTCACTAACCTTCGCCATGCGGTGATGTGGTTGCTAATCGCCGCTTTTCTCGGGTTGCTCACCTGGGTCTGCTGTTCCTAGTTCGTCTAACCGCCCAACAAGCAGCGCGGATCGCGATCACCGTTCGTCGGATGGGTGTATTTTCAGGTGTAGTTAGTGGTAGTCTAATTGGCGGACCCGACCAAGGAGCCACCATGCCCGTTCTCACGCCCCCAGCAGCCGAGCGACTCGACCACGACGCGACGACGCTGCCGATCTCCGAGGTTGCCGGCTACCTGCAGTTCCAGCTCGGCCAGCGGGTCGCCGCCCACCTTGCCGGCCTGCGCGACGCCAAGCAGATCGGCCGCTACCGCAAGCCGGACGGCCCCGCCCCGAACCAGACGACCGACCTGCGCCTGCGCGAGGGCTACAAGATCGTCCGCATGATCGTCGAGAGCTTCGATGAGAAGACGGCTCGCGCCTGGCTCTTCGGCACCAACACCCGCCTCGACGACGAGGCCCCGATCGATGTCCTGCGCCAGGCGAGTGATCCGGCGCAGTTCGCCGCGGTCCGCGCCGCCGCCAGGCAGCTTGTTAGCTTCGAGGGGTGAGCGGGGGAGAGCTTTGGCGAGTCGGGAGTCGCGGCAATCCACTTGCCTTCACGCCATTTGAGCTCTGCGCCTGGAACCATCGCTTCGATGACGCGCGACGGCGCTTTCGGACCGTCTACTGCGCCGAGCGCCCCCAGACTTCGCTGCGCGAGGTTCTGGCCGATTTCCGTCCCAACCTGAACGCCCAGCGAGCCTTCGCTGAGGCCTTCGGCGTGGCCGCGCTCGAGGATCTGCCCGTCGCTCCGGTGACCGCCCGCTGGCGTGAAGAGCATCTGCTCGCTCCCGCCGAGATGGTCCTCGACGGCGAGCTGATCGACCTCACCGATCCGGCGGTCCGCGCCGACCTCGAGCAGCGCCACGCATCCCTCCTGATCGAGCACGGCCTCGCGCACTTGGACCTGCACGAGATCACCTCGCGGCGGCGGGTCATCACCCAGACGATCGCCGCCGATCTCTTCGACCGCTGCAACGCGGGTGCCCTGCGCTTTCGCTCACGGCTCGACGGTCAGCCTGCACTCGTCGTCTTCGAGCGGCGTGGCGAGCTGGTGGAGGCAGGTGATCCCGTTGCTCTCACCGATCCCGCTCCGGAGGTGCTTCTCGCGGTCTGCCGCGAGTGGGGGCTGGACCTTGAGCCGACCGAGGGCCAGTAGGGCTCATCCGTTCCCGGCGTGAAGGGTCGCGAAGTTCCCCGGCAGTCTCCCCGGCAAGTAGCGGGTGCGGCAAGAATTCGCTCCGAGGACTGTAGATGGGCGACGACGGTGAGCACCGACAATCGCGACACGCGACCAGCCGTGTGGCCGAAGGAGTAGACAGGTCAGGTTTCGGCCGTGAGGGGACGTAAGTGCTTGAGAGTGAAGTCGCGAGGGAGACCTTCGGAGGTAGATTCATCGACGATTTCCTCTAGTTGCCGATAGACGCGGTTGCGGATCATTGCGAGGCCGGCCCCGCGGACGCCAGCGTAGAGATTGTCCTCGCCGGTGAGGTGATTCAAGCGCACGTGGTCGCCGATCGCGCTCTGCCAGGCGCTGCGCTCTAGGAGCACGCCCTGCTTCAGGTCCTCCAGTGCAAGGGAACCAGTGAGGGTGATGCTGTAGGGGTCGAGCATCAGAATCGGGCTGGCGAGGGCACGGCCGAGGATTCGACCGACGTCGCGGAGCGCGTGGACGTGGCGGGTACTGACCTCGCCGTCGAAGATCGACCGGACCACGCTGCGTTCCTCGCGCAACGCAACCGGGATTTTGAGGCCGCTGGCTTCGAGTCGCCGCAGCAGCGCATCCGCGCTGGCGAAGGCCTCGAGGTGGTGGCGTCCGGCACCGCAGGAGCATTCGGCCTTCTCATAGTTCAGCTTGATGAGGCCGTCGGGGCATTCTTTATTTCGCGCAGTGATGATCGGCTTCTCGACCGGGAGGTGGCCGAGCTCGCCAGCGACTCCGTTGGTGCCCGCGATCAACCGTGAGTCGATGAACGAGAGGCGCCGCTCGGTGTGGGGCGCTGCCAGGAAGGTCGCGGCGCCAAGTGAGCCGCTCACTCGCAGGACCAGCCCCACCCGCCATTGGTCGTGCTCTGGCTCGCCCGCCCGGCGGCGGCTGGCGCGGAAGGCGACGCCCAAGGCGTGGGCATTGGCGTTGTTGACGGCATAGAGGGTGTCCGTGGTGAACGGCTTCCCCAGCGCGCCCGAGACGCGCTCCTGCAGGGTCGGGATTTTCCCGGTATCCCGCGCCGGCGCAAACCAGGCCGGGTCGCGGAGAGTCGCTCCGACAGGACGCCCAGAGCGATCGACGGGAAACGGCCAGGCGACGGATGCCCCAATCAGTTTCAGCCGGTGCTTGGACGTGCAAAGCGCGGGCTCGTCGATCCCGCGCGCGAAGACCTCGCCTGAAATCGCGCGGATGCGCGCCATCACATGATGCGGAGCCTCGTCGAGTTGGTTGCGGCTTGAGGGATGGCTGACTGCGCAATGAACGTCGCCATTGGCGTCGACCAAGCCGGCCCGCAGGGACTCCTTGCCAAGGGCGACCGCCAGAACGACTCCGAAGCCTGGGCCGAGACGGGCAGGATGTCCGCCTACCATCAGCTTTCTGGGACCCAAGTCAGCGAGCACATTCGAGACGGTGCGCTCAGAGAATCCGCCGACTTCCGAAAGCTCGCGGTGGCCGGGGCTGAGGTGGCCCTGCGCGAGGATCGTGTGCAAGACCGGAGCGGCAGGCGAGTTCGTACGAGCCATCGTGCCTCCTAAGCACTGCATAGATTCGCTCGTTGTGCGTAATTCCTACTGCACAAATACGGCCTTAATGCTATCAGTTTGGGTACGCAAGCAGTCGTTCTGCCACTGGCCGCCGTGCGCCGTCCCCCAAATTGTCATTTACTCGCACATGCCTGAAGCGCGACCATGCGTCTGTATTCGCAAACGCCCTAGGGCAAGGACGAGGAGAGCGAAAATGGCCGAGATGAACCCCGACAGCAGGGTCTACCAGGCGCAGGATCCGAATATCGTGTACGCGACTCCCGACAGCCAGCTCATACACATCCTCCACGGAGGTCAGGGTGCCCCGGATGGGCCGGGCCACGGGCACTACATCTATAACGCCGCCAAGGATCAGGTCCATCTGGACCGTCCGCCTCAGTAAGCAGTGGATCGGCGGGGTGGGGCGCTCGGCCCCACCCCGCCGATCCTGCATTTGTACTTGCCAAAACAGGCGCTAAGTCAAAAGACGAGATCGTTCGTGTGCGTCATCGTCCGCTGGGGCTGAGCGTCGCGAAGGTCGACCCCGGCAGGTCGGCCTTGCCGACCAACGAGTAGCGCGCTCCGCTCGGTCGCATTTCGGACCGATAGAGACCGACGCTTCGCCCCTCGAAGGGACCGCGCAGGCTCGCGGGGATCGGGCGGTCGGCTAGGTCGCGGACCACCTCCGGTCGCCGTGACTTGTGATCCGCGGTTCGCACCCTGGCGACCGTCAGGTGCGGCCAGAACGCCCGCTCCCTGGGTTCGTGAACGATCAGCCCCTGGTTGGTGAAGACGGAGCGCAGCCCGATCTGGAGGACTTCGGCCTCCGGCGATTTGGCCGGCAGGGCGAACACGCGGGGAAGCTCCGGTGCGGGGCCTTTCGCCACCACGTCGCCCAGCTCGATCAAGGGCGCAGGCGCGGACGCGCACAGCTCCCGAATTGCCTCCAGGTAGCGGATGACCTCCCGCTGGGGACGGTGTCCGAGGAACATCAGGACCATGCGCAGCCCCTGGTTTGTGGCGCAGCGCCGGATCGGTCAGCGCCTCCCGTCGCCAGGTCTCGACCTCGCGGCGCACCACCTCCGGCAGGTCGAGGGCAACGAGCAGCCGCACCCGTCCGCGGCCTGGATTGGCGCCTCCGTTGCCGCCCGTCATGCGCGGGGGAGGTCGTGGAAGTTGACGGCCGCTCTCGTCGGGAGGACGAAATCGCCGACCAGGTACAGCAGGCCGCCCGCGATCAGGGTGCGAACGGCGCGCCGGATTCGGTCGCACTCGGTGAACTCTGCGGAGTCCACGGTCAGCTCGCGGATCAGCTCGTCGAGCGTCAGCGTCTCCGGGTAGATGCCGAGGACTTCGCGGAGTACCTCCGCCTGGTCGCGAGCGTCCAGCTCGGCATTGTTTGGGGGGTGCGCGGCGGTAGCCGGGCACATAGGGTCTCGATCAGCCATAAGGGAGCTCTGCCTTCCTTGTGGTCAGGCCCTCGGTTGGCGTCTCAAGCGCCTCCGGGGGCCGCTGTGTATGCGGTCGGCAAACAAGTAGCCGTGAATCCGCCGAAATCAAGGCGACTTTTCAGAGAGCCTGCCGCTGGCCCTCCCGGTTCGAATCACTCAGAGCGCCGCAAACCCGCTTGTGGAGCGAAATCCGCCACCCACTCGATCGGCACCGGGCGCGCGCCGTTAAGGCCGACACGTTCCCCCGCTATAGGACGAAAACCCGCTTATCAAGCGGGTTTTCGCGTCTCTGGGGGGCCTCAAAACCGGCGAAAAATGTCCCTGGGGCAAGGTGAGGCTCTGAGGGAGGTCGTCTCCGGTCCTTGCGCGGTGCCTTCGGTCCACAAGCGGGACGATCTCACAAGCCGGACGATCCAGTTTCGGGAGGAACTCGATCTGCGGGGCGGCGAGATAGCCGGGTCCTACACCTCGCGCTTGCGCATCTGACCTCGTCCGCGGGCGACGGAATGGGAGTGGCGCTCCGTTTGGCGCAGCGAAGCGGGCCCAGTCGAGGGCTGATCGCCCGCGACCTCTTCCGTTGAAGGGGTGCGCCCGTGCCGGATAGGCCGGGCGCACCTCCATGAAGCCGGCCGGCTAGCGGCCGCCGACCCCAGCCATGACCCTCTCGGCTGCCTTCTCGACCTTCTCTTTGATCTTGCCGATCGGCTGCTCGATCTTCTCCTCGCGCCGGGGCTCCTCCTTGGGGAGGTCACCCTCCGCTTCCTTCATGCGGAGGCGCCTGGCCTCCTCGTCATAACGGGCGTGGCACATCGCACATCTCCCTTGTTGGCTTGAGCGGACACTCTCCAGCTACCCAGCGGCGTCCGCGCGTCAACCTCCACCTGCAGGATGGGGGCTCCGCGGAGGCGCCGCTGCGAATCGAGTCCAGCGCCTCGTTGGCCGAGCTGGTCTCGGGGCGGCGACGGCAGAGCTCGACCGCCGCGAATGGCAGGAATGGCTTGCCCGAAAGCCAGGGCACGAAATGGGCAAAATGGGCGAGCAACGGCCCTGGGGCAAGATGGGGTCTGAGAGAGCCCGATTCCGGCCCTTGCGGAGGGGCTCGTCCAACTACGTTCGCCGTGAAATAGCGAATAAGTGCCTCGCGCTGCAGCCGAATCAGGACCATCAGCCGGTCCTTGTCGGTCTCGCTCGCCGACTCGATGCCCGCGGAGAGTGACGTGCATAACCAGCGTCGCCGGCACGAAGAAGGCATCGGCTAGCCGTGGATGCTGGCTCCGGTGAGCATCGAGGCTGGGACTGCGACCCCGGAGCCGGCAGGCGTAGAGCCTCGCTCAAGCCGGCCTCGACTATTGCCGAAGACGCCACATGGCCGAACGTCAGAAGAATAAGAAGAGCTTTCGCCGGCGCGCGACGCTGGCAGCGCTCGCAGCCGGCACCGCGCTGTTGTCTCTCCCCGGTATCGCTCAGGCCGAAACGGTGACGCTTGGACCGGCGCTCACGGGCGGAGCCCCCTATAGCTGCAGTCCTGCGGGTGGAGGTGGCTGCGGCCAGTTGCTGCTGTCCACGGAAATTCCGTCCGTGGAAATCGCCTCTCCAGTCGACGGAACGGTTGTCCGCTGGCGGGTAAAGGGGGCGTCGGCGGTGCCCGGCTACAGCCTCAACGTGCTGCGCGACAATGGCGATGGCACATACACGGTGACGGCATCAACGGGAGCCGTGACCCCCGCTGGTGAAGAAATCGAAACCCTGACCACGAGCCTTCCGATTCACATCGGGGAATACCTCGAGCTGAATATTCCGCAGGAAGGCCAGTTCGCGGCGCTCGAAGGTGAATCGACCTATGCCGCCTTCTTTCCTTTCCTCCAACCCGGTGAAACCCGCGAACCGACGATCGAATTCACATATCCCTTCACCTTCAGCTACAACGCGGACGTCGAATATCAAGCTACCCCCGCAACTCCGCTAACTCCGGCGCCAATCGTCCCTACGACCCCGGCTCCCACGGCCAAAGCCGGTTGCGTCGTCCCGGATCTCAGGGGTAAGAAGTTGTCCGCAGCTAAAAAGGCGGTGCGGGCAGCCGGCTGTGGGGTCGGACTGATCGCGAAGAAAAACGGCGTCACGGCGGCTAAGGGAGAAGTCATCAAGCAGCGCCCGAAGCCGGGAAGGTTGCTGTCCCGGCGTACCGGCATCAGCGTCATGCTTCGCTAGGAGAGGGTGGAGAATCAACCACTCGATCCTGACCGGGACCTGATCGGAGGAGCTCGCCAACCGCGCGCACCTGCGCCGCGCCCGCGATCTGATGCTGACCTTCTACCGCGACGCGCTCGGCCTCGAACTGCGCAACGACGTCGGCAAAGAAGACTTCCGCTGGATCACCCTCGGCGCCGCCTCCCAGCCCGGCGTCGCGATCGTCCTCACGACTACCTGAACGGCCGCCCCGCCGACGCCGACGCGCTCGCCGCCCTCGTCGCCAAGGGCGCCCTGAGCGGCGTCCACTTCCACACCGACGACCTCGTCCGGTGGTCCACGCGGTCACCGGCTGACTGACTCCGGGCATGGCGATGCCGGAGGCTTCCCGGCATCGCCATCGCTCGGTGCGGCGCGGGCGCCGCGGCGCCTGATCGGATTGATCCACTCCGGCAGGACCTGCGGTGTCACAGACCGGCATGCTGTTGCGTCTAGGGGGCATGATCACTTCCAACGCAGCAATCGTCGTGGGCGGTGGGCCCGCCGGGCTCGTCGCGGCAGGCCGGCTGGCGGAGGGCGGTGTCGCCACGACGCTGCTCGAGGCCGGCGCGGGTCTCGGCGGCCGAGCCGCCTCCGAGCGTCGCCAGGGTTTCGATCTCAACCAGGGCCCTCACGCCCTCTACGTGGGCGGACCGGCCATGCGGGAGCTGCGTGCGATGGATATCGATCCACCTCGGTGGAACCCGACCTCGCACCGTTCGGTCTTTCTGCGCGACGGCAGGCCGAAGCGCCTGCCCGGCGGATCCGTGGCGCTGACGCACTGGCTGGCCGGCGTGGCGCGTAGCCGACCCGAGGACCTCGGCGAGCTCTCCGTCACCGAGTGGCTTCAGCAGACCCTGCGCTCGGAGAGCGCCCGGGCCGCCGCAGCGGCGCTGGTGCGGGTGACGACGTTCGTCGCCGACCACGACGCGCTCAGCGCCGACGTGGCCGCCGCGCAGCTCAGGATCGGCCTGCTCCCCGGCGTCCGTTACCTGAGGGGCGGCTGGCAATCGCTGGTGGACGCGCTCGCCGCCCGAGCCGAGGGTGGCGGTGCGACCATCCGGACCCGGGCCGCGGTGCGAGGACTGCACCGCGAGGCCGAGGGATGGGTGGTGACGCTGGACGAGGAGACGCTGCAGGCTGACATCGTGGTCGTCGCAGCGGGTGGGCCCGACGCGGTCGCCAAGCTTCTGGGCGACGAGGCGCCGCCCGCACCCGGACCGGCGGCCGAGTTGAGCGTGCTCGACCTCGGGCTGAGGAGCTTGCCGCGACGAGGTCGAAGGTTCGCGCTCGGCATCGACGCGCCCACCTACCTCTCCAGGCATTCTCCACCCGAGCATCGCGACGGCGTTCTACTGAGCCTCGCAAGCTACGGCCGAGAACCGCGCGCGGCGCTCGAGGCGATGGCCGACGTCGTGCAGCCGGGCTGGCGGCAGCGCGCGACGCTGCAGCGGTTCCTTCCTCGGATGGTCGCCGTGTCGGCGATTTCGACCCCGGCCGCAGGCGGCCTCGCCGGGCGCCCGACGATCGATCGCGGCGGCGGCCTCTACCTTGCCGGCGACTGGTTGGGGTCGGAGGGTTGGCTCGTCGACGCGGCGATATCGAGCGGCGCCGCGGCGGCCGCCGCAGCCTTGCGGAGTCCGGCTTCGGTGCCGGCATGACGGACGCCTTCGCCGCTTGCCGTCCGCGCCTGCTCGGGATTGCCTACGGGATGCTGGGCGAGCTCACCGAGGCCGAGGACGTGGTCCAAGACGCGTGGTTGCGCTGGGATCGAGCCGATCGGGATGCTGTCCGCAACCCTGAACCCTTCCTGGTCACGGTCACGACTCGACTGGCGCTTGATCGCTTGCGCTCGACCCGCGCCCGGCGCGAGGTCTATGTCGGTCCTTGGCTGCCGGAGCCTCTGGTGAGCGATGCCGAGACGCCGGAAACGAAGCTGATCGAGGCCGAGCGGCTGAGCCTGGCGCTGCTCGGCGCGCTGGAGCGGCTGAACCCGGTCGAGCGCGCCGTCCTGGTTCTTCGCGACGTCTTCGATCTGGAGTACGCCGAGATCGCCGACGTTCTCGACAAGACGCCGGCGAATGTCCGCCAGATCGCCAAGCGGGCGCGTGACCACGCCGGGGACCAAAGCCTCAGGCATGCTGTGAGCGAGGAGGAGCGTGAGCGTCTCGCCAATGCATTTCTGACCGCTGCGATCTCGGGTGACGTCGACCAGATCCGCGACCTGCTTGCAGCGGATGCCGTCATGTATTCGGACGGAGGCGGCGTCGTCACCGCGGCGCGCAAGCCGATCTATGGCGGCGACAAGATCGCGCGCTTCATGGTCGGCGTGCAGCGCAAGGATGCATATCCCGCCGACCCCGTCTTCACCCGGGTGCTCGTCAACGGCGATCCAGGCGTACGCATGGACAGCGCCGCGGATGGCTTCCTCAGCATCATCGCCATCGAGGTGGCGGACGATGCCGTGCAGGGAATTCGCTTCTTCACGAACCCGGACCGATTCCCCGTCGAGTTCCCGAGGCGAGCGAACACCACCCGCCGCTGATCTCTTCAGGCGCGCAGGTCCGCGGCGAGCTCGCGGAAGGCAGCGACGTAGGCGTCGACCGCATCCTCGGTGTGCGTCACCGAGAGCGTCCACTCCTCCTCGCGGCCGGGCGTCATGAAGATGCCGCGGTTGAAGTTGAAGAGCCAAGCGAGCTCGGAGAGCTCGGCATCCTGGTTCGCCTTGAAGGTCGCGTAGTCGGTCACATGGACCGGCGAGAAGGTCACGCAGCCCTTCGAGCCGACGCCGACCGTGTACCCGGGTAGCTCGTACTCCCCGACGACCTCCTCACAACCGCCGAGGATGCGTTCATTGAGCCTGTCGAGGTGGACGTAGGCCTCTGGCGTCAGTACCTCCAGCAGGCTCGCCCGCGCCGCCGCCATGCCGAGCGGGTTCCCGTTGTAGGTGCCCACCTGGTAGACGGTGCCGTCCTCGACGACGCCGGCGACCTCCTCGCTCATCCCGATCGCCCCGGCAGGCAGGCCGCCGCCGAGCGCCTTGGCCAGGGTCACCATGTCCGGTTCGACGCCGAACTTCTCCACGGCGCCGCCCGCGGCGATGTTCAGTCCGGTCTTGACCTCGTCGAAGATCAGAACGACGTCGTGCCTGCGGGTCAGCTCGCGCACATCCTCCAGATAGCCCGGCTCCGGGAGCACGACTCCCAGGTTCATCATCGCCGCCTCCATGATCACGCAGGCAGGCTTCTTGCCTTCCTGCTCGAGGCTGACGATCCGCGCCTCCATCGCCTCGGCGTCGTTGAAGTGGACTGCGTGGGTCAGCTCGACGGTCGACTGCGGGATGCCGCCTCCGTAAGGCAGAGAGAGCGGCGCCTCGGGAGGCCCGATCCGGTCGTATTCGACCCCGATCGAGACCATCACCGCGTCGTGGTGCCCATGGTAGGAGCCGAAGATCTTGAGGATGTGGTCGCGGCCCGTCAACGCGCGGGCGATGCGGATCGCGTCCATCGTCGACTCCGACCCGGAGTTGGTGAAGCGCCATTTGGGAAGCCGGAAGCGACGCGCCAGCTCTTCGCCCACGACGACTCCGTCCTCGGTCGGCGCGGCGAAATGGGTGCCTGAGCCGTAGCGCTTGGAGACCGCGCGGCCGATCGTCGGATGCGCATGGCCCTGCACCATCGAGCCGAAGCCGTTGTGGAAGTCCCAGAGCTCGTTGCCGTCGACGTCCCACACCTTCGGTCCTTCGCCGCGCTCCAGGTAGAGGGGCCACGGCTCGCGGACCTGATACGACGAGGCGACCCCGCCGCTGAGGGTGCGGTTGGCCCGCTCGAAGAGAGCCTTGGAGACCTGCGTGCGCCGATCGAGCGCAGCGGACTCCCGTTCGGTGAGCTCGGCGATGCGGCCACGGTCGAGCGGAATGGTGCGGGCTGGAGTTGCCAACATGATTATCTTTGCACCGGCCTTGCCGTCGGGTGTAACTTCGTCTCGTGCCGCACGCGGCCGCAGATCGCATTCGCAACGTCGCCCTGATCGGGCATCGGGGCAGCGGCAAGACCAGCCTGCACGAGGCGATGCTGTTCGAGGCGGGGGCTGTCAATCGGCTCGGCAACGTCGAGGACGGCTCGACGGTCTCCGACCACGAGCCTGACGAGCGCCGGCGCGGGCTCTCGATCAACGCCTGCGTCTCCTGCTTCCAATACGCCGACCGGGAGATCAACCTGATCGATACGCCGGGCGACCCGAGCTTCGTCGCCGACGTGGCCGCGGCGCTGCGCGTCGCTGACTCCGCCGTGGTCGTGGTCGACGGCGTCGCCGGGGTCGAGGTCCAGACCGAGCGGCTCTGGGAGCGTGCCGACGCCGAGGGCCTGGCCCGCCTCCTCTTCGTCAACATGCTCGACCGCGAGCGCGCCGACTTCTTCGCAGTCCTCGACTCGCTCAAGGCCGCGTTCGGGCCGCACGTCGTCGCGACCGAGATCCCGATCGGCAGCGAGCAGGAGGTGCGCGGCGTCGTCGACCTGATCGACATGGAGGCCTTCGCCTACGCGGGGAGCGGGCGCGCGGCCGCCGAGCGGACGCCGATCCCGGACGAGCTCCGCCCGCGCGCCGAGGAGTACCGCGAGAAGCTGATCGACGAGGTTGCGGAGAACTCCGACGAGCTGATGGAGCGCTACCTCGAGGGGGAGGAGATAGACCACGCGGAGATCGTCAGCGCGTTGAAGCGGGGCGTCACCGAGGGACACCTCTTTCCGGTCACCTGCGGCGTCGCGACCAAGAACCTGGGGACCAACCGGCTGCTCGAAGCGCTGGTCGAGGACCTGCCCTCGCCGCAGATGCGCGGCTCGCTGGAGGCGCTCGACGGCGACGACGAGGCAATCGAGATCGCGCCTGACCCGGATGGCCCGCTGGTCGCCTACGTGTTCAAGACGACCGCCGACCCCTACACCGGCCGCATCAACATCTTCCGGGTGTACAGCGGAACGATGCGGTCCGACTCGCAGGCGGTCGACGTGACACGCCACCGGAAGGAGCGGATCGGGCAGATCGGCCGGCCGCTGGGCAAGGAGCTGAACTCGGTCGCCGAGCTGGGCGCCGGCGACATCGGCGCCGTCGCCAAGCTGAAGGAGGCGCGGGCCGGGGACGTGCTCTGCGACGACCAGCGGGAAATCTCGATCCGCCCGCTCGATCTGCCGGCGCCGGTGATGGCGTTCTCCTACGAGCCGAAGTCGAAGGGCGACGAGGAAAAGGCGGCGACAGCAGTCCGACGGTTGACCGAGGAGGACCCGACCCTCGACGTCCATCGCGATCCCCAAACCGGCGAGCAGATCATCGCCGGGCTGACCCAGGTCCACGTCGAGGTGCTGGTCGAGCGGATGAAGAGCCGCTTCGGCGCCGAGATCGAGCTGCACCCCCCGCGCGTTCCCTACCAGGAGTCGATTCGCCGGCCGGCCGCGGCCCACGCCCGCTACAAGAAGCAGACCGGCGGGCGCGGCCAGTTCGCCGACTGTGCGATCGAGATCGAGCCGGGCGAGGACGGCAGGGGTCTCGAGTTCGTCAACGCGATCAAGGGCGGTGCGATCCCCGGCGGGTTCATCCCGGCTGTCGAGAAGGGCGTGGTCGAGGCGATGCAGCACGGCACCGTCGCCGGCTACCCGATCAGGGACGTGCGGGTGCGGCTGGTCGACGGCAAGCACCACGACGTCGATTCCTCGGAAATGGCATTCAAGATCGCCGGCGCGATGGCCTTCAAGCAGGCGATGGAAGAGGCCGACCCGGCCCTCCGCGAGCCGATCGTCAAGCTCGCCGTCAGCTGTCCCGACGAGGTCGTCGGCGACGTCATCGGGGACCTCAACTCGCGCCGGGGCCGGCCGCTGGGCATGGAGCCGAAGGGCTCGATGACCGAGGTCAGGGCGGAGGTGCCGATGGCCGAGGTGCTCGAGTTCGCCCCCGACCTGCGCTCGATCAGCGGCGGGCGCGCCGACTTCACGATGGAGTTCGAGCGCTACGAGGAGGTTCCGGCGCCGCTTGCCGAGAAGGTGGTTTTGCGATCGGGGGCAGCGGCCTAAAACCAAGGGAGATGAGCACCACCCGGACCAACGCGACGTTGTCTTCCGCGCTGCCGATCACCGGGGCGCCGAACGACTACGAAAGGCTCGTCGATCGCATCGGCGACGCACGGTGCGTGCTGATCGGCGAGGCCTCGCATGGGACGCACGAGTTCTACGTCGAGCGCGCCCGCATGACCCGCAGCCTGATCGAGGGGGCCGGCTTCAATGCCATCGCCGTCGAGGCCGACTGGCCCGCCGCCTACAGGCTCAACTGCTTCGTCCGCGGGGCCGGCAAGGACCGCACGGCGGATGAGGCGCTCGGCGACTTCGTGCGCTTCCCGCGCTGGATGTGGCGCAACCAGGTCGTCGAGGCCTTCGCCGTCTGGCTGCGCTCGCACAACGAGCAGGCGCTGAATCCGGTCGGCTTCTACGGCCTCGATCTCTACAGCCTGCACGAGTCGGTGGACCTGGTCCTCCGCTACCTGGAGAGGGTGGACCCCGAGGCGGCGAAGCGGGCCCGCGAGCGCTACTCCTGCTTCGACCACCGGCACGGCGAAGACGGTCAGGGCTACGGCGCCGCCGTCGTCAGTGGCCGTGAGGAGAGCTGCGAGCGCGGGGTTCTGGAGCAGCTGCTGGAAATGCAACAGAAGCAGGCCGAGTACTCCTCGAAAGACACGCGGCTGCCCGAGGACGCGCACTTCTTCGCGATTCAGAACGCCCGCTTGGTCGCCGATGCCGAGCGCTACTACCGGACGATGTTCAGGGGCGGGCCGGACTCCTGGAACCTGCGCGACAGCCACATGGCCGAGACGCTCGAGGCGCTGTTCGACTACCTCGACCAGCCGCGTCTGCCTTCCAAGGTCGTCGTCTGGGCGCACAACTCCCACGTCGGCGACGCCCGCCATACCGAGATGGGCCGGCAGGGCCAGTTGACTCTCGGCCAGCTCGCCCGCGAGCGCTACGAGCGCGACGCTTTCCTGGTCGGCCTGACGACCTACGAGGGGACGGTGACGGCGGCCTCGGACTGGGGGGAGCCCGCGCTGGTCAAGCGCGTGGTGCCCGGCCGCGAGGACGCCTACGAGGGCGAGCTGCACGACGCCGGGCTCCGGCGCGACCTGCTGCTCTTCGAAACCGGACTCGAGGTCGACCCGCGCCGCCTCGAGCGTGCGATCGGCGTCATCTACCGCCCTGAGACGGAGCGCCAGAGCCATTACTTCCAGGCCGAGATGGCCCGCCAGTTCGACGCGATCACCCACCTCGATCGCACGCAGGCGCTCTGGCCGCTGGACCGCGACCCCGGCTGGATCCCGGAGGGAGAGGCGCCCGAGACTTACCCGTTCGGGGTGTGAGGCTTCGGCCTCAAAAGCGGGGTCACTGCCGCAGTGCCTCCATCATCCCGTGCAGGTGCGCGACCGCTTTCTCGATGTCGAAGTGCTTACGCTGGCCGGCGCGTGACTCCGCCGACAGCACCCCACAGCGGTGAACGTTCTCGAAGTCGCCGTACGGATATTTGTAGGCACCCTTCGTGTCCGGATTGGCGGAGTCGTCGATGCCCAGGTGCCATTTCGCGAACTCATTCATCCCGTGTGCCTCGATGAATTCGTTCTCTTCTTTCGCTGAGGGTTGATGCTCGCTCCAGTCGTCGCGCTCGTCGAGCACGACTTTGCCTTCGCGGACCAGCTGCTCGGCGTATTCGTATGAGCGTTTGCTGAGCTTCACCGCCATGGTCTACTTGTCAATAGTCCGCTGGAGCCGCTTGTCGAGGCTTCGGGCGCCGGCAGGGCGCTTTTGGCTCGGGCGAGATGGCCTATCTACCACTGCAGTGAACGAGGACGGCTTCCTCACGACGGTCGAGCAGTTGGCCGGAGTCGGCCGCGACACCGCGACGCGGGCCGCACAGGCGACGCTCTCGGTGCTCGGCGAGCGGATCGCGGGGGGCGAGGCGCGCGACCTCGCCGCGCAGCTGCCGCCGGAGCCGGCGTCGTGGATCGCGAGCACCGGGAACCCCCAGCGGTTCGACGCCGACGGTTTCGTGCGGCGGGTCGCGAAGCGCGAGGGGGTCGACGTCGAGACGGCCGAGCGGCACGCCCGCGCGGTGCTCGAGGCGCTGCGCCGCGAAGTCACCCCGGACGAGTTCGAGGACATGGTGGCCGAGCTGCCGAAGGACTACGCACCCTTGCTGCCCCGCGGACCGTACATCGAGGTGGTCGGGGCGGACGTGTTCCTGCGACACGTCGCCGACCGTGCGGGAATCGACGAGGACGCCGCCAGGCGCGCCACCGACGCCGTCCTGGAAACGCTCGCCGAACGGATCGCCGGCGGCGAGGTCGACGACCTGATCTTGCGGCTGCCGGTGCGGCTTCGCCCGCCGCTCAAGCGGGGGCGAGAACGCAGCGGCGGCAAGGCGCAACGGATGTCGCTCGATGAGTTCCTGAGGCGCGTGGCGGAGCGCGAGGAAGTCGACGCCGAGCAGGCGCGCGAACACGCCCGGGCGGTGCTGGTGACGCTGCGCGAGGCCGTCGGCGAGAAAGAGTTCCGCGACGTCACCGTGCAGCTCCCCGACGAGTACCTGGCCGCGCTGACGCGGCGAGCGCCCTGACGCGGCGAGCGCTGCTCAGCGAGGGACGTGGGGAAGAGCCTCGGCAGCGAGACGGGCGGCGGTGTCGCAGGGTCCCGTCACATGGAGCACGCGACCGCCGGCGAGCGGCACCGCGACCGCGGTCGATTCGTAGAGCAGGCACCAGCCCGGGTGGCCCGCGGGTTCGACCGGGGAGGCTCTGCGGGCGTGCCGGCGGAGGCTCGCGAGACTGGTGCTTTCGACGACGAGCGTCAGCTGTAGCTCCGAGCCGCGCGCCGAGTACATACACGTCGGCCCCAGGGGCTCCTGGCTGATATTCACGGGTCCGCCGAGGATTGCGCCGGCGCTGTCGCGGGAGACGAGGCCGCATGGGTCGACCGGGTGCGCCCCCGTCCCGCCGATCTCGTCGTTGGCTGCTCCGGTCGGGTGGCGGGCGACGCTCGGCGTCGGGTCCGTCGTCGAGATCGGATCCGGTGACTGGACCACGTCGCCGTGCGCCGCGGCGGGCGCCTGCGGAGCATCGGAGATCTGACTCCGGGTCCGATTCAGATCCACCCCGCTGCGCGCGGCATTCGAACTGCCGCTCGGCGAAAACGCGGAGCCGGCGAAGGCGATAAGCACGGCCATCGCCGGCGCCGCCAAGAGAAGGGGGAGTCGGCGGGCCTTGGGGATGTCTGGTTTCTCGGGCATGGCCAACCGATCAGGGGACGAAGAGGACGTCGACCCAGTAGTTCGTCGCGTTGTAGGTATTGGTCGGGAAAGTGCTGGACGAGCTGTACGCGTACACCCCGTTCGGGCTGGTGCTGGTTGCGAGGGCGTGGAGCGGCGGGCTGTTCGTCGCGCCGGCGAAGCCCTGGCCGCTGGCCGAGTAATGGCCTTTCGGGGCCAGGTAAGCGGCGACGTAGGTCGTATTTGCCGTGATCGCCGGCGGGCTTGCGAAGGCGACCTCCTGCCAGCCGGAGGCGGTCTCGCCGCCGGCCGTGGCCTGGGCGAGGAGCGTTCCGCTGCTGCTCCACAGGCTGACGACGTGCGAGCCGGTGTTCGCGACCGACTTGTAGAAGCGGATCCCCCTGACTTTGCCCGCGCTGTCGCTGCTGAACTTGACGCCGAGGACCACCGAGCTCGAGTCGGCGACGTCGATGGTGGCGGGCACGGCCTGCTCGAAGATCGTCGCGCGCGGAACCGCGGCGCCGGATGGGGCCGAGGCGGCGCCGGGTCCGACGGCGTTGATCGCGGTGACCGTGAACGTGTAGCCGGTGCCGTTGGTCAGCGAGCCCACGGTCGCCGAGGTCGCCGTCCCCGCGACCGTCGTCGGCGTCTGCGCGGCGGTGCCGATGAACGGCGTGATCCGGTAGCCGGTGATCGAGCTGCCGCCGTCGCTCGCGGGCCCCGTCCAGCTCACCAGCGCAGCCGCGTTGCGGGCCGCGGCCGTCACTGCCGTCGGTGCGCCTGGGGTCGCCGCGTCGGAGGGAGTCACCGCGTTGGAGGGAGATGACTCGGGACCAGGGCCGGCGGCGTTGGTCGCCCGCACCGTGAAGGTGTAGCTCGTTCCCGAAGTGAGGCCGCCGATGGTCGTCGTCGTCGGCGGTGGCGAGCCGGTGACCGTCGTCGGCGTCTGCGCGGCGGTCCCGACGTAGGGCGTGACCACGTAGCTCGACGGTGCGCCGCCGGTCGAGGGGGTGGACCACGACACGGTGGCCGAGCCGAGGCCCGCGGTCGCGGATACCCCCGTGACCTGCCCGGGAGCCGCCGGAGGCGCTGCCGGGGAGAAGAGCACGTCGACCCAGTAATTCGACGACTGGTACGAGTTGGCGGGGAAGCTCGGCGTGAGGCCATAGGCGTAGACCCCGTTTTCGCTCGTGCTGTTGGCCAGGGCGTGGAGCGGCGGGTTGTCGACCGCGGTGCCGAGAGTGGGTCCGTTGAGCGAGTAGTGGCCGCTCGGCGCGAAGTACCCCGCCACATAGGTGGTGTCTGCCTGGATGGCGACCGGGGTCGAGAACTTCACCTGCTGCCAGCCGGAGGCCGACTCGCCGGTGAAGGTGGCCTGGGAGAGAAGCGCCCCGGTGTTGCTCCAGAGGCTGCCCACGTGGGTTCCCGTATTGGTCGCCGCCTTGACGAAGCGGATCCCGTTGATCGCGCCCGCGACGTCGCTGCGGAACTTGACGCCGAGCTCGACCGAGCCTCCGTCCCCGGAATCGACGATCGACGGCGTCGCCAGGTCGAAGATCATCCCGTAGGGCGTGGCCGGGCTCGAGGGAGCCGACTCGGCGCCGGAGCCGGCGGCATTGATCGCCGCAACGGTGAACGTGTACGTGGTGCCGTTGGCGAGACCGCTGACGCTCGCCGACGACGCGGGCGCCGGCACCGTCGTCGCCGCCTGCGCGCTCGAGCCGACGTACGGGGTGATCCGGTAGCCGCTGATCGTGCTGCCGCCGTCGCTCCCGGGCGCAGTCCATGCGACCTGAACGCCGGCGCTCTTGGGGATCGCCCCGACGCCGGTCGGGGCGCCCGGCGGGCTGACGGTCGTCGGCGTGACCGCGTTCGAGGCCGCCGACTCCGGGCTCGGGCCGACCGCGTTGACCGCGATCGCCGTGAAGGTGTAGGTGGTGCCGCCGCTGAGCCCGGAGACGGTCGCCGAGGTTGCCGATGCCGCTGCGGTGACGGGGGCCTGGGCGTTTGCGCCTATATATGGGGTGATCCGGTAGCCGGTGATCGGGCTGCCGCCGTCGCTGCTCGGGGCTTTCCAGGTGACCGTCGCCGAGAGGGGGCCGGCCGTGGCGGCGACCGACGTCGGGCTCCCGGGCACGGTCGCCGTGGTCGGCGTGACCGCATTGGACGGAGAGGACTCCGGGCCGGCTCCCGCTTCGTTGACCGCCGCGACCGTGAACGTGTAGCTGGTTCCGCCGGTCAGGCCCGTGATGGTCTTCGAGGTCGCCGGGGCGTTCACGGTGACGGGGGTCTGGGCGGTGGCGCCGATGTAGGGGGTGATCCGGTAGCTCGCGATCGCGCCGCCGCTGCTCGGGGCCGTCCAGGTGACGGTCGCCTGGCCGAGCCCGGCGGTGGCGCTGACGTTCGTCACCTGGCCCGGCGGCTGCGCCGGCGCGCTTGGCGTGAACAGCACGTCCACCCAGTAGTTCTCGGCCTGGTAGGTGTGCGTCGGGAATTCCTTGCTGGAGGTGTACTGGTAGAGCCCGTTGCCGTTGCCGGCGTCCGGCAGGACGTGCAGCGGCGGGCTGTCGAGGTTGTCGGCGCCGGTGGCCGGCGGGTGGTTCAGCGCCCACTCGGCGGCCGAGTAGTGCCCTTTCGGCGCGAAGTAGCCGGCGACGTAGGTCGTGCCGGCCTGGATCGCGACCGGGCTCGGGAACGTCACCTGCTGCCAGCCGCTCGAGCTCTCGCCGCTGAACGTCGCTTCGGCGAGCAGGGTGCCGCCGGCCGTCCAGAGGCCGCCGACGTGGGTGCCCGTATTGGCTGCTCCTTTGTAGAAGCGGACGCCGTTGATCGCCCCGGCGACGTCGCTGCGGAACTTCACCCCCAGCTCGACCGATCCGCTGTCGCCCGAGTCGATCGTCGGCGGGACGGTCGCGCCGAAGAGCGAGCAGGGACACGACACGGACACCGTCGTGCCGGCGCTCGCCGGGCCGATGTTGCCCGAGTCGTCGACAGCGCGGGCCTCGATCGTCGTCGAAGGAGCGCCGTGGACGGTCCATTTGTAGGTCCAGGAGGCCGTCCCGGTGGCCGGGTGCCAGCTCCCCCCGCCATCGGTCGAGACTTCGACGGCGGCGACGACGCCGCCGGAGTCCGCCGCCGTTCCGGCGACCGTCACCGTGGCGCCATCCGACAGGTCGGCTCCGCCGCCGGGGGAGCTCACCGTCGTGCTCGGAGGCGTCGCGTCGGTCGATTGGCTCGTGGTGAGGAGGCCGGGTTGAAGGGTCGTCGGCTGCGCGCCCATGTCCGCCAGCAGGTTGACCGTGGCCTGCTGCATCGTCGGGTCCGGGGCGGTGGCGAAGGGGTTGGTGGCGCCGCTGTTCCAGGCGTTGGTGACGTCGAGCCCCCAGGACCACTGCACCGTGCCGGAGCCGAAGACCAGGGCGCCGCTCGCCGCCCGGTAGAGGGAGAGGCTGTGGGTAGCGGTCGTGTTGTCGGCCACTCTGGTGCCGTAGTCGACGAACGTCTGCAGGCCGCTGACCGTCGTCGAGGAGAGCGGGATCCTGCCGGCGGGGCGGAAGCCGATGTCGGGGTCGACGTCCCACTCATAACCAAGGGTGCCCGTCCCAGGGCTCAGCGTCAGGGTCTGCGACGGGCCCAGGGTGGAAACCGGGGTGTTCCGCCAGAAACGCAATTTGGCGAACGTGCCCGGGACCTTGATGTCCGAGGTCCCGGAGTTGACCAGGAAGAGCTGGCTGGTGAGGCTGTTCTCGGGGCGGCCGCCGTCGCTTGGGGGGCCGAAGCGCGGGTCGCGCCAGGTCGCGGTCGACACTGCAGGGCCCGCCGGGTCCACGGGAGCGGGGAAATGGGTCTCCTTGTAGGAGGTGAGGGTGCGGTACGGAGTGTTCGACCCGTCGGAGCTAGCTGCCCAGCGCGTCTTCCAGAAGACCTCGTTGCCGCTGAAGAAGGCGAGGCTCACCCCGGCGTCGCGGGCGGCTTCGACGTTCTGGCGCTCAGCCCCGGACCAGTACTCGTCATGGCCGCTCGAGATGAAGACCCTGTGGTTCTGCAGCAACGAGCCGTTGCCGTCGACGTCGCGCTCCGCCACGTAGCTGAGGTCGTACCCGTTGCGCTCGAGGAAGCGGATCAGCTGGTACTCGGAGTAGAACGGGTCCGACATCCCGTTGTCGGTCGTCAGGGTGCCGTCGAACGGGCGGTTGTAGGAAACCGCGTAGGCCGCCTTGTAGCCTTCCGGTTCGCCGCTCGGGCAGGCGACCGTGCACGAGTAGAGGCTGTTCCCTCCGTAGGCGTTGTATGCCTGCCAGGTCGCGTCCGAGGTCTTGAGGACGACATCGGAGTGGCCGGCGTCGTCGCGGACGACGAAGAAGATCTGGCTCTCGCCGCCGGTGTCGTCGCGGACGAGGTGGGCGATGTAGAGGCCCGAGACGGCGGTGGTCGGGACCGTCCACGACGCCGAGACGTTCCAGTTGCCGCATTCGACCAGGCCGGTGGCGCTGCTGGTCGTGCAGTTCGGCTGCGTCTGCGGCAGTTTCGCCGAGGGTTGGATGCCCGAGGCGATCAGGCGGGCGCCGTCGCCGCCGTAATAGCCGAGCCGCAGGATGTCGATGTGGTACGAGCTCGCCGGCGTCTTGATCTTGAAGTTGATCGTCTGGCCGAGGTTGACGCTCATCGACGTGGCGAAGCCCTGGATCGTCGAATCGCCGATGCCGTTGACCTGCCAGTCGGCAGGCGCATCGCCGGGTTTCGTGTTCTCGCAGGCGACCTTGTTGTTCACCGGCGGCGCGCACGGATCGGCCGCCGAGGCCGGGCCGCTCGCCGGCAGCACGGCGATCGCCGCGGCGGCGACGATGACCACGACGAACGGCAGCTGCAGCGTCCCTCGCAACGACCTCGGTCGCTCGGGTCCCGGGCTGTTCGGCATCCTGAGACGACAACGGGGCCGACCGACGTCGAACTGCCGTCGGTCGAGTATGAAATTCGGACGATTGCCGCCGTGCTGGAGGGTCAAGGACAGCGTCCGCGACGCTCTCGGGCCACCGCTGAGCCGGCGAGGCCGGATCGGCGACAGCTCGGTACCTTGATCGCATGAGCAAGTCGGTCGGGGTTGCGGAGCTACGTCAGATGAGCCTCGAGATCCTTGACAGCAGGATGCTCGACCTGATCGACACCGGGGCCGAATTCGAGCTTCTCGGCACGGGGTTCGCCTCGACCGAGGGTCCGGTGTGGGTTCCAGGGCCGGACGGTGGGTACCTCCTCTTTTCCGAGGTCCGCGCCGACCGACGCCACCGCTGGGACGAGGCGGGTATGCGGGAGGTTGCGCACCCCTGCTCCAAAGGCGTCGGCATGACTCTGGATGGGACCGGACGGTTGCTGGTGTGCGAGCACGTGACCAACTCGATCGTCCGCATGGACGCCGGCGGCACCGGCGCCGGCCGGGAAGTGCTCGCATCGCACTACGGCGAGCGGGAGCTGAACAGTCCGAACGACGTGGTGGTGAGGTCCGACGGGTCGATCTGGTTCACCGATCCACCCGGAGGTCGCACGGCGGCGTTCGGCGTGGAGCGATCACGGGAGCTCGACTTCCAGGGAGTCTTCCGGCTGCACGAGGAAGGATCGGTCGAGCTGATCGCCGACGACTTCGAGCTGTCCAACGGCCTCTGCTTCTCGCCGGACGAGTCCCGCCTGTACGTCAACGACACCCACCGCGCGCAGATCCGGATGTTCGAGGTCGACGCGGGCGGCAGCGTCACCGCGCAAGGGATCTTCACGGCGGGTCTGACCTCGGGCCGGTCCGAGGACGGTTGGCTGGATGGCATGAAGTGCGACGAGCAGGGCAACGTCTGGGTCACCGGTCCCTACGGCCTCTGGGTGATCGACCCCGATGGCCGCCACCTCGGCATCCTGCGTACGCCGCAGCCCGTTCTCAATTTTCACTGGGGCGGGGCCGACTGGAGCACGCTGTATTTCGCCGGTGAAACGGCGGTGTTCCGCCTGCCCACGAGAACGGCGGGGCGACGCGAGTCCTTTATGCGCTGATTCGCTCGGAAGCGTCGGTGGGCTTTGCCGATGTCGTCTTCGCCAGCGCGGCGAGGTCGGAGCCGATCTGCTGCCAGGCGTAGCGACCGACCACCTCGCCCCGAGCGCGTGCACCGCGGAGCCGTCGGTCGACCGGCTCGTTGACCGCTTCGACCATCGCCTCGACAAGGGCATCGGCGTCGTCGGGCGGGACGAGCCAGCCGGTGTCGGGATCGTCGACGATCGCCGACGGTCCGCCACGGTTCACCGCGATCACCGGCAATTCGCAGGCCATCGCCTCGACCAGGACCTGGCCGAACTGCTCATGGACGGAAGCGTGGACGAGGAGGTCGGCGGCGCGCAGGAAGGCGGGCAGATCGTCGTGGGAGTGCCAGCCGGCCAGGAAGACGTTCGGGCAATCGAGGCGCTCGACCGTTTCGATCGGGTGCTCGCCCTCCCACTCTCCCGGGTGGCCGCCGAGCAGGACCAGGGAGACGGCCTCGCGAAAGCGCGGCCGGGCCAGGGCGAAGGCCTCGATCAGCAGCGCCAGGCGCTTGACCTCGGTGAAGCGCCCGACATAGAGCAGCACCGTTCCATCGAGGTCGTCCAGGTCGGTCTCCTCGTAGGCGACGCTGCCAGGGAGACATCCCGGCCTCCACCCCTGCGGAGCCTCCACCAGATGCCGCCGCCAATGAGAGCGGCGGTCGATCTTGCGCGGGGCGAAGCTGCGGTTGAAGCCGTTGGGGGCGCAGACGAAAAGCTCCGGGTCGAGCTCCAGCGCCGCGGCGCCGCGGACGAGGCCGTCGGGATTGCTGACGACGATGCGATCGCATCGGCTCGCCCAGCCGCGCATCCGCTCGGCCCAGGCGTCGGCGTGATGCCACCCCGTCGGAGCGCCGGCGGCGATCCGCTCCAGCATCAGCAGCTCGGTCCCGTGGATGTGGCCGAGCACCGGCACCGCGGGGAAGGCGCGGGCGGCCGCCTCGTTGAGCGGGGTCAGGTGATGCAGGTAGAGGAGGTCGGCCTCCTCGGCGCCGGCAAGCCGCAGCTCGCGCGACCAGGCCGCGACCTGGAGCTCGTATGCCTGGTCGTCGATGGCGGCGAGGACAGGGTCTTCGGCGCCGGGACGGTCCTCGTAGGAACCGTGAATCGGCGCCGTCCCCGCCGGTCCCGTGTAACGCAGAGCGTCGGGACTTCGCAGCGCCGGCGTGAAGTCGACGGCGCGCACGTCCAATCCCGAATAGAAGCTGCTCGCCAGGGCGAGATCGCCGACGTCGGCGCGAGAGCCCGAGACGACGCCCACCTCGAAGCCGTTCCGCTCCAACTCTCCCGCCAGTGCCCTGCAGACATGCGCCGAACCGCCGCGGGGAGAGAAGTAGATGCCCATAAGAACTTTGTTCGCGATAGCGGGCATCGCAGCCGAGAGTACTCGGTGCCGGTTCGGGCGCCTTCGCGGGTCAGCGCGGGAAGAACTGCAGTGCCGTGGCGACCTTGCGGCCGCCGACCAGCTCCCGGCCGTGCTCCTCCCTGGGCGTGTTGACGAGAAGGCCGTTGACGACGAGCGAGGCAGAGCCGCCGCCGTCGAGGTTGATCGCGGAAGTGGCACCGAGCCGGACCATCGTCTCCGCCAGCTCTCCCATGGTCAGGCCGGGCTCGTCGTCGGCCCGGCCCTCGCCGGCGATCGCGATCAGCTCACCGTCGCCGACGCCGAGGGCGGCGCGCGGGTAGCGGCCCACGGTGATATCGGAGTCGAACTGGCGCGCGCCCGCCGAAAAGCCCTCGAGATCCTCTCCCGGACGGATCAGCGAGCGGCCATCGGCGACCAGCATCGGCCCTGCCTGAAGCAGGTCCCCCGCGGGGTCGGCGGCCAGCTCCCGCCGCGGCGCCAACGTGACCCGCTCACCATCGGTGTGGACGCAGGCCCGCAGCTCTCCCCATGGAGATTCGAAGGGCTGGACAGGGAGGGGGCGGCCGCCGATCCGTAGGTCGCCGAGCGGCGGCCCGCCGGGGCGCATGTAGAAGCCGCCGACGATCGCGTGCTCGGCACCGTTCGCCGCGCACCACCGGAGCACGGTCGAGCACGGCTCGATCGCCACCACCCGGACTCCAAATCGGGCGCGCTCGAAGCGGGCGACTCGAACGGTGGTCGCATGGCCCCCGGCCATGGTCAGCCTGACGCTCTCGAGGGTGGGGAGCGGGACGGCGGATCGAGGCCTGGGGAGGGAGGGGGCGCGCATCGGTTCGATTGCCTGCGTCGGATGACATGCAACAACATCGTCGGGACGTACTGGTCATCGACCAGCCCAGACCTGAGCCGGACCGACTCCCACCTATCCTGGATTCCGGTGAGTACGGCGAAGATCCGCTCCTGGCTGATGGACATGGACGGCGTCCTCGTCCACGAGTCGGCCGCGCTGCCGGGAGCCGCTCGCTTCCTCACTCGGTTGAGGGAGCTCGGGCTTCCCCATCTGCTCCTCACCAACAACTCGATCTACACGCGGCGCGACCTCGCGGCGCGCCTGCGGGGGAGCGGACTCGAGGTCGAGGAGGAGGCGATCTGGACCTCGGCCCTCGCCACCTCGCGTTTCCTCGATAGCCAGCGACCGCAGGGCACCGCCTTCGTCGTCGGCGAGTCAGGGCTGACCACCGCGCTCTACCAGGTCGGCTACACGCTGACCGACCTCGATCCCGACTATGTGGTGCTGGGCGAGACCCGCACCTACAGCTTCGAGCGGATCACCCAGGCGATCAGGTTGGTCCGAGCCGGGGCGCGGTTCATCGCCACCAACCCGGATCCGACCGGACCTTCGCCCAATGGCCCGCTGCCGGCGACCGGATCGGTGGCGGCGCTGATCACGCGGGCGACCGGCGTCGATCCCTACTTCGTCGGCAAGCCGAACCCACTGATGATGCGCAGCGCCCTCAACGTCCTGCAGGCCCACTCCGAGACCACCGCGATGGTCGGCGATCGCATGGACACCGACATCGTCGCCGGCCTCGAGGCCGGCATGGAAGCGATCCTGGTGCTGACCGGGGTTACCACGAGGGCCGAGGCCGAGCGCTTCCCCTACCGTCCCTCGCGTATCGTCGACTCGGTCGCCGACCTCGCCGACGAGCTGGGCTGATCAATCCCACTCCGCCCGATCCGGCAAACGGGCGCGTAGGTTACCTGGCTTGAGCACGGGTGAGTTCGCACAGGTGGGGGCCGAACGGGCTGCCGATTTTCGCTTCTGGTCCTGGGCGATCGTGCGGCGCTGCGCGCTCGCGGTCTATGCGCTGGTACTGGTCGTCTGGAGTGCTCACTACGGGATTCCGGTGCAGCGAGAGCTGGTGGTCGCCTGGACCTGCGGGGCCCTGGCCTGCGCTTCGCTCGGCCGCGACCCCCGGGAGATCAGCCGGCTCTTCGTCGACTGGCTGCCGATCGTGCTGGTGCTCGGCGCCTACGACTTCACCCGCGGGGCGGCGGACTCGCTCGGGATCGCACCTCACGCGCAGACGATGATCGACTTCGATCGCTTCGTCCTCTTCGGCACGACGCCGACCGAATGGCTTCAGGCACACCTCTACGACCCCGGCGGCGTCCGCTGGTGGGATGTCGCCTTCACGCTGATCTACACCTCGTACTTCATCGTCCCGTTCGCGGTCGCCGGCTTCCTTTGGACAGGCGACAGGCTCGCCTTCCTGCGCTTCAGCAAGCGCCTGGTCTCGCTGGCGCTCGCCGGGCTCGCCACCTACATCGCCTTCCCGGCGGTGCCGCCGTGGATGGCCTCGGAAATGGGCCTGCTGGGGGAAGTCCATCGCACCACCGCGAACGGTTGGGAGCTGATCGGGGTCGGGACCGCCGGCCTCTTCTCCAAAGGGCAGGCGAGCGTCAACCTCGTCGCCGCCGTCCCCTCGCTTCACTCAGCCTTCGCCGCGCTGGTTGCGCTCTCCCTCTGGCCACGCGTGCGTCCGCGGCTGCGACCTCTGCTCCTGCTCTATCCGCTGGCGATGGGCCTGACCCTGATGGCGACCGGCGAGCACTACCTCTTCGACGTCTTCCTCGGCTGGCTCTACGCCGGCCTGGTGACGGCGGCGTGGGGATGGTGGGAACGGCGGCGCTTGGATCGGGATTCCTGATCGGGACTCCGGCGCGCGCTTAAGTAGGTCAGACGTCCAATAAGGGTCCGGTTCGAGGCTCGACATTCAAGAAACAGGTGATTTCGCCGAGGCATCTATTCGTGCGCAACAGCGTGCCTACGAAACCGGTCCGCTCTCTGCGGGTCCACGGGCTAGGGCTTCAGTTCGCTGCGGCACCCCGGCTGCCGAAAAAAGGAGTAGTAAATGCATCGAACCCCATTGCGCCTCGGCGCTGTACTGGTCGCCGCTGCCGCGCTTGCCTTCCCAGCGTCGGCATTCGCGGCAACCGCAACCACTACCGGAACCGTCAACGCCGGTTCCCTGTCGCTGACGACGTCCGCGGCTCCGACGTTCACGGCAACCCTCGACGGAACCGATCACAGCCCCACCTACACGCTTCCGCTGACGATCGAAGACCTGAGGGGAACCGGCGCGGGCTGGAACGCGACCATCACCTCGACTCAGTTCACCACCGGCGGCGAAAGTGCACACACGCTGTCGCCGACTGCCTCATCCATAACCGGTGTGACCAACACCTGTGTGGAAGGTGGTGCCTGCACCAATCCCACCAACGCGATCGGCTATCCCCTGACTGTGCCTGCAGGAGCCGAAGCGGCGGCCGTGAAGTTCTTCAACGCCGCCTCTGAAACCGGTTTGGGCGTGTTCTCGAACACGCCGACGGTGGCTGTGAGCGTCCCCGCGGACACCTACGCCGGGATCTACTCCAGCACGATCACGCTCGCGAGCGTCAGCGGGCCGTAACCAGGCCGACCAGCCAACCGAGGTGGGCTGGATCGAGTCAGCGGGAAGAGGAACGCGCGGCAGGCGTCGCGTGCTCCTCTTCCTATGCGTGCTCGCCCTGTCGGTGGCCGGGCCGACCGCCGGCGCCTCGGGCAGCGGCCCGAACTTCACGCTGAAGGCGCTCGGCGTGCACACGGGCGCCTCGTACTTCGTCTTCGACTCGCGGCCGAGCGCCACCCTGGTCGGCGCCGTGCGAGTTGCGAACGAGGGAGACCGTTCCGGCACCGTGCGGCTCTACGGAGTCGACGCGCTGACCGGGCAGACGACCGGCGCCGTGTACCGCTCCCGCGGCGAGCCCCGGCGCGACGTCGGGGCCTGGATCTCGATGCCGACCCACCAGCTCAGGCTCGCCCCGGGCCGGCATCGGGTCGTCGGCTTCCGGGTGCGGGTTCCGGCCGGGGCCTCGGCAGGACAGCACCTCGGTGGGATCGTCGCCGAGAAGGCGACGCTGAAGAAAACCGCGAGCCGTCAGAGCGGACGGGGATCGTTTCGCATCGACATCCGCAACCTCTCGATCCTGGCGGTGCAGGTCGACCTTCCCGGCCGGGAGATCGAGAAGCTGCGGCTGACGAGCGTCAAGCCGGGACCGGCGGAAGGCTTCCAAACCCTCCTCGTCGGCATGCGCAACGACGGCAATCAGCTGGTCAAGGGCAGCGGGTCGATGGTCGTCAGCGGCGAGAACGGCGAAGAGCTCAAGCGGGCGAAGTTCAACCTCGACACCTTCGTGCCCCGGACCGCCATCGCCTATCCGTTCGCGGTTCCCGGAGAGGCCCTCCCCGCCGGTCGCTACCGAGCCGCGGTAACGATCGAATACGGACACGGGCACGTCGCCCGCCTGGCGACCTGGTTCACGATCTCCGACAGTCAGATCGAACAGGTCTTCGGATCAAGCTCGCAAGGCCCCGCCTCGAGCGACTCGTCGAATCTCCTGCTGCTCCTGCTCGGGGCCCTGGCGATCCTGCTGCTCGGCTTCCTGGCGGCGTGGGCCCTGCTGCGTCGGCGCGGTAGCCAGGCTCCCCGGTTGCCGATCTACATCACGGCGGTTCACATGCCGAGCGGTCCCGGCCACGAGCACGTCGAGTTCATTCGCTGGCAGAACTCCGCGACGCTCGAGACGGGCCAGTCCACCCGCGAGGCGGTCGTCGCCTGGATCAACGCAGGCGGCGATCTGCGCCTGCGCGACGATGCCGGAACCGAGTCTCGGGTCGGCGTCGTCGACGCCGACCCGCCGTACGTTCGCGCCTACGCGGGCGGCGTCTGGACAGACAGCCTCGTCGGTCTGCCGCGTTATTGACGCTGTCAACCCGGCCGTGAACCGATCGGCGAGCAGCGAATGCATCTCAGGGCGGCGGGATCGCGTCGGCCGAGATGCTGCCGTAGTCGTTGCCGACGTAGCGCGGATTCCGAATTCCGCTCGCAAACGAGCTCAGCGCCGTCTGCGAGGTTTCGAGCGGCCAGTCCATGCCGTCGGCGTAGGTGTCGAACCACACCAGCCCGCGGATCTTCGGGAACTCCGTGGGCAGCGATTCGAACATGTCGTGGATCCAACCGGCCTTCGACCCGCCGTGCTCGGTGGAGCCGGTCTCGCCGACGACCATCGGCTTGGACGGCGCGATGGTCTCGGTGATCTGGCGATAGGTGGAATCGAAGAGTCGGTCGAAGCTCCTCCATCCCCTTGGCGAGGCGGGGTCGGTTCCCCAGTTGTAGCCGTCGAGGCAGGTCCAGTCGACGTAGGCATCGCCGGGATAGAGCGACGCCAAGTTCTGGAGCGTGCCCGCGGGGTCGACGTACGGACACCAGACCCAGGAGACGGCGTCGGCGCCGACGGAGGTGAAGATCTCGTGCACGTGGCGCCAGGCGGCGACGAACTCGCCGGGCCGGTTGCCGTTGGCCCGCTCGGCCCAGGGAAACCAGTTGCCGTTCATCTCCCAGTCGAAGCGGAGGAAGAAGGGGTGACTCCATTCCCTGGCGCTGATCGCGAAGCGGCGGATGTAGGAGTCGTAGCTGCCGTCGACCACGTCGGCGAGCTGGAAGTCGGGCTCGTCGGGCCTGCTCGGGATCGACTGTGAGCTCCAGCTGAAGAACGGGATCGCCCCGCGGGCGCGGATCTCGTCGAACGGCGTCGACGGGAACGAGTAGCGCGAGCAGGGTGACTTCGAGCAGTTGGCGAAGGGCGCGGCGAACTCCAGCAGCGAGACCGGCTTCTCCGTCGTCTGCTCGAACCGCGAGAGCGCGCTCATGTCCCACGGCGGCGCGGTCCCGGTCAGCTGGTTGCCTATCCAGGCGCCCCAATAGGCTCGGTTCGACGGCGCCTCGTCGTCGCCAGCCGCCTCGAAGACCGCAAATCCGACTGCCGCGAGAGCCAGCAGGAGGCCAACGACCAGGGCCGTGCGCAAGCGAGAAGTGGCGGTTGGGAAGCGCATGCCGGGGTAGAAGAGGCCATGGTCGCCTTGGTTGTTATGTATACCCGCGTAGGGTCGGCTTGACCGCGGTTCTGGGCATCAATGCCGTATTCCACGACAGTGCCGCTGCCCTGGTCCTGGACGGCGAGGTGGTGGCCGCCGCGGAAGAGGAGCGCTTCAGCCGCCGCAAGCACGGCAAGCCGGCGGTCGCCTTCTCGACCTGGGAGCTGCCGGAGCAGGCCGCCAGATGGTGTTTGCGGCAGGCCGGGATCGGCGCGGATCGGCTCGATGCCGTCGGCTACTCCTACGCTCCGGACTTGGTGGTCGGCAGCGAGGCGACCGGCGACGCCTGGGAGCACCTGAGGACCACCTTCGCCCGGCGCTCGCCGCGCTTCCTGGCGACCGCCCTGCCCGGTCTGGACCCGGGATGCGTCCGCTTCGTCCCCCACCACGTCGCCCATGCCGCCTCCGCCTACCACGGCGCCGGCTTCGACTCCTGTGCCGTGCTGGTCCTCGACGGTCGCGGTGAGAATGCCTCCCACCTCGCCGGCCACCGCCACGACGGCCGCTTCGACGTCCTCGCCGCGCAGCGGTTGCCGCACTCCCTCGGCCTCCTCTACGAGGAGCTGACCGAGCACCTCGGCTTCCGCCGCTCCTCCGACGAGTACAAGGTGATGGCGATGGCCTCCTACGGCCGGCCCTCGATGGCAGCCCAGCTGCGCGAGCTGGTTCAGGCGACCGGCGACGGCGGCTTCGTCACCGAGCCGGTCGATTGGAACTCGCTGGCGCCATCGCTGCCCGACGGCGGCGAGTGGACGCAGGCCCACGCCGACCTGGCGTCGACGGTGCAGTGCCGGGTCGAGGAGGTGCTGCTGGAGCTCGGCCGTTGGCTGCACGAGCGCACCGGCGAGACCCGACTGGCGATGGCCGGCGGCGTCGCGCTGAACTGCGTCGCCAACTCGAGGATTGCCCGCGAGGGGCCCTTCGACGAGGTCTGGGTGCAGCCGGCGGCCGGCGACTCCGGCACCGCCCTCGGCGCCGCCACCTACGTCTCCGAGCAGCTCGGAGCCCGCCCACTGGCGATGCGCGATGCCGCCCTCGGTCGCGAATGGGACGAGGGGGAGATCGAGGCCTGGCTGCGCACGGCGGCCGTCCGGTACCGCCGTTGCGACGACATCGCCGCGGTCGTCGCCGGCCACCTCGCCGACAACCGCATAGTCGCCTGGCACCAGGGGCGCAGCGAGTGGGGCCCGCGGGCCCTCGGCCAACGCAGCCTGCTTGCCGATCCGCGCGACCCGGCCAACCTGGAGCGCCTCAACGACATCAAGGGCCGCGAGCAGTTCCGGCCGCTGGCGCCGATGGTGCTCGCCCCGCGTGCCGAGGAGATCTTCGACGGACCTATGCCGAGCCCCTACATGCTGTTCACGCACCGGGTGCGCGGCGACTGGGCCGATCGGATACCGGCGGCGGTGCACGTCGACGGCACCGCCCGCATCCAGACCGTCGACCCCGCGACGCAGCCACTGGTCTCCCGCATGCTCGCGTGCTTCGAGCGGGCGACGGGGGTGCCGATGGTCATCAACACCAGCCTCAACACGGCCGGAAGGCCAATGGTCGACGACCCGCGCGACGCTCTGGAGTGCTTCGGGTCGGCACCGATCGACCTGTTGGCAATCGGTCCCTTCCTGATAGCTCGAGGAGGACTCTTCGCGAGCGCCGAGCCGGCGCTCGCGGGAGCCGCGTCCAGCATGGGGTAATGGTGGACGCTGCCACGCGGGACATCGACCTGGTGATCCCGACGCAGGGCCGAGCTTCCCTGCACCGGCTGCTCGAGGCCCTGGCTCCCCAGCGCGATCGCCTTGGCGAGTTCCTCGTCGTCGTCGACCAACCGGGGGCCGTGGCGAGAGTCAGCGGGGAGCTGGACGGGCCGGTTCTGGCAGGAAACGGCCGTGGTCCCGGCGCGGCTCGCAACGTCGGCTGGCGTGCCTCGGGCGCCGAGTGGGTCGTCTTCCTCGACGACGACGTCTTACCGGGTCCGAGCTGGGCCGACCAGCTGTGCGCCGACCTCGCGGCGCTCGGCCCGGCCGTCGCGGCCAGCCAGGGTCGGTTGCTGGTGCCCCGGCCGGGCGGCCGCGCCGCCGGCGACTGGGAGCGCTGCGTCGCCGGACTCGCCGGCGCGCCCTGGATAACCGCCGACTTCGCCTGCCGGCGCCGGGCGCTGGCCGCGGTCGGCGGCTTCGACGAGCGCTTCCGCCATGCCTACCGCGAGGACACCGACCTGGCGATGCGGCTGCTGCGCGGCGGCTGGCAGATCGTCCCGGGTGGGCGCCACGTCGAGCATCCGGTCGGGGAGGCCGGGTTCTGGGTCAGCGTCTCCAGGCAGCGCGGCAACGCCGACGACGTCCTCATGCGCTCGCTCCACGGCCGTCACTGGCGCCGCTGGGGCCGGGCGCCGGCCGGGCGGCTGCGCCGCCACCTGCTCACCGCCACGGCCGGGCTCGCCGCCGTTGCCGCCGTCGCCTCCCGGCGCCCGCGGCCGGCGACTGCGCTCGCCGCAGCCTGGCTGGCCCTGACCGCCGAGCTGGCCTGGGCCCGGATCGCCCCCGGGCCGCGCGAGCGCTCCGAGGTCGGCCGCATGCTTGCCACCAGCGCCGTGCTGCCGTTCGCCGCGGCGGCCTGGTCGGCATGGGGATGGCTGCGGCTGCCCCTGCTCCGCGGCGCCCCGGCAGGGAACGGCGAGCGCCCGCCCCAGACCGCTCCCGCGGCGGTCCTCTTCGACCGCGACGGAACCCTGATCGTCGACGTCCCGTACAACGGCGACCCGCGACGCGTGCTGCCGATGCCCGGTGCCGCGCGCGCCGTCGAGCGGCTGCGCGAAGCGGGGCTGCCGATCGCTGTGATCAGCAACCAGAGCGGTGTCCGGCGCGGCCTGATCGAGGTCGCTGAGGTCGAGGCGGTGAACCGGCGGACGCGCGAGCTTCTCGGCGTCGACACCTGGCTCTACTGCCCGCACGGCCCCGAGGATCGCTGCGACTGCCGCAAGCCGGAACCGGGGATGGTGCTGCGGGCGGCCGAGCGCCTCGGCGTCCGCCCCGAGCGCTGCGCGGTGATCGGCGACGTCGCCGCCGACGTTCAGGCGGCGCAGGCGGCGGGGGCGGCGGCGGTGATCGTGCCGACCCCCCGGACCGAGGCCGAGGACGTCCGCATGTCCCCGCGGCGGGCGGAGTCGCTCGAGGGGGCAGTGGAGTTGCTGCTCGCCGACGAGGCGGGAGGCGGACGATGAGCGGCGGCATCCTCGCCGTCCGCCAGGACAACCTCGGCGACGTCCTGCTCTGCGGTCCGGCGCTGCGAGCGCTCGCCGTCCGGGCCGGCGGCGAGCTGACCCTGCTCTGCGGCCCCCGCGCCGAGCCGGCGGCGCGACTGCTGCCCGCAGTCGACGAGGTGCTGGTCCACCTCGCCCCGTGGATCGACCCGGAACCCCCCGCAGTCAGCTGGGCGGCCTGCCGGGAGGCGATCGAAGACGTCGCCGCCCGCGATCCGCGCGAAGCGGTCATCTTCACCTCCTTCCACCAGAGCCCGCTGCCGACGGCGCTGCTGCTGCGACTGGCGGGCGTGCCGAGGATCGCCGCGATCGGCGTCGACTACCCCGGCTCGCTGCTCGACGTCCGCCATCAGGTCCCCGACGAAATCCACGAGGTCGACCGGGCGCTCTCGCTGGCCGAGGCCGCGGGGCACGATCTGCCCGCCGGCGACGACGGCTGCCTGCGGGTGATCCCGGGCGAGCCGCCGGCGCTGCCGGAGCAACCGTTCCTCGTCGTCCACCCTGGAGCCTCGGTGCCCGCCCGGGCCTGGGAACCGCAGCACTGGGCGGCGCTGGTCGACCTCCTGGTCGCCCGCGGGCACCGTGTAGTCGTCACCGGCGCCGCCGCCGAGCGGCGGCTGACGGCAGCGATCGCCGGCGGCCGGCCCGAGGTGCTCGACCTCGGCGGGCGCCTCGACTTCGCGCAGCTGGCCGCCGTCCTCGCCCGCGCCGCCGCGGTCGCCGTCGCCAATACCGGTCCCGCGCACCTTGCCGCGGCGGTCCGGACGCCGGTCGCCTCGCTCTTCGCCCCGACCGTGCCGGCGGTGCGTTGGCGTCCCTGGGCGGTGCCGCACGTGCTCCTGCACCGCGAGGTCCCGTGCGCCGGTTGCCGCGCCCGCGAGTGCCCGGTCGCCGGCCATCCCTGCCTCGCCGGGGTGGAGCCGATCGAGGTGGTGGTGGCGCTGGAGCGGTTGAGCTCGACCGCCCGCGCCAACGGCGAGTGGCTGGAGGCGGTCTGATGAACGTCGTCCTCTGGCACGTGCACGGCTCCTGGACCACCGCCTTCGTCCAGGGCCCGCACACCTACCTGGTGCCGGTGCTCCCGGACCGCGGCCCGGACGGTCGCGGCCGCGCCCGCACCTGGGAGTGGCCGGACTCCGTCCGCGAGCTCTCGCCGCGGCAGCTCGGCGACGCCGCCGTCGACCTCGTCCTGCTGCAGCGCCCCCACGAGGCCGGGCTGTTCGAGCGCTGGACCGGCCGCCGGCCGGGGCGCGACGTGCCGGCGATCTTCGTCGAGCACAACGCGCCGCAGGGTCGGATCGCCGAGATGCGCCACCCGGTCGCCGACCGCGACGACGTCGTCCTCGTCCACGTCACCAACTTCAACGACCTCTTCTGGGACGCGGGCTCGACCCCGACCAGGGTGATCGAGCACGGCGGCGTCGACCCCGGCTACCGCTACACCGGCGAGCTCGCCGAGGCCGCCGTGGCGATCAACGAAGCGGGGCGCCGCCGGCGGGTGACCGGGACCGACCTGCTGCCGCGGCTCAACCACGAGGTGGCGCTGCGGTTGTTCGGCATCGGCGCCGCCGAGCTGGGCGGCGTCGAGAACCTCGAGCAGGAGCGGCTGCACACGGAGATGGCGCGGCGGCGCGCCTACCTGCACCCGATCCGCTGGACCTCGCTCGGCCTCTCGCTGATCGAGGCGATGCAGCTCGGCATGCCGGTGGTCGTGCTCGCCACCACCGAGGCGGTCGAGGCGGTCCCGCCCGGGGCCGGTTTCATCTCCACCCGCGTCGACGCTCTGGCCGCGGCGCTGCGCCACTACATGGCCGATCCGCAGCTGGCGCGACGGCACGGCGAGGAGGCTCGCCGGGTCGCGCTCGAGCGCTTCGGCCTCGAGCGCTTTCTTGCCGACTGGGATGGCCTACTTGAGGAGAGAGGGTTATGAGGATCGCGATGGTCTCCGAGCACGCAAGCCCGCTCGCCGCCCTCGGCGGCGTCGACGCGGGAGGCCAGAACGTCTTCGTCGCCGCCCTCTCCCGCGAACTCGCGAGGCGTGGCAACGAGGTCGTCGTCTACACCCGCCGCGACGATCCGGAGCTGCCCGCTCGCGTCCCCCTCTACCCGGGCGTCGAGGTCGAGCACATCGACGCCGGCCCGCCTGAAGAGCTGGCGAAGGACGAGCTCTTCGCGCACATGCCGCAGTTCGTGGGCGCGCTCGAGGAATCCTGGCGACGCCGGCGACCGGACGTCGTCCACGCTCACTTCTGGATGTCGGGCTACGCCTCTCTGCGGGCGGCGAGGCCGCTCGGGGGCATCCCGGTCGTGCAGACCTTCCACGCCCTCGGCGTCGTCAAACGACGCCATCAGGGAAGGATGGACACGAGCCCGCCGGAGCGGATGGAGGTCGAGCGCCAGATCGTCCGCGAGGCCGACCGCGTCCTGCCGACTTGCAGCGACGAGGTCTTCGAGCTGATGCGGCTCGGCGCCGACAACGCGCGGCTCACCGTGGTCCCCTGCGGCGTCGACCTCGAGCTCTTCACTCCCGGCGGCGCGGTCGAGCCGCGGGACCCCGACCGCCGGCGCCTCCTCTACGTCGGTCGGCTGGTCCAACGCAAGGGAGTGGGGAACGTCATCTCCGCCCTGCCGCAGTTGGCGGGCGTCGAGCTGGTGATCGCCGGCGGGCCGGAGCGCAGCCGGATCGACGAGGACCCCGAAGCGCGCCGCCTCGGCGCTCTCGCCGAGCAGCTCGGCGTTACCGACCGGGTGCAGCTCCGCGGTCGGGTCGAGCGCGAGCGCCTGCCCGAGCTGATCCGTTCCGCCGACGCTGTCGTGACCGTTCCCTGGTACGAGCCCTTCGGGATCGTGCCGCTGGAGGCGATGGCCTGCGGCGTGCCGGTGATAGCCACCGCGGTCGGCGGCATGATCGACAGCGTCGTCGACGGCACCACCGGCGTCCACGTGCCGCCGCGTGATCCCGAGCGCCTCGCCGAGGCGATCTCCTCGCTGCTGGAGGACCCGGCGGCCCGCCGCGCTTACGGCACGGCCGGCGCCAAACGGGCGCGCCGCCTCTACGACTGGCGGCGGATCGCGACGCAGGCGATCGACGTCTACGCGCAGGTCGTCGCGGCGGCCTCGGGGCGCCGGCGGCGCCGGCACGTCGGGAAGGGCGGCAGCGCCGACCACCTGGCCGCTCTCGACGAGGCGATCCGGGTGCTCGGCTCCGAGCGCGAGAAGATCGACTCCTGGGGCGGCTGGCTCGGCGAGCGATTGCTCGAGGGCGGCCGCCTGCTCGCCGTCGGCAATGGCGGCAGCGCCGCCGAGGCGCAGCACCTGACCGCCGAGCTGGTCGGCCGCTTCGAGACCGAACGCCGGGCGCTCAGCGCGATCCCGCTGCACGGCGACAGCTCCAGCCTGACCGCGATCGGCAACGACTACGGCGGCGAGATGACCTACTCCCGCCAGGTCGAAGCCCACGGCCGCCCCGGCGACGTGCTCGTCGCCTTCAGCACCTCGGGCCGCAGCGAGAACGTGCTGCGCGCGGTCGAGGCGGCGAACCGGCTCGGCCTCATAACCTGGGGCCTGACCGGACCGTCGCCGAACCCGGTCGCCGAGACCTGCGACGAGTCGGTGGCGTGCCCAGGCCCCGCCGCCTCCACGGTCCAGGAGATGCACCTGATCGCCGTCCACCTGCTCTGCGGCGCCGTCGACCGCTGCGTCGAGCGCCTCGAAGGCGAGCGGGAGGCCGGCAAGCGCCGCGACCGCAGCCCGGCGAGGCGGTCGGGCAGCATGGTCGGCGGCGGAGCACGGCGATGAACGGCGGCCTTGTCGTGATCGGCGACGCGCTGCTCGATCGCGACATCGAGGGGCGCAGCGAACGGCTCTGCCCCGATGCGCCGGTCCCTGTCGTCGACCAGATGAGCAGCAGCCCGCGTCCCGGTGGCGCGGCGCTGGCCGCGACACTCGCCGCTGCCGCCGGCGCTCCGGTGACCATGGTCACGGCGCTGGCACCGGACGGCGCCGCGGGGGAGATCGCCAGGGCGCTGGTCGGCGCCGGCATCGACCTGATCGACCTCGGCCTCGACGGCAGCACGCCGGAGAAAGTTCGGGTGATGGATTGCGGCCGGCCGCTGCTGAGGCTCGATCGCGGCGGCGGCGGCGAGGTCGGCGCCGCGGTGCCGCCGGCGCTGCACGGCGCGCTCGCCGGCGCGGGCGCGGTTCTCGTCTCCGACTACGGTCAGGGGGTCGCCGACCACCCCGGCCTGCGGGCTGTCCTCGCGGCGAAGGCGGCGCGACTGCGGCTGGTCTGGGACCCCCATCCGCGGGGACCGGAACCGATCGAGGGCGTCGAGCTGGCGACGCCGAACCTCGAGGAAGCGGCTCGGCTCGGCGGCCTTCCCTTTCCGAGCGAGGAGGAGGAGATCGGCCGGCTGGCCTTCCGCCTGGTCCGGCGCTGGCAGGCCGGCGCCGTCTGCATCACCCGGTCCGGCGACGGGGCGCTGCTGGTCGCCGCCGACGGCGACGTCTGGAGCTACGGCCTCGCCGCCGTGGACGGCGACTCCTGCGGGGCGGGGGACATGTTCGCCGCCGCGGCGGCGACGGTCCTCGCCCGTGGCGGCGACCGCGAAGAGGCGGTCGCGGCGGCGGTCATCGCGGCCCGCGACTTCGTCGCCGCGGGCGGCGCCCGCGCGGCCGTCGCCCCGCAGGCGCCGGCCCTGGTCGACGCCGACGAGCAGGGAGTCGGCCGCTCGCCGGTCTCGATCGGCCCCGCGGTGGAGCTGGCTCGGCGGGTCCGCGCCGCCGGCGGCGCGGTGGTCGCGACCGGAGGCTGCTTCGACCTGCTCCACGCCGGCCACCTGCGCAACCTCGAAGGCGCCCGCTCCTTCGGCGACTGCCTGATCGTCCTGCTCAACGGCGACGAGTCGGTGCGGCGGCTGAAGGGGGACGGGCGGCCGCTCGTCGACGAGCTCGAGCGGGCGGAGATGCTGAAGGCGCTGCGCTGCGTCGACGAGGTGGCGATCTTCGACGAGGCGACGCCGGTCGACGCCCTGCGGATGCTGCGGCCCGACGTCTGGGCGAAGGGCGGCGACTACGCCGTCAAGGACCTGCCCGAGGCCGAGGCCGTCGCCTCGTGGGGCGGACGGGTGGCGATCCTGCCGCAGATCGACGACCGCTCGACGACGAGATTGATCGAAAGGATGGGATGACAATGGCAGCGCAGGAAATAGGCACCGTAATCATCACCGGAGCCGCATCGGGGCTCGGGGAGGCGATCGCCCAGGGCGTGGAGCGCGAGGGGGGGACGCCGGTCAGCCTCGACCTCAGGCAGGCGGACGGGTTCGAGTCCGAGCTCGTCGACCTCGCCGACACGGTCGCCGCCGAAGCTGCCACCCGCGCGGTGATCGAGCGGCACGGGGGACTGGACGCGGTGGTCGCCGCCGCCGGCACCGACGTCTGCGGGCCGCTGGACGGGGTCGCCGGCGCCGACTGGAACCGCGTCGTCCAGGTCAACCTGATGGGCACCGCGGCGGTCGTCCGCGCCGCCCTGCCGGCACTCGAGCAGGGCCACGGTCGGGTCGTCACGGTCGCCTCCACGCTCGGCATCCGCGGTCTCCCCGACGCCACCGCCTACTGCGCCAGCAAGTTCGGCGTGGTCGGATTCAGCCGCGCCCTCGCCGCCGAGACCGCGGGGCGGATCGGCGTCACGCTGCTGATGCCGGGCGGCATGGAGACCGCCTTCTTCGACGGCCGCGAGGAGAAGTACAAGCCGCCGCCGGACGCCAGGCTGGCGCCCCCCGGCGAGGTCGCCGAAGCGGCGCTCTTCGCCCTCAGCAGACCCCCGGCGGTCGAACTCCGCGAGGCCCTGGTCTGCCCGCCGACCGAGAGCTCGTGGCCGTAGCAACCGACTCCCGTCCGCGGATCACGGTCCTGCGGGCGCTCGGGCTCGGCGACCTGCTGACGGCGGTGCCGGCGTTGCGCGCTCTCGCCCGCGCCTATCCCGAGCATCGCCGGCTGCTCGCCGCCCCCGCCTGGCTCGAACCGCTGCTGCCGCTGATCGAGGAGGACGGGGAGCCGTGCCTGGACGGGCTGGTCGACGTCGCCGGCCTCGAAGCCGAGCCCGGGCGGATGCCCCGACGGCCCGACCTCAGCGTCAACCTGCACGGCTGCGGCCCCGAGAGCCACCGGCTCGTCCTCGCCTCGCGGCCGGCCCGGCTGATCGCCTTCCGCAACGCGGCGGTGGCGGAGACGCGTTCGATGCCGGCCTGGCAGCCGGACGAGCATGAGGTGGAGCGCTGGTGCCGGCTGCTGCGCGAGTCCGGGGTCGAGGCCGACCCCGCGCGGCTGGAGATCCGCCGCCCTGACATGGAGCCGCCCGACTGGGCTGGTGGCGTGACGCTGCTGCACCCCGGCGCCGCCAGCCGCTCGCGCCGTTGGCCGCCCGAGCGCTGGTCCGCGTTGGCGCGGGCAGAGCTGGCGGCCGGGCGGCAGGTCCTCGTCACCGGCTCGGCGGCGGAGCTGCCGACGGCGAGGTGGATCGCGGCGGCCGCCGGCGTCGACCCGCGCCGGCAGCTCGCCGGCCGCACCGACCTCGTCCGCCTGGCCGGCCTGGTCGCCGGCGCCGGCGCCGTCGTCTGCGGCGACACCGGCGTCGCCCACCTCGCCACCGCGCTCGCGGTCCCCTCGGTCCTGCTCTTCGGCCCGACCTCGCCACGGCACTGGGGCCCGCCGGGCGACCGTCCGCTGCACCGGGTGCTGTGGCGCGGGCGCAGCGGCGATCCCCACGGAGCCGAGGTCGACCCCGGCCTGCTGGAGATCGACGTCGACTCGGTCCTATCGGAGCTGGACTCGGTGCGCCCGCTGACGCCCGCATGAGCCGGTCCCCAGAACCCGGCGGGTGGTCGACATTTCAGTCGCATAGCGGTCGAAATGTCGACCACCCGGATGTGGGGGTGGTCGTCGCCACTCGCAATCGCCGCGGCTACCTGCTGCGCACGCTTGCCGAGCTCGAATCCCTGCCCGAGCGGCCGCCGATCGTCGTCGTCGACAACGCCTCCTCCGACGGCACCGCGGCGGCGGTGGCGAGCGAGTTCCCCCGGGTGGAGCTCGTCGTGCTCGATCGCAACTGCGGCGCCTTTGCCCGCAACCTCGGGGTCCGGCAATTGCAGACGCCGCTGGTCGCCTTCAGCGACGACGACTCCTGGTGGCAGCCGGGAGCACTGTCGCGCGCCGGCGAGACCTTCCGTAGCTTCCGCCGGGTCGGCCTGCTCGCCGCCCGCATCCTGGTCGGCGACGAGCGTCGCCTCGACCCCGTCTCCGCGGTGATGCAGGGTGCGACTCCGCCGGGCCTGCCCGGGCCCCGCGTTCATGGCTTCCTCGGCTGCGGCGCGGTCGTGCGGCGGGCTGCCTTTCTCGAGGCAGGCGGCTTTCACATCCGCCTGATGGTCGGCGGCGAGGAGGAGCTGGCGGCAATCGACATCCGGCTCGCGGGCTGGGAGCTCTGCTACGCCGAGGACGTCGTGGCGCTGCACTTTCCCGCCCGCGGCAACCGCGAGGATCGCACCGAGCTGGGCCTGCGCAACCGCCTCTGGACCTCCTGGCTGCGGATGCCGGCGACCCGCGCCCTGCGCGACACGGCGGCGCTGGCCCGTGCGGCGGCCACCGACTCCGTCGCCCGCCGCGCCATGCTGGGCGCCCTGCGGGGCCTGCCCTGGGCGCTTCGCTCCCGTCGTCCCGTCCCCGACTGGCTGTTGCGAGAGCGCCTTGACTGAGAAGCGGCTCTCCTGGACGATTGTTCGATGGGTGGGGGCTCGGGAGGCTCGATTGCTGGGCCGGTCGCGTGGCGACGGGCGATTCTCCTCTGCCTGATCGCCGGCGCGGTGCTGCTGGCGCCGGCCGGCGCCGCCAGGGGCGCCATGTACTGGGGAGCGACGATCAGCGGCGAAACCTACGGCCAGAGCGAAAGCGCGCCGGCCAACAAAGCCGCCTGGGAACTGTTCGAGCGCCACGCGGGCAAGCGCGTGGCCGTCCTCAACATGGGGATGGGCTGGGGCAAATTCGACAGCGCCAGGCTGGAAGCGGCGCGCAGCCGCGACGTGATCCCGATGGTGACCACCGGCCTCGCCGCGGGCGTCACCCTGGCCGACGTCGCGAGCGGCGGCCAGGACGCGGTGATCCGCAGCTGGGCCAAAGCGGCGAAAGCCTGGGGGCACCCTTTCTTCCTGGCGCCCTGGTGGGAGATGAACGGCGACTGGTACGCCTGGGGCCGGGACCCCAACTTCGTCGCCGCCTGGCGCCACTTCCACGACCTGGTCGTCGCCGAGGGCGCGACCAACGTCACCTGGACCTGGGTCCCGAACAGCATCTGGGCCGACCCCGAATCCGACCCTCGGCCCTACTACCCCGGCGACGCCTACGTCGACTGGGCCGGACTCGATTCTTACAACTGGGGCCGCAACCCGGCCCAGCCCGACCGCTGGATCAATCCCGACCAGACGATCACGCCGACGCTCGACCTGATCGAGGAAGTGGCGCCGACCAAGCCGCTGATCCTGGTCGAGACCGCCTCCAGCGAGTTCGGCGGCAACAAGACCGAGTGGATCCGGGAACTGCTGACGGCCTACCTGCCGCACCACCCCGAGATCAAGGCGTTCCTCTGGTTCAACTGGCCCTTCCCGAAGGGCGGACAACGCGCCGACTGGCCGATCGAGTCCTCAGCGCCGGCTCAGCAGGAGTTCCGCAAGGGGATCCAGAGCAGCCTCTACCGGTCGCAAGCGCCGGCGATGGCGGCGCTGACCAAAGTGCCACCGCCGCCGGAGCCCGCCGGTCCGGAATCCCCCGCTGCGCTCGATCTATCGCCCGCCGGCGAAGTCGTCGGCGGCCCGCAGGTCGCGGCCGGCCCGGACGGCACCGCGACCGTCGTCTGGAGCGCCCGCGACGGCGCCGACTTCACGGTCTACTCACGACGGATCGCTGCCGACGGCGTCCCCGAGCCAGGAGTCACGACCCTCTCGGACCCGGCGCAGGACGCCCTCTCCCCGGACGTGGCCGTGGCCCCCGACGGCACGGCGACCGTCACCTGGATCCGCTGGGACGGGGCGAACTTCGTCGTCCAGGCGCGGCGCATCGCCCCGGACGGGACGCCGGCGGCCGCGACGATCGCGATGACCGGTCCCGGCCAGAACGCGGCCTCACCCCAGGTCGCGGTCGCCGCCGACGGCACCTCGATGGTCGTCTGGAAGCGCTTCGACGGCTTCCACTACCTCGTGCAGGAGCGCCCGATCGCGCCTGATGGCAGCCGCAGGGAAAGAGCGATCCTCTCGCTCGCCAAGCAGGACGCGGTCGAACCGCAGCTCGCCTACGCCGCCGATGGCACCGCCACCGTGGTCTGGAGCCGCTTCGACGGCTCCGACTCGATCGTCCAGATGCGCCGCGTCGCCCCCGACGGGATCCCGGGCGAAGCGATCTCCGACCTCTCGGCGAGCGGCGAGAGCGCGATCCAGCCGCAGCTCGACCTCGCGCCCGACGGCAGCGCGACCGTGCTCTGGAACCGCTTCGACGGCTCCAACTGGGTGATCCAGTCACGGCGGATCGCCGCCGACGGCAGCGTCGACGCCACCACCGGCAACCTCTCGGCATCCGGTCGCGACGCCGCCGAGCCGGAGCTCGCAGTGGGCCCCGAAGGCGTCGCCACGGCGGTCTGGGAGCGCTGGGATGGCACCAGCTTCGTGATCCAGGCGCGGCGGATCGACGCCGCCGGCGGCCTGCAGCCGAGCACCGCGAACCTCTCGGCCGCCGGCCGCGACGCCGCCGAGCCCGACGTGGCGGTCGCCCCCGACGGCGCCGCGACCGTCATCTGGAGTCGCTTCGACGGCGCCACCTTCGTCGTCCAGCAGCGCGGCATCGCCGCGGACGGGACGCCGGCGCCCAGCAGCGAAGACCTCTCCGAAGCGGGGGCCGCGGGCGATCCGGCGGTCGCGCCTGCCGCCGACGGTTCGGTCACCTCGGTCTGGAAGCGTGCCGACGGCGCCGGCGACGCCGTCCAGGCATCGACCGTCATCCCGCCGCCGCCACCGCCGCCACCGCCGAGTACCGCGAGCTCGCCGACAGCGGAAGTCAAGCTCGACGGCACGCCCGTCGGCAACTCCTTCCGGATCGGCAGGCCGCTCCTCAACCGCAGGAAGGGCTTCGCCAAGCTGCCGGTCACCGTCCCGGGCCCGGGCTCGATCAGCCTCAGCGGCGCGCGGCCGACCGGGCGCGCGGCCGAGGGCGCCGGAACCGTGATGCTTCCGGTGCGGGCCGGCGGCGCCAAGCTGAAGGCGCTGCTGAGGCGCAACGCCGTCAAGTTGAAGCTCACCGTCACCTTCGTCCCGGAGGGGGGCGCCGCCGCCTCTCAGCGGGCGACGGTACGGCTGGTCAAGCGCCCCTAGTGTCCTAGTCGGAGCTCTCGACGAAGTAGGCGCCGCTCTCGCCACCGCTGAAGAAACGGCTGGTGACGGTCTTCTTGCGGGTGTAGAACTCGACCGCGTCGGGGCCGTGGGCGTGGAGGTCGCCGAGGAAGGAGTCCTTCCAGCCGCTGAAGGGGAAGAAAGCGACGGGCGCGGCGACGCCGATGTTGACGCCGATCATCCCCGCCTCCACATCGCGGCGGAAGGCGCGGACGGCGGCGCCGGACTCGGTGAAGATCGAGGTGCCGTTGCCGAAGCGGCTGCGGTTGATCGTCGCGATCGCCTCCGCCAGGCTGTCGACCTCGACCACCGAGAGGACCGGGCCGAAGATCTCCTCCTTGCCCGCCTCCGATTCGGGGTCGACGCCGGCGAGGATCGTCGCGCCCATCAGGCCGCCCCCCGGCCCCGGATCGACCTCGCGGCCGTCGAGCAGCAGCTCGGCCCCGTCGGCGACCGCGCGCTCGATCGCCGCCGAGATCCGCTCGCGCGCCGCCGCGGAGATCACCGGCCCCAGTTCCACCGACTCCTCGATCCCGGGCCCGACCGCGAGCTCACGGGCGCGCTCGACCAGCGCCGGCAGCAGCCGCTCCCGCGCCGCGCCGACGGTGACCAGGACCGAGCCTGCCATGCACCGCTGCCCGGCCGCTCCGAAGGCGGAGCCGACGATCGCCTCGACCGTCCTCTCGGCGACGGCGTCGGGCATCGCGACCATGTGGTTCTTGGCTCCGCCGAGTGCCTGCACCCGCTTGCCCGCCTTGGCGGCGCGTTCGTAGACCAAGCGCGCCACCGGAGCCGAGCCGACGAAGCTGACCGCGTCGATGCCGGGGTGGTCGAGGATCGCCTCGACGATGTCACGGCCGCCGTTGACGAGGTTGACCAGGCCCGGTGGCAACTTGAGCTCGTCGAGCGCCTCGAAGGCGATCTGCTGCGTCATCGGCACCTGCTCGGAGGGCTTCAGCACGAAGGCGTTGCCACAGGCGATCGCGAAGGGGAGGAACCAGAAGGGGACCATCGCCGGGAAGTTGAAGGGGACGATCGCGGCGCAGACGCCGACCGGCTGGCGCACGGTTTCGGCGTCGACGCCGCGGGAGACGTCTTCGGCGACGCGGCCCTGGATCGTCGTCGGGATCGCGCACGCGCACTCGACCATCTCGATCATCCGTGCCACCTCGGCGCGGGCGTCGGCGATCGTCTTGCCCATCTCCGTCGTCACCGAACGGGCGAGGTCCTCGCGCCGGCGGTCGAGCCGGTCTCGCAGGGCGAACAGCCGGCGGCCGCGCTCGATCACGCTGACGTCGCGCCAGACCGGCAACGCCGCCCGCGCCGCGGTCACCGCCTGGTCGAGCTCAGCCGCGCTGGAGAGCGGGACGCGGGCGATCGTCTCGCCGTTCGCCGGGTCGGTGACGTCGAGCGACTCCTCGCTGTCGGAGCGAACCCAGGCGCCGCCGATGTAGTTGTTCAGCCGGCGTGCGCCGGTCTCGACTGCGACGGGAGTGGAGCTGGTCGAGCTTGCTGACATCCGTTCTCCTCCGCCAAGGGTGGCAGATCGAACATCTTGAAGCTCAGGGGGGCCGAGACCCGGTCGCGGCCCTTGCAACGCGGGCAATCCTCTATCGCCGCCGCTCGGCTCGCACTGTAGGAACTGCCACACCGCTCGCACACGAACATCTTCTGCCTCCGCTTTCTCTTCGACGGCTGGATACCAGTACGGGAGTGTCTATACCCACTCGGAGTCTCTGCCCAAACCCCCTGCGCGACCGCGCTGAGGACGTTCGCCAGATGGCGCCGCGCGGGTAGGGCGGGAATGTGAACCGAGACGAAGCCGGCCGCGCGTGCTCCACTGGTTGACCACCGAAGTCTCCGGCAACCCGGTCACCTACCTGGTCGTCTTCGTCTCGACCGGGCTTGACGTGCTGCTGCCGCTGATCCCCTCGGAGACGATCGTGATCACGGCATCGGTGCTGGCGGGGCACGGGGAACTGCTGATCTTCCTGATCGTGCCCGCCGCCGCGCTCGGCGCATTCGTCGGCGACAACGTCGCCTACCTGCTCGGGCGCGTGGTCGGATGTCCGATCGCCAACCGGTTGTTCAAGGGGGAGAAGGCGAGGGAGCGACTGCAGTGGGCCGAGGGCGCGATCCAGAGGCGAGGCGTGGCCCTGATCGTGATCGGCCGCTTCATCCCCGGTGGCCGCTCGGCGACCACCTTCGCGGCCGGGACCCTGGGACTGGCCTACCGCCGCTTCCTGCCCGCCGACGCCGTCGCCGCCCTTGTCTGGGCGATCTACATCTCGATGCTCGGCTACGTGGGCGGCGAGACCTTCAAAGGCAATCTCTGGCTGCCGCTGCTGATCGCCCTCGGGGTGGCGCTGCTGGTCGCCTCGACGGTCGAAGCCTGGCGGCGCCTGCAGCGCCGGCGCGGCAAGGACCTGCTCGGCGACGAGCTGCGGCCCCGACGCCGCCGACCCGAGCGCGGCTAGAACGGAGCCCTGCCGCGGGCGCGCCACGAAATAAAGATTTGCCGGCGGCGGTAGATATGCGCCCGATCGGGCAGGGAGGGCCAGGTAGATGAACGAACGCGAATTCTCGTTGAAGCTCTGGATCGGCGTCGCCGTCGGGGCCATCGCGGCGGGTGTCGTCTTCGCCTTCCTCGCGGGCTTCTTCCTCGGCCATTTCACCGGACACACGGACACCACCACGGTCTCGCCTTCCGCAGCCACCGGAGGCGAAGCGAGCGCGGTCAGCGAAACGACCTCGGCGATCACGCCCGCTCCCGCCTTCACCGCCGCCGAACTGGAAGCGCTGCCGAAGCAAAACTGGATCACCAACGGCGGCGCGGTCTCCAACCAGCGCTATTCGCCGCTCGACGAAATCGGCACCGACAACGTCGGCGAACTCGAAGGCGCCTGGCACATACACCTCCACGGCTCCGGCCTCGCGACCAAATACTCGGCCGAGGCCACCCCGATCGTCTACGAAGGGACGATGTACGTCCCCACCGGCGCCGACGACGTCTTCGCGATCGACGTCAAGAGCGGCGAAATACTCTGGGCCTACGAAGCGAAGCTGCCCGAACAGATCAGCACGATCTGCTGCGGCTGGAACAACCGCGGCGTCGCGATCGGCGACGGGCTCGTCTACGTCCCCCGGCTGGACGGCAGGGTCGTCGCTCTCGACCAGCAGACCGGCAAGGTCAAATGGACCTCGGAAGTGGGCAAATGGCAGAACGGGGAAACGATCACCTCGGCGCCGCTCTACTACAACGGTCGTGTCTACATCGGCGTCTCCGGCGGCGAGTTCGGGATCCGCGGTCGGCTCACCGCCTTCGACGCAAAAACCGGCAAGCTCGACTGGCGCTTCTACACAACCCCCGGCCCCGGCGAAACCGGCCATGGCACCTGGCCCGCCGGCAGCCATTCGTGGAACCACGGCGGCGCGCCGGTCTGGAACACGCCCGCGGTCGACCCGAAGCTCAACACGCTCTATTTCTCGACCGGCAACGCCTCGCCGGACCTCAACGGAAGCGGCCGCCCCGGCGAGAACCTCTTCACCACCGCGATCGTCGCCCTCGACCCCGAAACCGGCAGATACAAGTGGCACTTCCAGGAGGTACATCACGACATCTGGGACTACGACGCGCCCAGCCCGGTCGTCCTCTGGGACGCCGAAGTCGAAGGCGAAATGGTCCATGGGCTGAGCGAGCCCGGCAAGACCGGCTGGCTCTACATGCTGAACCGCGAAACCGGCAAGCCGATCCACGGCATCGAAGAGAAACCGGTCCCGCAGAACAAATCCGAACAGGCGACGTTCGCGACCCAGCCGTTTCCGTCGACGCCGCCCTTCGTCCCGCAGACCGTCAGCTCGGCCGAGTTCAAAGAAATCGGGAAACTGGCGCAACAGACCTTCAAAGGCAAGGTCAAACTCCGCAAAGGCAGCATCTTCGACGTCTTCGGCAAGGAAATGACCGTGATGGCGACAGGCCCGAGCGGCGGCACCAACTGGCCTCCGTCGAGCTACAACCCGAACACCGAAGACGTCTACATCTGTGGCATCGGCGGCTACGCCGGTTACCAGACCCACCAACTCGAAAAACTGCACCCGGGCAAAACGTATCTCTCCAGCGTCCTGTCGCTGCAGGGGTTCGGCAGCTATGACGGTTACCTCGTAGCGCAGAACGTCAGCAGCGGCGAAATCGAATGGCAGAAGAAGTTCCGCAAAGAAGCCTGCTACTCCGGCACGACGACGACCGCGGGCAATCTCGTCTTCAGCGGCCGCAACAACGGCGACGTCGTCGCCTACGACGCCGAAAGCGGCGAAGAGCTCTGGTCCTTCCAGACCGGCGCCGGCGCCAACACGACACCGGCGATCTTCGAAAGCGAAGGCAAGGAGTACGTCGCCTTCTACGCCGGCGGCAACTCGCTGGCCGCCAGCGCGCACGGCGACGACCTCTGGCTGTTCTCGCTCGAAGGCGACATCGGCCCCGCCAAAGCCGGCGGCCCCGCCGAACAGGGCCAGCACGCCGGCGAGGAAGCCCCGGAAGCCAACGTCAACGAAGCGGAAGCCGCGCCGAACGAAGCCGGCGGCGGCGAAAGCGTCGAAGAAGAAGCCTCGACCGGCGACCCGGCGGCGGGCAAAGTGGTGTTCGACAACAACTGCGCGACGTGCCACGGCTTCGATGGTCATGGCGGCAACGGCGGTCCCGACCTGACCACGCAGCCGCTGGCCCAGACCGCCAACGGCACGATCAGACAGGTCACCAACGGCGGCGCCGGCATGCCGGCCTTCGCCGAAGTCCTCTCCACCAAAGAAATCGAAGACGTCGCCGCCTACGTGTCGGAAGTGATCAACCGGAAGTGAGCCGGACCCCGGTTGCGGCAGGTCCGCGGCCGGGCGGGTCGAAGCAGTCGGCATGAGTGGCAAGCTCGATGTCGGCGACACCCTCGGAGAGGTGTTCTCCATCTACCGCGAGCAGGCGGGAGTGCTGCTGCCCGTCGCCTTCTGGCTCTTCCTCGTGGTCGCGATCGTCGACGGCCTCGCCGGCAACGATCTCGTGCTGTTCCCGCTCGTGCTGGTGGTCAGCACGATCGCCGGCACCCTCTACCAGGGCATGGTCGTCAACCTGGTGCGCGATGTCCAGGACGGCCGCCGCGACTCCTCGATGGGGGAGCTGGTGAGCTCGGCGCTGCCCTTCCTGCTGCCGCTGATCGCGGCGGGACTGCTCTCCGGCCTAGGGGTCGGGATCGGTTTCGTCCTGCTGGTCGTCCCCGGCCTCTACCTGATGACGATCTGGGCGGTGATCGCGCCGGCGATCGTGGTCGAGGGCAAGCCGGTGATGGAAGCGTTCGGGCGCTCGCGTCAGCTCGTCCGCGGCCACGGCCGGCCGGTCTTCGCCGTCATCGTCGTCGCCCTTCTGATCACCGTGATCGGCGGCCTGATCCTCAGCGCCATCGCCGTCAGCGTCGCCGACGGGCCCCTCGTCCGGATCGTCTTCAGCGCCATCGCCTCGACGATTACCGCGCCGGTCGCAGCCCTCGTCGCGGCGGTCCTGTATTACCGCCTGCGCGGCTTCGAGGCCGCGGCACCGGCCGACGTCGCCGCGTCGGTGGACCCCGCAGGGCCGCCCGGCCCCGCCGCTCCGTAGGGCCATCCCTGCTGCGCCCGCTCAGGTCTTCAGCGCTGAAGAAGCCCGGCGACGGCCAGGGCGATCTGCTTCCCCCGCGGGGTCAGCGAGTACTCGGAGTGGGGGGGACGGCCGGCGACCAGCCGCCGCTCGACGACCCCCGCCGCCTCCAGCTGCTCGAGCCGCTCCGAGAGCGTCGTCGGCGAGACGCCGGGGAGCGACTGGCGGAACTCGTTGAAGCGGGCGGCGCCGCTGGAGCAGGCGTAGATCGTCGCCATCGTCCAGCGGCGCTCGAGCAGGCCGGCGGCCGCCCGCAGCTCGGGCGGCACCGGCTTGCAGCTGCGACAGCGCGGCGACATCGGCGTCCCTACGCCGTCGCCAGCTGGTGGCCGTTCTCGGCCGGCTCCAGCGCTCGCTCGAGGACCTCGTCGATGCTCATCACCGGGTGGAAGGTCATCTGCTCGCGCACCTCCTCGGGGACCTCGTCGAGATCACCGCGGTTGCGCTCGGGCATGAAGACCTCGGTCAGCCCGGCCGCGTGCGCGGCCAGCGCCTTCTGCTTGAGGCCGCCGATCGGCAGCACCCGGCCCTGAAGGGTGACCTCGCCGGTCATCCCCACCGTGTGCTTGACCGGCCGCCCCGTCAGCAGCGAGACCAGTGCCGTGGTCATCGCCGTGCCGGCGCTCGGCCCGTCCTTCGGGATCGCCCCGGCGGGGACGTGGAGGTGGAACTCGCGCTGGAAGCGATCGGGATCGATCCCCAGCTCGGCCGCGTGGGAGCGCACGTAGGAGAGCGCGATTCGCGCTGACTCCTTCATCACGTCGCCCAGCTGGCCGGTCAGGACCAGACCCTTGTCGCCCTCCATCGCGGTGGCCTCGATGAAGAGGACGTCGCCGCCGGTGCCGGTCACCGCCAGCCCGGTCGAGACGCCGGGGATCGCCGTGCGCTCGACCGACTCCTGGAAGAAGCGCTGACGGCCGAGGGTCGCGTGGAGCGCCTCGGCGTCCAGCACGATCGGGCCGGCCTCGCCGGAGGCGATCCGCGTCGCGGCGCCGCGCAGCAGCTTGCCGAGTTCGCGCTCGAGCTGGCGCACGCCCGCCTCACGGGTGTACTCGGAGATGACGCTGGTCAGGATCGCGTCGCCGACCTCCACCTCCTCGGCCCGCAGGCCGTTGCGCTTCAGCTGCCGCGGCAGCAGGTAGCCCTCGGCGATCGCCAGCTTCTCGGCGGTGGTGTAGCCGTCGAAGGCGATCGTCTCCATCCGGTCCAGCAGCGGCGCCGGGATCGTGTCGACCAGGTTCGCGGTGGCGATGAAGACGACCTCGGAGAGGTCGACCTCGACGTCGAGGTAGTGATCGCGGAACGAGTGGTTCTGCGCCGGGTCCAGGACCTCGAGCAGGGCCGCCGAGGGGTCGCCGCGCCAGTCGGCGCCGACCTTGTCGACCTCGTCGAAGAGGATCACCGGGTTCATCGTCTTGGCGTCGCGCAGGGCGCGGACGATCCGTCCCGGCAGGGCGCCGATGTAGGTGCGGCGGTGGCCGCGGATCTCGGCCTCGTCGTGGAGGCCGCCGAGGCTGATGCGGACGAACTCGCGCCCCAGGGAGCGGGCGATCGACTCGCCGATCGAGGTCTTGCCGGTGCCCGGAGGCCCGACCAGGGTCAGGATCGTGCCGTTGGCGCGGCTGTCGTCGTCGGCGCCGCGCTCCTCGCGCAGCTTGCGCACGGCGACGAACTCGGTGATCCGGCGCTTGACGTCGTCGAGCCCGGCGTGATCTGAGTCCAGCACCTCGCGGGTGTGGACGGGGTCGAGCCGCTCCTCGGAGCGCTTCGACCACGGCACCGCGATCAGCCAGTCCAGGTAGCTGCGGATCATCGAGGACTCGGGCGACTGCTCGCCCTGGCGCTCGAGTCGGCGCAGCTCCTTCTCGGCCTGCTCGCCGACCGCCTCCGGCATCCCCGCCTCGGCGATCTTCTTCTCGTACTCGGCGATCAGGTCGGTCTCGTCCTCGCCCAGCTCCTTGCGGATCGACTCCATCTGTTTGCGCAGGAAGTACTCGCGCTGCTGTTTCTGGGCGCCGGACTCGACGTCCTCGCGGATCTTCGAGCGCACCTGCAGCTCGGCCAGTCGCTCGCGCTGCAGCTCGACCGCGATCCGCAGCCGCTCGCTGACGTCGATCGTCTCCAGCAGGCGCAGCTTGCCCTCGTTGGGGATGTCGGGGCTGAGGCCGGAGGTGTCGGCGAGGGCGCCGGGCTCCTCGACCGAGCGCAGGAAGGCGGCGATGCGGCCGTCGTCCCCACGCAGCTCGAGGATCTCTTCGACGACAGCGCGGTACTCGCGCGCCAGCTCTCGCGTGTGCTCGTCATCTGGGTGACCGTCGCGGATCTCCTGCACCTCGACGCGCAGGGCGTCGCCGGAGTCGCCGGCCTGGGCCGCCCCGGCGAGGCCGCGATGCAGCCCGACCACCGTCGCGACGGGTGCGCCGCGGCGGGAGCGACCGGTCTCGACCACCTCGGCGACGACGCCGATGCGGCCGAACTCGCCGTCCTGGTGCGGGATCAGGAAGACGCGCTCCTCGTCGCCGACGTCGATCGGCAGCGTGGCGGTCACGGTGGGGAAGACGATTGCCTCGTCGAGGGGGATAAGGCGGTAGGTCATAACCAAGTCCACTTTCTGTAGTTAGTCCTTGATCAGGATAGCGCAGGAATTGCGCCGGCCAGGCGCTACGGTGTGCCGATGGATCCTGAGCAGGCCAAACAGCTGCTCGCCCGCGAGCGTGAGCAGGTCGAACGGGAGATCGCTGCGACCGAGCGCGGCGGCCCCGAGGAGGGTCAGGAGCGCCGAGAGCCCGGCGACGAGGACTCGGAGGACCTCTACCAGGACGAGTTCGACGCCGGCCGCGCGGACAATCTGCGGCAGCGCCTTGCCGCGGTCGAGCGGGCCGAAGAGCGGCTCGCCTCAGGGACTTACGGCCTCTCCGTCCGCAGCGGCGAGCCGATCCCCGACCAGCGGCTGGAGGCGAACCCGACCGCCGAGCTGACGGTCGCCGAGGCCGAGGGCGGGTCCCGGCCCGGCTAGCTCGCCGCCCGCGATGGCACAGCTGCGCTGCCAGATCTCGGTTTCGCTCGACGGCTTCGTCGCCGGGCCGAACCAGAGCGAGGAGAACCCGATCGGCGAAGGCGGGATGGAGCTCCACCAGTGGGCCTTCAAGCTTGGAGCCTGGCGCGAACAGCACGGTGAGGGCGGCGGCGAGGTCAACCCCAGCACCGAGGTGATCGAGGAGGCGCTTGCCGACGTCGGCGCGACCCTGATGGGCCGCAACATGTTCGGCGGCGGCCCCGGTCCCTGGAGCGAGGAGGACCCCTGGAACGGCTGGTGGGGCGATGACCCGCCCTTCCACACCCCCGTCTTCGTCCTCACCCACCACCCGCGCGAGCCGCTCGAGATGGAGGGCGGGACGACCTTCCACTTCGTCACCGAGGGGGTGGAGCGGGGGGTGGAGCAGGCGATGGCGGCGGCCGACGGCAAGGACGTCTCGGTCGGTGGCGGCGCCGAAACCGTTCGCGAGTGCCTCGCCGCCGGCCTGCTCGACGAGCTGCAACTGAACGTCGTCCCGGTCCTGCTCGGCGACGGGTCCCGCCTGTTCGACGGCCTCGGCGACGCCGATCTCGAACTCGAGCAGACCCGCGCGGTCGAGGCCCCTGGCGTCGCCCACCTCAGGTACCGCGTCAAGCGCTGAGCCCGGCCGGCGGGAGCGACCACCGGCCCGGATAGTCTCGGCGGCGCGATGACCAGGCCATCAGGCTCCGAGGATCCGGCGACTCTCTACGGCAACCGCTTCCTCACCGAAGACGCGCCCGCGACCGACTTCCCCGCCGGCGGCATGTCGGCCCTCGACGCGATGCGCCTGGTCGACGAGGAACTGGCGCTGGAGGGGGATCCGCAGCGCAACCTGGCGACCTTCGTCACCACCTGGATGGAGCCGGAGGCGCAGCAGATCGTCGCCGAGAACCTCTACCGCAACTTCATCGACCACGCCGAGTACCCGATCTCGGCCGAGATCGAGCAGCGCTGCATCCGCATGCTCGCCGACCTCTACCACGCTCCCGGCGAGACCACCGGCGCCCGCACCCAGGGCTCCTCGGAGGCGATCATGCTCGGCGCCCTGTCGCTTAAGTGGAAGTGGAAGGAGCGCCGCGAAGCGGCTTCGCAGCCGGTCGACAAGCCGAACATCGTCTTCGGCGGCGACGTCCACGTCGTCTGGGAGAAGTTCTGCCGCTATTTCGACGTCGAGCCGCGGATCGTGCCGCTGCAGGACGGCAAGTACGTGATCGGGCCGGAGGACGTCGAGCCCCACGTCGACGAGAACACGATCGGCGTCGCCGCCGTCCTCGGCACCACCTTCACCGGCCACGCCGACGACATCGTCGGCATCGACAAGCTCCTCGTCGACCTCAAGGGTGAGAGGGGGCTCGACGTCCCACTCCACATCGACGCCGCCAGCGGCGGCTTCGTCTGGCCCTTCCTCTACCCGGACTCCGAGTGGGACTTCCGGCTCGAGCAGGTGCGCTCGATCAACGTCTCCGGCCACAAGTTCGGCCTCGTCTACCCCGGCATCGGCTGGCTGATCTTCCGTGAGAAGAGCGACCTCGCCGAGGACCTGGTCTTCTACGAGAACTACCTGGGGAAGACCGACGCGACCTTCACCCTCAACTTCTCCACCGGCGCCTCGATGGTCCTCGCCCAGTACTACAACTTCGTCCGCTACGGGCGCGAGGGCTACGCCTACGTGATGAAGGCGATGGAGCAGAACGCCCGCGCGCTGGCCGAGAACCTCGACGGCAACGGCAACTTCGAGCTGATCGGCGAGGGGGAGGAGCAGCTGCCGCTGGTCGCCTTCCGCCTCGCCGCCGAGAGGAACTACGACGAGTTCGACGTCTCCTGGCAGCTCTCGGCCGAGCGCGGCTGGATGCTTCCCGCCTACACGATGCCGCCCAACGCCGAAGACGTGAAGGTGTTGCGGGCGCTGGTCAAGCAGACGCTGAGCCGCGCGCAGGTCGACCGCCTCTCGGCCGACATCGCCGAAGCCTGCGCAACGCTCGACAAAAAGGGCGGCGCCCACCCGTCCGAGCGCAAGCGCATCAAGCGCGGCCCGAACTACTGAACTGCATCAACTTTCCGTTCTCGCAGGACGAGAAATCGATGCAGTTGGGGACGGGTGAGCTGGCGAGGGCCGACGAGGACGGCGAGGACGATCGGCCGCGAGCGCCCGCGTACGAGCGCCGCGACCCGCTCCCAGATGCCCAGGTCCCGCCCGGACTCCCTATCGCGTGGTTCCTTTTGCCTGTCAGGCCGGCATAAGGAACCACGCGATTGGGCGGATGCGCGCCGAGCCGGCCAGAAGGCGCGCGAGTCGGCGGGCGGGAAGCTGCTCTGCCCGGCGCGGTGAAGTCCGCCCTGCGCCGCCCGCCACCGGCGGCAGGATGATTGCTGCCGCGGCGGCCTGGGTAGCGTGGCCCGCATGAGACTGAAGCTGCTGCTTCTCCCTGCGCTGCTCACTTTCTCGCTCGGCCTCGTCGCCTGCGGTGGTGGCGACGGCGAGACGACGACCGAAACCGAGACCGCGCCGGCCGAACCGAACGAATCGGAGCCGGCCGACGAAACCGAAAGCGAACCGGCCCCCAGCGGTGCGGCTGCCAAGTCCGAAAAAGTGAAGATCGTCGAATTCGCCTACCAGGCCGACCCGGTCGTGGTCCAGGTCGGCGGCAAGGTGATCTGGCAGAACGAGGACACCGCTCCCCACACCGCGACCGCCGACGACGGCAGCTTCGACACCGGCATCCTCGAGCGCGGCAAGATCAAGTCCGAAACCTTCAAGGAAGCGGGCACCTTCCCCTACTTCTGCGAAATCCATCCGACGATGCACGGCACCGTCGAAGTCGTCGAATAGGCCCCACCGTGCCCTTCTGGATAGCCCGCAGAGCAGCGCCTCACATCTGGAGGCGGGTCCCCTGGAAGATGGTCGTGACCGTCTCGGTCTGGCTCGCCGAGAAAGGCCGCGAGCGGATCGAGCAGAACCTGACCCATAGCGAGCGGCAGGAATTCTGGACCCTGCTGAAAAAATCCAAGGGCCGCCCCGGCAACCTCTCCAAGCGCGACAGGACCCGGATGAAGAACATCGTCGGGAAGGCGATCCGGGGCTGAGGGAGCTAAACCGACGGCTTCGGGTCGGGCGCGCGGAAGTGAAGGATCTCGACCCTGGTATGCATCGCCTCGGGGCTCTTGTCACCTTCTCTGGCTTTCACGTTCTCTTTCACGTCCATCAGTCGGAAGACAGTGTCTTCCAGCACCGACAGCGTTTCCTTCCAACCCTCCGGGTCAACCACCATCGGTGAGCGACTGAGGTGGTTGTCGTCTGGCTCGTAGAACGTCCCTCGGATCATCGCCTCATCGATGTCATCCGAGACCATCCGCATCAATGCAGCCGTCAGGCCGAACTTCTCGTTTTCATCGAGCTTCTTCCATCCGTCGAGGTCGAGATATGAAGGCTCAGTCGCTCGGTAGAAGTGCTCGATGACGCGCCCGCCGCGGGCAGGCTTCACCTCGACCAACTCGATGCATCCCAAATTCAGAAGCACGTTGATGTGGTACGTGACGTTGTTGACCGGTTGGCCCATGGACGCCGCTATTTCGCCTGGCGTTGCGGCCCGTTCGTTGAGGACGGTCATTGCATGAACCCGGGTTGGATGTGACATCGCGGTAACCAGCCGGGAGCTGATCAACGCTGGGGGGCGATTCGGCACGTGGTTCCCTCCAACAATTTTGGGCTAGTCGGGAATTGACATTTAATCGGACGCCAGCCCTACACGCTGGTTCCGCAATTTCCCTCAAGCCCCCCGATTGCGAGAGCGATTTCTAGCAATTCTTCGCACCGGGTCTGGGGGGCCGGGTTTTTGAAGGCGCGGTCACGTCCCCAAACCCCTCGACAAACCAAGAGGAGGTGAATGGAATGACCGTTGCGCGCGTCGAGCACTTGGTGCCCGCAATCAACATCAGAAAGACCGCCTAGAAGACGGCAAGCGGCCCCCGAGTTCGCGCTCGACGTGGGTTCGGGGGCCAATGAACAAAGTATTTCGTACAGTCGAGAGCTTGTTCACAAATTTGTTGCCAAATACGCAAGGATCACCGAATAGTGCCCAGCTCCCCGAGAGATGACGAGATCGACGTGCAACTGGTGCGGGCGCTCTCGCACCCGTTGCGGTTGAGGATCCTGCAGGTCCTCAACGAGCGGGAGGCGAGCCCGAACGAGCTCAAGGATCTGCTCGACCATCCGCTCGGCAACGTCGCCTACCACGCTCGGGTGCTGGAGAAATCGGGCTGCATCAAGCAGGTGCGCACGGCGCGCCGGCGTGGCGCCGTCGAGCACTTCTTCCGCGCCGTGCCGCGCTCCTACATCGGCCATCAGGAGTGGCGCAAGATGCCGCCGTCCGTCCGCGCGGCCTTCTCCGAAGCGACCGTGCAGACCTTCGTCAACCGGATCGCGGCGGCGCTCGAAGCAGGCACGATCGACCGTCGGGCGGAGACGACGCTGACCTGGCTGACGCTGGCGGTCGACCAGATCGGCTGGGCCGAGGTCGCCGAGATCCTCCAAGACACCCTCGCCCGGGTGCAGGCGGTGCACGAGCGCAGCGAGGCTCGGATGCAGATATCGGGGGAGGAGGCGACAGCGGTTGTCGTCGGCCTCGCCGCCTTCGAAGCCGCCGGCCCAGACCAGCCCCAGCCCTGACCCGGTCGAATATGTTGGGCCGCAGATGCCCGACGCCGCCCCCGATCGCGACGACCTGGCGGAGCTGCTGGCGCGGCGGGCGCTGACCGAGGACGCGGCACGGACGGATGCGGTCGAGCGCCGCCACGCGGCGGGCGCGCGGACCGCGCGCGAGAACGTCGCCGACCTCGTCGACCCCGGCTCCTTCGTCGAGTACGGCCGCTTTGCCGTCGCTGCCCAGCGCGGCCGGCGGGAGCTCCAGGACCTGATCGAGCGCACCCCCGCCGACGGCCTCGTCGCCGGCACCGCCCGCATCAACGGCGAGCTCTTCGGCGCCACGCGGTCGGCCTGCGCCGTGCTGTCCTACGACTACACGGTCCTCGCGGGGACCCAGGGCGCCCTCGGCCACCGCAAGAAGGACCGCCTCTTCGAGCTGATCGAGCGGATGCGGCTGCCGACCGTCTTCTTCGCCGAGGGCGGCGGCGGGCGGCCGGGGGACACTGACTACCCGGTCGTCTCGGCGCTGGACACGCGGGCCTTCGCGCTCTGGGCGCGGCTGTCGGGGCTGGTGCCTCGGATCGCCGTCGTCGCCGGCCGCTGCTTCGCCGGCAACGCCGTGATCGCCGGCTGCTCGGACCTGATCGTCGCCACCGAGAACGTCTCGCTGGGGATGGGCGGGCCGGCGATGATCGAGGGCGGCGGCCTCGGCAAGGTCCATCCCGACGAGATCGGGCCGTCGGCGATGCAGGCCGGCAACGGCGTCGTCGACGTCGTCGTCGCCGACGAGGCCGAGGCGACGGCGATGACGAAGAAGCTCCTCGCCTACTTCCAGGGCACGACGGCGCCCGGCGTCGCTCCCGACCAGGAGCGGCTGCGCGAGCTGGTGCCGGCGCGGGCGCGGCGGGCCTATGCAGTCGGCCCGATCGTCGAGACGCTGGCCGACGAGGCCTCGACGACCTTCCTGCGCGAACGCTTCGCGCCGGAGATGGTCACCGCGTTGGTGCGGATCGAGGGCCGGCCGGTAGGGATCGTCGCCAACGACACGCGATACATGGCCGGCGCGATCACCAGCGATGCCGCCGACAAGGCGGCGCGCTTCATGCAGCTCTGCGACGCCTTCGGGCTGCCGATCGTCTCCCTCGTCGACACCCCCGGCTTCATGGTCGGTCCCGACGCCGAGGCAACCGGGCTGGTCCGCCACGCCTCGCGGCTGCTGGTCGTGGGCGCCGCACTCAGCGTGCCCTTCGTCGCCGTCGTGCTGCGCCGCGGCTACGGCCTCGGGGCTCAGGCGATGGTCGGCGGCAGCCTGCACGAGCCCCTGCTCACGGTGGCCTGGCCGAGCGCGCACCTCGGCCCGATGGGCCTGGAAGGGGCGGTGCGGCTGGCGCTGCGCAGGGAGCTCGAGGCGATCGCCGACGAGGCCGAGCGCGAGCAACGCGTCCGCGACCTCACCGCTGCCGCGGAGGAGAACGCGAGGGCGCTGAACGCCGCCGCCCTGTTCGAGCTCGACGACGTCATCGACCCGGCCGAGACCCGGGCGGCGATCGCCGCGACCCTGGCCGCCGCGGCGCCCTCGCCGCACCCGCGAGGACACCGCTTCGTCGACACCTGGTGAACCGCATCGATTGAAAAAGGTGACTTGTTCGAGCCGAACGTGGTGGAAGACTGACGCCCACCACACCGAGCGAGGAGACGACGTGACCGAGCTGACCGAGATGCAGGCCGAGCTGTGCGAGCGCAGCGAGACCGACTACTCCGACCTGCGGGCGCTCTTCGTCAACTGCACCCTCAAGCGCAGTCCCGAGGTCTCCAACACCCAGGGGTTGATCGACATCTCGATGGAGATCATGCGGCGCAACGGCGTCGCCGTCGACTGCATCCGCGCCGTCGACCGCGAGATCGCCACCGGCATCTGGCCCGACATGACCGAACACGGCTGGGAGCGGGACGAGTGGCCGGCGATCTTCGAGCAGGTGCTGGCGGCCGACATCCTCGTCCTCGGGATGTCGATCTGGCTCGGCGAGAAGTCATCGGTGGCGACGCAGATCGTCGAGCGCCTCTACGGCAACTCGCACCTGCTCAACGATGCCGGCCAGTACGCCTACTACGGGCGCGTCGGCGGCTGCCTTGTGACCGGCAACGAGGACGGCGTCAAGCACTGCGCGATGAACACCCTCTACTCGCTGCAGCACCTTGGGTACACGATCCCGCCGCAGGCCGACGCCGGCTGGATCGGCGAGGCCGGCCCCGGCCCCTCCTACCTCGACGAGGGCTCAGGCGGTCCCGAGAACGACTTCACCAACCGCAACACCACCTTCGCCGCCTGGAACATGCTGCACCTGGCGCGAATGCTGAAGGACGCCGGCGGCATCCCCGCCCACGGTAACCAGCGGACCGAGTGGGACGCCGGCTGCCGCTTCGACTTCCCGAACCCCGAGCACCGCGCCTGAGGGGCGCATCCGACTTTCGCCACACCGGGCTGTGGCCAAAGTCAGATGCGCTCACCAGAGCGCGTCGTGCTCCTCCATCACGCCGAGGCCCTCGGCGAGGCCGATGTCGCCGAGCGAGCCGGAGAAGCTGCCGAAGCGATGGCGGTAGCGGGAACGGACGATGAGGAGGTTCTCGTCTCGAGCGTGGGCGGACTCTGAATCGAAGTCGAGCGCGGCGCCGCCGGAGAAGTCGATCCCGTCCATGCCGCGGAAGCGGACCGGGGCGGGCTCGAAGGGCTCGCCGTCGACCCAGATCGCTCGCTCGCTCCGGGTCGGCGGGTCGTTGACTCCCTCGACCAGGTTCCAGGCGAGGGAGCGCCCGTCGACCGCGGTGCCGACGCCCGCCGACCAGCGCCAGCTGGTGTGGCGCTGGTGGTATCCCGCCGACTCGTCGTCGACGCCGCGCCCGCTGATCTCCCAGCGCCGGCCCGGGACCTCGACGGTGCCCTCGATCGGCATCCCGGCCCGCTTGCGAGTCCAGGCCCAGCTGGATCCACTCCGGCAGATCGCTTCGATCGCGGGGCACTCGCCGAGGCGGAGGTCGGCGCGCAGGCCGGGGGAGTCGATCTCGAGATCGGGTCCGTCCATCTGCACCTCGCGGCTGCCGGGCCGCAGGATCGTGCGGGCATCGCGGCGCCTGCCCTGACGGTCCCAGAGCACCCAGAACGACTGGCTCAGCGGACCGACCTCGGCCCGCGCGACGCAGAGCATCAGCTCCGGCGTCAAGAGGCCGACGTAGCGCCAGCGCTTGCGGTTCTGGCCGTCGCGCCGCAGCGGCATCGGGCCGGGGGGCAGGGGGAGGTCGGGCCGGTCGGCTCCAGGCCCGCGCCATGGGATCGCGGCCGTTGCCACGCGCCCACCGTACCGACCGCCTCACTAGGGTCGGTCGCCATGAACCAGATCGTCCAGGTCATCGGCGCGCTGCTGATCCTCGCCGCCTTCGCCGCGGTTCAGTTCGAACGCATGCGCCCAGACTCGCGGCTCTACCTGGCGCTGAACCTGGTCGGCTCGGCGATCCTCGCCGTGCTTGCCCTGCTCGGCTCGCAGTGGGGCTTCGTCCTGCTCGAGACCGTCTGGGCGATCGTCTCCGCCTGGGGCCTCGCCGTCGCCCTGCGCTCAGCCGGCTAGGACGCCAGCTTCTCCAGCCGCTCCGCCAGGCGTTTCATGCCGAGCCCGCGCGCCGCCCCGGCCGCCCCGGCCCAGTCGGTCGGGGTGTCGGCGGGAGGGTCGACGCCGGCGTCGCGCAGCGTTGCGATGTCCTTGAAGGCGAGCAGGTCCTCGCGGCCGTCGATCAGGGCGCCGCGCAGCGCCGGCCGCTGCTCGCGGATCGCGTTCTCCAGCACCCCCTCCAGCGAGCCGTGCCGGCGCAGCAGCTCCGCCGCCGTTTTCGGCCCGACGCCCTTGGCCCCGGGGAGGCCGTCCGAGGGATCGCCGCGTAGGGCGATGAAGTCGGGGACCAGCTCCGGGTCGACGCCGTAGCGCTCGCGCACCTCGGCCGGCCCGACCTCTTCGGCGCCTTTGCCGCCGGTGCGGACGTAGAGGACGGTCACCGACTCGGCCGCGCACTGGTACATGTCGCGGTCGCCGGTCAGCAGCAGCGCCTGGCCGCCGGCCTCGGCCTCGCGGCGGGCGTAGGTGCCGAGCAGGTCGTCGGCCTCGAGGTCGTCGCTGCTGGCGACGGTCCAGCCGAAGGCCTCGAAGAAGTCGCGACCGGCGGCGAACTGCGGCGAGAGCTCGTCGGGCATCGCCGCCTCGCGCTCGGCGTGGTAGGCCGGGTAGAGCTCGGTCCGGTAGGCGGCGGCGTCGGGGCCGAAGCAGAGGACGACCGCCCGCGGCCGATGCAGTTCGACCTCGCGCAGGATCAGGTTCGCCGTCCCCAGCAGCGCGTTGACCGGCTTGCCGTCGGTGCCGACGATCTTGCTCGGCAGCGCGTAGAAGGCACGGAAAAGCATCGAGGGGGTGTCGACTGCGAGCAGTGCGCCGGGCATCCGGCTCAGCCTACGCGCGGCAGGCCGAAGGTGCCGCTTCATTACGGTTAGCGCCGTCCATGAACGAGCCCGCACTGCAGATCGTCGACCTCGCCAAGCGCTACCCGACCGGGGTGGAGGCGCTGCGCGGGGTCTCGCTCGACATCGGACCGGGCGAGTTGTTCGGGCTGCTGGGGCCGAACGGGGCCGGGAAGTCGACCTTGATCCACTGCACCACCGGCCTGGCCATGCCGACCGCCGGAGAGATCCGCGTCTTCGGCCACAACGCGATCGACGACTACACCGAGGCGCGCCAGGCGGTCGGGCTGGCGCCGCAGGAGGTCAACCTCGACCACTTCCTCACCACCGAGGAGACGCTCGATTTCCACGCCGGCTACTTCGGGATGCGCAAGCGCGAGCGCCGCGAGCGGACCGAGGAGCTGCTGGAGACCTTCTCGCTCACCGCCAAAGCAGGCGCCCGCACCCGCACCCTTTCCGGAGGGATGAAACGCCGGCTGATCCTCGCCCGGGCGGTGATGCACCGGCCGCGACTGCTGATCCTCGACGAGCCGACCGCCGGCGTCGACGTCGAGCTGCGCCTGGAGCTCTGGCACTACGTCCAGAAAATCAACCAGGAGGGGACGACCATCCTGCTGACCACCCATTACCTGGAGGAGGCGGAGCAGCTCTGCGACCGGATCGCCTTCATCGCCGACGGGCAGATCGTCGCCGAGGGGACCAGCCCGGACCTCGCCGCGCGCTTCGGCGTCTCCAGCCTCGAGGACGCCTACCTGGCCCTGGTCGGGCGCAAAGAGCTCTCGCGCTCGCACGTCGAGGTGGTCCCGTGACCGCCGCCCAGATCCGCTTCGCGACCCTCTGGCGCCGCGAGGTCAACCGCTTCATGAAGATCAAGAAACAGACGATCGGCGCGCCGCTGCTGGAAACCTTCCTCTACATCTCGGTCTTCGGCGCCGCCCTGGGGTCGCGGATCGACAAGCTGCACGGGATCGACTACGTCGTCTTCGTCATCCCCGGCCTGATCATGATGGCCTGGTCGACCAACGCCTTCTCCAACAACTCCTCCTCGATCCTGCAGCAGAAATTCCAGGGCGCGATCCAGGACCAGCTCTCCTCGCCCGCCTCGCCGGCCGAGCTGCTGCTCGCCTTCTCGCTCGGCGGCTTCATGCGCGGGTTGATCGTCGCGCTGCTGACCTTCATCGCCGCCTCACTGCTGGTCGACCTGCCGGTCGACCACGTCCTCGTGCTGATCCCGGCATTGCTCCTGGTCGGCTTCTTCTTCTCCCAGCTGGGGGTGCTGATCGGCGTCCGCGCCGAACAGTTCGACGACGTCGCCTTCGCCCAGACCTTCATCCTGCAGCCGCTGATCTTCCTCGGCGGTGTCTTCTACTCGGCGAGCCTGCTGCCGCAGCCGTGGGAGACGCTGACCCGCTTCGACCCGATCTACTACATGATCAACCTGGTCCGCTACGGCTTCGTCGGCTACACCGAAGTCAGCATCGGCCTCTCGCTGCTGGCGCTGACCGGGGCCACTGCGGCGCTCTTCTTCGTCAACCTCCGCCTCTTCTCCAAGGGCTACCGCCTGCGCGCGTAGCTCAGCCGACGTTCTCGCTGATCCAGGCCAGGTAGCCGGCGGATCCGGCGAGGACCGGGATCGCGAGGATCTCCGGCTCGTCGTATGAGTGGACGCGGCGGATCGCCTCCTCGACCTCGGCGTAGCGCGTCGCCTCGGTCTTGGCCAGGCATTGCCACTCGCGCGCCTCCTCGATCTCGCCCTGCCAGCGATAACGGCTGGCGATCGGGCCGATCGTCTGCACGCAGGCCGCCAGCCGCGCCCCGACCAGCGCCGCGGCGATCCGCTCGGCCTCCTCCTCGGAGCCGACGGTGGTCATCACCTGGACGTACTCGCTCATCGTCCCTCAATCTTGGCGCCGCGCCCGGTCATCGCCGGGCCCGCCGCCGCGGGCTCATCCCGGTTCGGCCACCGGGACGCCCACCGGCCCGCCGTCCTCGGGAGCGACCAGGATCGCGCCCTCGCCGGTGACGTAGGCCTCCTCGCCGTGCTGGATGACGTCCATCCCCATCGCCTCCTCACGGTCGCCGGCCCGCAGCGGCATCACCGCGCCGATCAGCTTCAACAGCAGGAAGGTCATGCCGAAGGCGTAGGCGGGGCCGGCGAGAGCGGCCAGGATCTGGTCCCAGAACTGCGCCGGGTTGCCGTAGAAGAGCCCGTCGGAGACCCCGTTCCAGGCGAACTGCGCGAAGAGGCCGATGAAGAGGATGCCGAACAGGCCCGCGGTGCCGTGGGCGGCGAGCACGTCGAGCGTCTCGTCGACGCCGGTCCGGGTCCGCCAGACGATCACCGCGTAGCTGGGGACCGCCGCCAGGGCGCCGAGCAGCATCGCCCAGCCGGGGCTGATGAAGCCGCCGGCTGGGGTGATCGCGACGCAGCCGACGACGATCGCGGTGGCGGCGCCGATCGCCGTCACCTTGCGCCCCCGCAGCAGGTCGAGGGCGAACCAGACGACGAGCGTGCAGGCGGGGCAGAGCAGCGTGTTGGTGAAGGCGAGGACGCTCGCGTTGCCGGTCGAGAAGCCGCTGCCGCCGTTGAAGCCGAACCAGCCGAACCACAGCAGGCCGGCGCCGAGCAGCACGTAGACGGCGTTGTGGGGGAGGAGCGCCTGGCGGCCGTAGTCCTTGCGTGCGCCGACGACCAGTGCCGCGGCCAGCGCCGAGAACCCGGAGCCCATCTCGACCGGGACCCCGCCAGCGAAGTCGAGCGTGCCGCCGGCCTGCAGCCAGCCGCCCCCGAACGCCCAGTGGGCGAGCACGGCGTAGACGAGCACCGACCACAGCGCCGCGAAGACGAGGAACGGCGCGAACCGCATCCGCTCGACCACGGCGCCAGAGACCAGGGCGACGGTGATGATGCAGAAGGTCGCCTGGAAGCAGAAGAAGACCAGCTGCGGAATCGCCGTCCCCGGCCGCGGCGCGAAGTCGACGCCGGCCAGGAAGGCGTGGCCGAGGCCGCCGACGATGCTGCCGTCACCGTCGAAGGCGAGCGAGTAACCGACCGCCGCCCAGGTCACGGTGGCGACCGCGATCGCGCCGACGCACATCATGAACGTGTTCAGGGTGTTCTTCGATCGCACCAGACCCGCGTAGAAGAGGCCCAGCGCGGGGGTCATCATCAGCACCAGGGCAGTCGCCACCAGCATCCAGGCGGTGTCGCCGCTGTCGATGCCGGCGGCGGCGAGCGGCAGGCCCATCACTTGTTCACCGGCGTCACGGCATCGTGGTCGACGTCGCCGGTGCGGATGCGGACCGCCTGCTCCAGCGGCAGCACGAAGATCTTGCCGTCGCCGACGTCGCCAGTGCGGGCGCCCTCGCAGAGCGCGTCGACGGTCGTCTGCACGAAGGAATCGGAGACCGCCACCTCGAAGCGGACCTTCTCCGAGAGGCCCATCTTGACGGTCGTGCCGCGGTAGGTCTCGACCCGGTCGAGCTCGCCGCCATGCCCCTGGACCCGACTGATCGAAAAGCCACGGACCTCCGCCCGGTAAAGAGCCTCGAGCACCTCGTTCGCCTGCTCGGGACGAACGATCCCGATCACCAGTTTCATCTCTCCCCTTTCCGGAGCGGCCCGGCCTCCGCGCGCAGCATCGGCGGAAGCCTAGTTGAGCATCCGGATCGCAGGCGGTCGCAGGGCCGTCAATCCCGCTCGGCAAGCTGGGTTGCGGCGCCCTCCAGCCGGCCGGGCCGAGGTCGGTCTCTCTCTACAATCGCCAGCGGATGGCCACTCGGAACCGCAGGCGGCGTCGCAGGCCGCACCATTCGCGCTGGCACAAGGTGGCGATCCCTGTCTTCGCCATCGTCGCCATGGTCGTCGTGGCCGGCGGCATCGCCGCCGCCTGGGCGCTGAACATCTACAACTCGGCGCCGCCGCTCTCGAAGCTGAAACCGGTGCAGAAGGGGCGCTCATCGGCGATCTACGCCGCCGACGGCAGCCTGATCGGCTTCATCCGCTCCAACAACATCCGCCAGCCGATCTCCTCCAGCGCGCTGCCGCAGACGCTCAAAGACGCGACGATCGCGATCGAGGACAAGAACTTCTACGAGCACGGCGCCCTCGACCCGGCCCGCATCGCCGGCGCCGCCTGGCAGGACCTGCTGGCCGGCGGCCAGCCGGTCCAGGGCGCCTCGACGATCACCCAGCAGCTGGTCCGCAATCTCTACATCCAGAACCCGGAAGAGACGATCAAGCGAAAGCTGATCGAAGCGCACCTCGCCGAGGACCTGTTCAAGAAGCACAGCCGCGAATGGATCCTCACCTCCTATCTGAACACCGCCCCGTACGGGACGGTCGAGGGCCAGACCGCCGTCGGCGCCGAAGCGGCAGCGCAGACCTACTTCGGCAAACCCGCAAAGGACCTCGACCTGACCGAGGCGGCGCTGATCGCCGGCCTCCCGCAGGCCCCCTCCGAATACAACCCCTTCCTCGACCCCAAAGCGGCGCTGAGACGGCGCAACGAGGTGCTGGGGACGATGGTCGAACAGGACTACGTCACGCCGAGCGAATACCGCGCCGCGCGCAGCTCGGGTCTCGGCCTCAACCCAGGGCACAAGTACCAGGTGATCAAGGACCCGTTCCTCTTCGACCTCGTGCAGCAGGAACTGATCGAGAAATACGGGATCAACACCGTTCGCAACGGCGGCCTCAAGGCCTACACCTCGATCGACCCGAGCCTGCAGCAGAAGGCCGAAGAAGCCGTCTCGATCTGTTCCGTCTGCTACCCCGAAGGGGGCCCCGCCGCCGGCCTCGCCTCGGTCGACCCGAAAACCGGCGCGATCGTCGCCCTCGCCTCGACCGAAGGCTACGCCTCCGAAGCGCAGTTCAACTACGCCTGGCAGGCGCACCGCCAGCCGGGGTCCTCGTTCAAGACCTTCGTCCTGACGACGGCGATCAAGCAGGGAGTCGATCCGGCCTCCACCTATTACGACGGCACCTCGCCGAAGACCCTGACCCTCCCCGGAGGCGCCGTCTGGACCGTCAACAACGCCGAGCCCGGCGGCGGCACGATGTCGGTCGAAGACGCCACCTGGGAGTCGGTCAACGTCATCTTCGCCCAGCTCGACCTCGACGTCGGCCCCGAAAGCGTCACCCAGACGGCGAAGGAAATGGGGATCGAATCGCCGCTGCAGTCGGTTCCGGCGGAGGGCATCGGCGGTCTCAGCGTCGGCGTCACCCCGCTGGAAATGGCCGACGCCTACGCGACCCTGGCCGACGGCGGCATCCATCACGACCCGACCGCGATCAGCAAAGTCGAATTCCCCGACGGCAAGGTCGACGAGCCCGACGCGGTCGCGGGCGAACGGGTGCTCACCCCCGGCCAGGCATGGGAAGTGACGAGAATCCTCGAGGGCGTGATCACGCAGGGAACCGGCGCCGGCTACACCTCGATCGGCTGCACCTCGGAGGCGGGCAAGACCGGCACCTCGGAGGGTCTCTCCGACGCCTGGTTCGTCGGCTTCACGCCGATGTTCTCCACCGCGGTCTGGGTCGGCCACCCACAGTCCCGCGAAGAAACCGGCTTCGGCGGTCCGACCGCGGGACCGATCTGGCAGAGCTACATGTCCTCGGCGCAGGAAGGCCAATGCCCGGACTTCGAAGTGCCCGAAGACCTGCCCGAACTCTCCCCCTTGAGCAGCGAACACACCACCTCGTCTTCCTACAACTCCTCTTCGGGCGAAGAATTCGAAGGAGAAGAACCGGAAGAAGAAGAACCGGAAGAAGGCACCAAGGGCGGCCACAACGAAGGCGCCGAAGAATTCGAAGGCGAAGAACCGGCCCCCGAACCGGCACCCGCTCCCGAACCGGCCCCGGCACCGGCTCCCAGCGGTCCGCCCTCGGTCGGCGGCGGCGTCAGCCCAGGCTGAGCCGGCACACCCCTACTCGCCGATGATCTCGATCCGGTAGCCGTCCGGGTCGCGGACGAAGGCGATGCGATGGCCCTCGGTGCGGCCGCCGGGGCGGTACGGGGGCTTCTCGGGGGCGATGCCCTCGGCGGCGAGACGCTCGAGGGTGGCGTCGAGGTCGTCGACGAGGATCGCGATGTGGTTGTAGCCGCTGCCGAGGTCGTAGGAGTCGACGCCGTGGTTGTAGGTCAACTCCAGCCGCGGCTCCTCACCGGGCAGGCCCATGAAGACGTTGATCGCCTCGTCGCCGATCGGCATCCGCCGGACCTCTTCGAAGCCGAGCTTCTCGTAGAAGGCGAGCGAGCGGTCGATGTCGCCGATCCGGTAGCAGGTGTGCAGGTAGCTGCTGGGCATCGCCTCGCTGGAGGCTACATCTCCGTCCCATTTACCCATTAAGGCCACTTGCGTCGTCCGCCCGGGCGCATTACTTTGCAACTTCGTCGCGTTCCCGTCCCATACGCCATAAAGAAGGGATTCTTTCCTTGTCAAATCGTCTTCCGAGCCGGGCCTGGACCCGGACCCTGATTCTGATCGTCCCGGTCGTCGCCCTGCTTGCTGCCCTGGTGGGATCGGTTTCCGCCGGCGCCGAAACCACGGCGACCGGAACCACCGACGTCATCAGAATCGAGCTCACCAAAGGCAAGCTGAAATTCGTCGCTCCGGAAACGGTGACGAAGGGCGATCAGCTCGAAATCGTCAACGAGACGAACCCCAAGCAGGTTGGTCCCCACACCTTCTCGCTGGTCACCAAAGGGTCCGTTCCGAAGACCGCGAAAGCGCGGAAGAACTGCTTCACGCCGAAACACATCTGCCTCGCAATCGCCAAATGGCACGGGTTCGACCCGAAAACCGAAAAGATCTCGATCAATCCGGCCAAGGCGGGCGCCGCGGGGTGGAGCACCCTCGGCAACGCGACCGGCAAGAAGGGCGACTCTTGGTTCACCGGTGAAAAGAAGGGTGGCAACTTCTCACAGGAAGTCTCGGCCTCGGCTCCGTCGACGCTGTACTTCGTCTGCGCTGTCCATCCCTGGATGCACGGCCAGGTGAACGTCGTGGCGCCTGCGCCGGTCGTTCCTCCGGCGGCCTAGCGTCACGGAATCTCGATCCTCATCATCGCCGCGCCTGGGGCGCCGAGCTTTGCTCGGCGCCCTCGGCGCCGGCGCTGTCTCGCTGCTGCTGCCGGGTAGGGGCGGCGGCGGGCTGTTGCCGGTCGGGAGCGAGCCGGAGCGGGCGCTCGCCGCGCCGCCGTTCCGGCAGCGGCTGCCGATCCCGCGCGTCCTCGACGGCGACCGGATCGGGATCCCGATCCGCGAGAGCGAGGTCCAGGTCCTGCCGGGTCGGAAGACCAGGATGTGGACCTACGGCGGCAGCTTTCCGGGCCCGACGATCCGGCGCCCGGCGGGCCAGCGCACCGAGGTCACCTTTCACCACCAGCTCCCCGCGGCGGGCGAGCTGACCGTCCACCTGCACGGCGGCCACAGCCGCACCCAGTTCGACGGTCAGCCCGGCGGCCTGACCAAAAGCCAGCCGATCTCCTACTACTGCCGCATCCCCAGGAACCTCTCGCCGCGCCAGTCGGGCAACGACCTGCTGATCGAGCCGGGCGGGCGCAAAACCTACGTCTACGACCTGGTCGAGGGAGGGCGTCCCGAACGCGCCGCCTTCCAGTGGTACCACGACCATCGCCTCGACCGCACCGCCTCCCACGTCTGGCGCGGCCTCGCCGGGATGTTCATCGTCGACGACGAGCTCGACCTCTCGCTGCCGTTGCCGCGCGGCGAGCGCGACCTGCCGCTGATGATCGCCGATCGCGAATTCGACCGCGACAACCAGCTCACCGACCCCTTCGGCGGCCAACGGCCGCCGGCCGACGGCATCTCCGCCGCGACGGTCCTCGTCAACGGTGCCTTCATGCCCCACCACCCGGTCAGCGCCCACCGTCACCGCCTCCGCATCCTCAATGCCTCCCAGTTCCGCAGCTACAACCTGCGGCTCTCCAACGGCGCCCCGATGGTCCAGATCGCGACCGAAAGCGGCTTGATGCCGAAGCCGGTGCGGCGGCAGGAGATCCTGCTCGGGCCGGCCGAGCGGGTCGAGGTGATCGTCGACTTCGCCGGCATGGAGGGGCAGACGGTCGAGCTGCGCAGCTCCCGGCGCCACGCGGGCCGCAATCCGGCGGGCGCCCGCACCTACTCAGGGGCGCTGATGCAGTTCCGGGTCGGGCCGCGGCGTGTCGCCGACTCGACCCGTATCCCGCGGCGGCTGCGACCGTTGCCGAAGTGGGCCGAGAGGGCCGGTCGCCGCGCCCAGCGCGATCCCGGCCGCGAGCCGGACCGCCGCTGGGAGATCACGGTCGGCGGCCTCTTCAAGACGACCTGGCTGCTCAACGGCAAGACCTTCAACCCGGCCCGCTCCCAGGCCTTCCCGGCGCTGGGGACGACCGAGGTGTGGGAGTTCCTCAACCGCACCAGCGTCGCCCACGTGATGCACATCCACCACACCGACTGGTACCTCCTCTCCCGCGACGGCAAGCGGCCGCCGCCGTGGGAAGATTGCCTCAAGGAGACCTTCTTCGTCTACCCCGGCGAACGGATCCGCCTCGCCGGTCGCTTCTCCGACTACACCGGCAAATTCGTCATCCACTGCCACATGCTCGACCACGAGGACCATGGGCTCATGGGACAGTTCCAGGTGGTCAGCGGTGAGAATGTGGCCGATGGCAACCGCGCCTGAGCAGACGATCGCGCAGCGCTACCGGCTCGCCAGGCGCGACCGGGGCCTGGTGGTGATCGAGGGCTTCCACGCGCTCAAGCATGCGCTGCGCTTCGGCGCCGAGCTGCGCGAGGCGGTCGCGGTCGACCCGCAGGCCCTGGAGGAGCTGGCGCACGAGCTGGCCCCCGACCTCGCCGGGCAGCTGGCCGCGCGGGTCGAGAAGGTCGACGCGAAGACGCTCGCCGACCTGGTGCCGATGGTGCCGCACACCGGCGTCGTCGCGATCGCCGAGCGCCCGGCGGTCGACGTCACCGCCACCCTGGCCGACCCCGGCACCACCCCGGTGGTGCTGCTGGAGGACCCCCGGAACATGGGCAACATCGGCGCCTGCGTTCGGGTCGCGGCGGCGGCGGGCGCCGCCGCGCTGCTCACCACCGGCGAAAACGACCCCTGGTTCCCGGACGCCGTCCGCGGCGCCGCCGGCCTCCACTTCGCGCTTCCCGTCGCCGCCGTCGAGAGCCTGCCCGAAAGCGACCGGCCGCTGCTCGCGCTCGACCCGGAGGGGGAGGTGCTGCGCCCCGGCGCGCTGCCGCCGCGGGCCGTGCTCGCCTTCGGCACCGAGCGCCACGGCATCAGCTCCGACCTGCTCGAGCGCGCCGACGCCCGGGTCGCGATCCCGATGCGGGAGAACGTCTCCAGCCTCAACCTCGCGACCTCGGTCGCCGTGGTGCTGTTCGCGACGCGGCTCGCCCGGCCGTAGGCGGCGGAGAAATACGGATGGCCGCGCTCACGCCCGCGGGATAGCGTGCCGATGTGACCAGGCGGCCTCGCGCCGCCATGCCAGTCCACCCTGCAGAAAGGAAGCACCCGTGCCCCTGCCTTTCGCCGACATCAGCTTTGGGGAACTCCTCCTCATCGCCTTGGAGATCTTCTTCTTCGTGATCTGGATCTGGATCCTGATCACGATCCTCAACGACCTCTTCCGCGACCACGAACTGTCGGGATGGGCGAAGGCCGCCTGGGTCCTGTTCCTGGTGTTCATCCCGTTCCTGACCGCCCTGATCTACCTGATCGTGCGCGGATCGGGGATGCGCGAACGGACGATCAAAGCCCAGGCCGAGGCCAAACAGCATTTCGACCAGTACGTCCGCCAGCAGGCCCACACCAGCCCCGCCGACGAACTGCACAAGCTCAACGAGCTGAAGGAAAAGGGCGCCCTCAGCGCCGAGGAGTTCGACCGCGCCAAGGCCAAATTGCTCGCCTAGCCACGCCTGCGAGGAGGAGTCGAGGCGAACCCCTCGACTCCTCCAAAAGGCGCGATTTGCAAGCGAAGTTGCAGGTTATTAGCAACTCCTAACAATCCGGAGGTCATTTCGCTAGCCTGCGCGGCGTCGCTGTGATCCTCCTCGATTCAAGTTCAGGCAAGCGCCGCGCGCTGCTCTTCGCGGCGCTTTTGCTTGCCGTCGTCTGCGCTCTGACGGTGGCGGTCGCGAGCGCGCCGGCCAAGACCCCGCAGGAAAAGCTCGAAGCCACCCAGGGCAAGCTCGAAGGCGTCAGGGAAGACCAGAGCGCGCTGGCGGCGACGATCGCCGAACAGAACCGGGCGATCGACTCGATGATCGGCGAAGTCTCGGCACTGCGCCAGAAGCAGGCCGCGGTCGAGGCGGAACTGAGCGAAAAGCAGGCCGAGCTCGAGGCCGCCACGGCGGCACTGGAAAAGGAACGCGAACACCTGGAAGAGGTGCGTGCCCAGCTCGGCCGCGCCCTTGCCGTCCTGCGCGAGCGCCTCGTGGCGATCTACGAGGCCGGCTCGCCGGACGTCGTCAACGCGATCCTCAGCTCCGAAGACTGGTCCGAGATGGCGGCGCAGACCGAATACCTGAACCGGATCCAGAGCTACGACGACTCGGTGGTCGAACGGGTCAAGACGCTCCGCGACGAAGTCACCGGCGCCGTCGCCAAGCTCGCCGACAACCGCAAGAAGGTGGAAGAAGCGCGCGACTCGATCGCCGCGATCGAGCGTGAAGTGACGGCGGCCCGCGCCGAAGCCGAGTCCCGCTTCGCCGAACTGAAGTCCGCCCAGGTCGAACGGCGCGCGGCGATGGAAACTCTCGAATCGCGCGAAGAAGCGCTCAGCAGCAACCTCGCCTCGATCTCCAATCAGATCGCCTCCGAAGGAGCCCCGGCGCCGACCGGCGAAGTGCCGGCACCGCTGACCTCCGGCCAAGAAGCCCAGGTGATCACCGAAAGCGAAGCCAGCGCACCGGCCTCGGCCCCGGCAGCGGTCAGGTCGGCGATCTCCGCGGCCAACGCGATCGCCTACACCCCGTACATCTGGGGCGGCGGCCACGGCTCCTTCGAATCGGAAGGCTACGACTGCTCGGGCGCGGTCAGCTACGCACTGCACGGCGGCGGCTTCCTCGAAAGCCCGCTCGACTCGACCGGCCTCGAGACCTGGGGCGAACCGGGCCCGGGCCGGTGGATCACCGTCTACGCCAACGCCGAACACGCCTGGATGGTGATCGCCGGCATCGCCTTCGACACCGTCGGCGGCCCCGGCCCGCGCTGGCACAGCCCCTGGGTCGACTCGCCTGAAGGCTTCATCGCCCGGCACCCGCCCGGCTACTAGGTCTGCTGCCCGCCTTCTTCCTTCGCGGCTGATTGTTCGCCCCGCCTACGGGTATTGGAGATAGGTCTGGGGTTCGTCCAGTCAGCGAGGGAAGGAAACATCATGGAGTCAGGATCTATCCCGAGGAGAGAGCCGGCTCGGGAACCCGCGGCTGAAGTGAGTGCCGGATGGGCGCCGGCGGACCCGGCGCCGTTGGGGCTCGCCGCATTCGCCCTGACCACCTTCATCCTCAGCATGTTCAACGCCGGGCTCGTCAGCCGCGGCGGCGAGCCGGTGGTGCTGGGCGTGGCTCTTGCCTACGGCGGGATCGCACAGTTGCTGGCGGGCATGTGGGAGTTCCGGACCGGCAACACCTTCGGCGCCGTGGCCTTCACCTCGTTCGGCGCCTTCTGGCTCTCGTTCTGGGCGCTGGTGACCTTCTTTGCCGCCGATATCCCGCCCGCAGACGTCGGCTCCGCGCTCGGCCTCTTCCTGATCGCCTGGGGAATCTTCACGACCTACATGTTCATCGCCTCGCTGCGGACCACGGTCGCGGTGGCGCTGGTCTTCTTCCTGCTCGCGATCACCTTCTACCTGCTCGGGATCGGCAACGCGAACGAAAGCGAAGGCGTGATCGAAGCCGGCGGTTGGGCCGGGCTGGCGACGGCTGCCGCTGCCTGGTATGCATCGTTTGCCGCGGTTACGAACGCGACCTTTGGGCGGATGATTCTGCCGGTTCGAAAACTCGGTCGCTGAGCAAGGAGACGTCTGGTGGCAACTGAGGAGAGATCGAGCGACCTGGAGCGCAAGCTCGACTCGATGCTGGAGATCGAACGCTTCGACCCGCCGCCGGAGTTCCGCGAGCAGGCGCTCTGGAACGACCCCAAGGTCTACGACGAAGCAGCCGCCGACCCTGAGGCCTGGTGGAAGCGCCAGGCTCTGGAGCTGCTCGACTGGGAGACCGAGCCCAGCGTGGGCCTCGACGACTCCGACCCGCCCTTCTACAAGTGGTTCGAGGACGGTCGCCTCAACGCCTCCGCCAACTGCCTCGACCGCCACGTCGAGGCCGGCAACGGCGGCCGGGTCGCCTACCACTGGCGCGGCGAGCAGGGCGAGGAGCGCGAGATCACCTATGCCGACCTCCACCGCGACGTCCAGCGCTTCGCCAACGCGCTCAAGGACCTCGGCGTCGGTAAGGGCGATGTGGTCGGGATCTACCTGCCGATGATCCCCGAGGTGGCCGTAGCGATGCTCGCCTGCGCCCGCATCGGCGCCCCCCACAACGTCGTCTTCGGCGGCTTCTCGCCCGAGTCGGTGCGGGAGCGGATGGAGTTCTCCGACGCGAAGGTGCTGGTCACCGTCGACGGTGCCCGCCGCAAAGGCAAAACGGCGCCGATCAAGTCGCAGGTCGACGATCACATGCGAGACCTCGAGGGCCTGGAGACGATCGTCGTCGTCCGCGCCACCGGGGTCGACTGCCCGATGACCGACGGCCGCGACGTCTTCTACGACGAGGTGATGGAGGCGGCCGCCGCCGAGTGCCCGGCCGAGCCGATGGAGGCCGAGCACCCGCTCTACATCCTCTACACCTCCGGTTCGACCGCCAAGCCGAAGGGGATACTCCACACCACCGGCGGCTACATGACCGGCGTCGCCGCCACCCACCGCTACGTCTTCGACCTCAAGCCGGAGACCGACGTCTACTGGTGCGCCGCCGACGTCGGCTGGGTCACCGGCCACTCCTACATCGTCTACGGCCCGCTTGCCAACGGCGCCACCAGCGTGATGTGGGAGGGAGCGCCGGACTACCCTCACCAGGGGATCTGGTGGGAGCTGATCGAACGCTACAAGGCGACGATCCTCTACACCGCGCCGACGGCGATCCGCACCTTCATCAAGTGGGGGGCCGAGATTCCCCAGAAATACGACCTCTCCTCGCTGCGCCTGCTCGGCTCGGTCGGCGAGCCGATCAACCCGAAGGCCTGGCTCTGGTACCGCGAGGTGATCGGCGGCGGCCGCTGCCCGATCGTCGACACCTGGTGGCAGACGGAGACCGGCGCGATCATGATCACGCCGCTGCCGGGGATCACCGCGACCAAGCCGGGCTCGGCGACCCTGCCCTTCCCCGGCATCGACGCCGAGGTGGTCGACGAGCGGACGGGCGAGCCGATCGCCGAAGGCCAGGGGCTGCTGGTCCTCGAACGGCCCTGGCCCTCGATGCTGCGCACTCTCTACAGGGAGGACGAGCGCTTCGTCGAGACCTACTTCTCGCGCTTCGGCACCGAGCGCTACCTGGCCGGCGACGCCGCCCGCCGCGACTCCGACGGCTACTTCTGGGTGATCGGGCGCATCGACGACGTCGTCAACGTCTCCGGACACCGGCTCTCGACCGCCGAGGTCGAGTCGGCGATCGTCGCCCACGAGAAAGTCGCCGAGGCGGCGGTGATCGGCCAGTCCGACGACGACACCGGCCAGGCGATCTGCGCCTTCGTCACCCTGCGCGGCGGCACCGAGCCGAGCGAACAGCTGGTCGTCGGCATCCGCGGCGAAGTTGCCGAGCGGATCGGCAAATTCGCCCGCCCGAAACGGGTCATCTGGGCCGACGACCTGCCGAAGACGCGCTCCGGGAAGATCATGCGGCGGCTGCTGCGCGACATCGCCGAGGGACGGGCGCTCGGCGACGTCACCACCCTGCGCGATCCCGAAGTGATGAAAGAGCTCGAGACGAAGATCGCCGAGGAGCGCGCCGACGAGGACTAGGTTCCGCGCTGGTCGACGATCCGCTCGACCGCGACCTCGAGCGCCTGCAGCTGTTCCTGGACGCTGCGCAGTTCGCGCAGCGCCAGCGCCTCCGCGGTCATCTGCTCCTCTTCCAGCTCTTCCTCGATCTCGGCGATTTCGGGGGCGAGGAAGCGCTGGGCGAAGGCGCCGGTGAGGAGGGCGACGAAGCCGATGCCGACGACGAGGATGCAGACGGTGACGATCTGCCCGCCGGTCGTCTTCGCCTGGATATCGGAGCCGAGGGTGGTCATCGTCGTCAACGCCCAGTAGACGCCTTCCCAGGCGGTCAGGTGCTGGTCGTGGCGCTCGACGGCGACGAAGACCGTGCCGCCGCCGACCACGGTCAGCACCGCCAGCAGCATCGCGTAGTGCAGGCCCTGCAGCGAGAAGACCGCGCGCGAGAGCTGGGCCAGCCGCAGCAGTCGCAGGAGGCGGAGCAGACGGAGGACGCGCAGGCTCTGCAGGCCGGCCGGCAGGATCGGCGGCGTCAGGAAGACGAGGATCACGTCGAGCGGGTGGCGGCGGATCCAGGCCCGGCGGTCGGGGACGACGGCGAGCATCACCACCAGCTCGACGACGAAGGCGGTCCAGGTGATCCAGTTGAGCGCATGGGCGAGGTCCTGAAGCAAGCCGCCCGGGTGCGCCTCGCTGATCGCCACGGTCGGCAGGGTCAGCGCCGCCGCGATCAACATCGGCGTGTTCAGCCGTTCGGCGACCCGGGTGCTGCGCGCGTCCATCCCCGGCTCGCAGCGCAGGGGCTCGATTGCGACCTTGGAGCTCACCGCGATTGTTTCGACGCGGCGGCGCGTACCCCTAGTGTTCGCGGCGATGGCACGAACCGCGGTGATCACGGGCGCCTCCAGCGGAATCGGCGCGGCGACGGCGCGGGCGCTGGCCGGAGCGGGGTACCGGACGGTCCTCGGCGCCCGCCGGCTCGACCGCCTGCGGGAACTGGCGGACGAGGTCGGCGGCGAGGCGATCGCCCTCGACGTCACCGACCCCGAGTCGGTTGCCGCCTTCGCCGGTCGGGTCGACGCCTGCGACGTGCTGGTCAACAACGCCGGCGGCGCCGTCGGGCTGGAGCCGGTCGCAGAGGCCGACGAAGAGCGCTGGCGCTGGATGTACGAGGCGAACGTGCTGGGGACTGTGCGGATGACCAAGGCTCTGCTGCCGCGACTGCTCGAGTCCGGCGACGGTCACGTCGTCGCCGTGACCAGCATCGCCGCCTTCGAGGTCTACCGCGGCGGCGGCGGCTACACCGCCGCCAAGCACGCCCAGCGGGCGGCGCTGCGGACGCTGCGCCTGGAGCTGCTGGGCGAACCGGTGCGGGTGACCGAGATCATGCCGGGGATGGTGGAGACCGAGTTCTCCCTGGTCCGCTTCGCCGGCGACGAGGAGGCCGCGGCCAAGGTCTACGCGGGGATGACGCCGTTGAGCGCCGCCGACGTCGCCGAGTGCATCCGCTGGGCAGTCGAGCTGCCCGCCCACGTCAACGTCGACGAGATCGTCGTTCGGCCGCGCGACCAGGCAACCGCGACCGACGTCCACCGCAGCGCCTGAGCACGGACTCGCTGCTCAGCCGTGGCGGGCGGCCCGGACCAGCGCCGGGCCGGGCTCGACGACCTGGAACGGCACGAAGCTCTTGCGGGCGACGGAGACGGTGATCGGGCCGATGCTGGGGTCGCCGCTGGGGAGGATGCCGAAGCTGCCGGTGATGCCGTTCTTCACCTCGGTGGCGCGGACCGCGTCGATCACGCCGGTCCGTTCGCCGCTCGCGTCGATCGCGTCGAGCAGCACGCTCGCCGCTTGCCCGGCGTACGGCGCATACAGTTCGACCGGCCCGCTGGTCTGCTTCTGCAGTTCGGAGACCAGCTTCTTTCCGGCGCCCTTCAGGTTCTGTGGCACCTGGCCCGGGACGCTGGCGAACATCCCCTTCGAGGCCGCCCCGGCGAGGTCGATCGTCGACTGCTGTGCGAAGCCGTCGGGGGCGAGCAGCTTGACGCCGCTGTTCGGGCCGAGCACCGCGACCTTGTCCTTGATCAGCCGCGCCCCGTTGGACTCCGTCAAGCCGGCGAGGAGGATGGCGTCCGGCGCCGCGCCGGCGACCGTCCGCATCAGGCCGGTGTAACCGGAGGCCTTGACGTTCCAGGACCTGAAGCCGACGACCTGGATGCCGAGCTCCTGGGCGGCGCCGCGGAAGGTCTTCGCCTGTCCCAGGCTGGTCGGGTCCTTGCCCGCGTAGAGGACGTAGGCCCGGTGAATTGCCTGCTGCTTGGCGAAGCTCGCCAGACCGGCGCCCTGGTAGGCGTCGTTGGGGACGACCCGGGCGTAGTTGCGCCGATTCGGGTAGAGGCTCTTCGGCTCGCCCTTGCCGCAGCTGGGGCTGGACTGGGTGAGGCAGATCAGGGTGTTGCCGGGGGAGATCATCTGCAGGCCGCCGTTCGGCGCCTTGCCGAGGATCGGGATCATCGCTTCGGCGCAACCTGAGTTGTAGGTGCCGATCACGCCGAGGACGGCGGGGGTGGCGGCGTAGGCGCGGGCGTTGGCCTGGCACCGGGCCTTCGTCCAGAGCCCCGTCTTGGCGTTGGAGTCGTCGCAGGCCTGGAAGGCCACGGTGCGCCCGCCGGCGCGCCAGCCGGCAGCTTCGAGGACGAGGCGGATCGCGTCGTTCATCTGCGTCGAGCGCCGGCGCGAGTCGCCCTGCAGGGGCAGGTCGGAGACGATCAGGGTCTCAGCCGCGGTCTGGCCGCCGTACTGGACCGGTCCGCAGGCAGCCGATTCGACCGGGACGAGACCCGTCTCCGCGGCGCCGCTATGGGATACGAGCCCGAAGAGGCCGAGGCTGAGCAGCAGCAGGGCCGCGAGAGCGAGAACCGGATGGCGAAGGCGAAGGGGAACTCGCTCACCCTAACCGCTGCGACGGCGAGCGGCGCAACGGGGCGCTATCCGCCGCCGGTCTCGTCGGCGACCGCGGGCTCGGCGCCGAGCTCGACGTGGGCCCGGCTGTCGGAGCTGCGGATCAGCAGCAGGGTGGCGACGAGCCCGAGGATCGCGAAACCGGCGCCGAAGAGGAAGGCGGACTGGAAACCTTCGGTCAGCACGCTCGGGTCGGTCGAGGAGCCGGTGACGGAGATCGAGACGGCGGCGAGGATCGCCAGGCCGAGGGCGCCGCCGACCTGCTGGGAGGTGTTGATCAGGCCGCTGGCCAGGCCCTGGTCCTGGTCGGAGACCCCGGAGACGGCGGCGATCGTCACCGGCACGAAGGCGAAGCCGAGCCCGACCGCGGCCAGCAGCGAGGGACCGAGGATGTCGGCGAGGTAGCTGCCGTCGACCGAGATCTGGGAGAACCAGAGCAGCCCGGCCGCGATCAGGACCATGCCGGCGGCGAGGATCGGCTTGAAACCGACTTTGGTCACCAGTTGCGAGGCGATTCCGGCTGAGAGGATGATCGAGACCGCCAAAGGCAGGTAGGAGAGGCCGGTCTTGATCGGGCTGTAGCCGAGCACCTGCTGCATGTAGAGAGAGATGAAATAGAACATCGAGAAGAGCGAGGCGCCGACCAGGAGCCCGACGACGTTGGCGCCGGTGATCGTGCGGATGCGGAAGATCGAGAAGGGCACGAGCGGCGCCCGCGAACGCCGCTCGATCGCGACGAAGGCGGCGAGCAGGATCGCGGCGACGGCCAGCAGCCCGATCGTCTGCGGCGATCCCCAGCCGGCGGAGTTGGCGTCGACGAGCGCGTAGACGAGGATCGAGAGCCCGGCCGTAATCGTCACCGCGCCGGCGGCGTCGAAATGGCGGATCTCACCTTCGTCGCGGGTTTCGGCAATCAGGCTGGGGGCGATCGCGGCGGCGGCGATGCCGATCGGGACGTTGACCCAGAGCACCCATTCCCAGCCCAGCCCTTCGGTGAGGACGCCGCCGAGGAGGACTCCGGCGGCCCCGCCGGATCCCGCCACCGCGCCCCAGACCCCGAGCGCTTTGTTGCGCTCGGCGCCGTCGCGGAAGGTGGTGGCGACGATCGAGAGGGCGGCGGGGGAGAGGATCGCGGCCCCCAGGCCCTGGACGGCGCGGGCGGCGATCAGCTGGCCCGCGTTGGTGGCGAGGCCTCCGGCCAGCGAGGCGAGCGCGAAGAGGATCAGGCCGGCCATGAAGATGCGGCGCCGGCCCAGCAGGTCGGCCATGCGCCCGCCGAGCAGGAGGAAGCCGCCGAAGGTGAGCACATAGGCATTGACCACCCAGGGCAGGTTGCTCTCCGAAAAATCGAGCGCCTTGCCGATCGTCGGCAGCGCCACGTTGACGATCGAGGCGTCGAGGACGACCACGAACTGGGCCACGCAGAGCAGGATCAGGGCGATCCAGCGCTTGTCGCCGGCCTCGCCGACGTCGGTCATCGCCGCGGTCCTGGCATCGCCGGAGGATTTCACATCGGCCTCGCCCGCTCCGAAGCCCGCTTCGCGGCCTAGGGTTTCGCTTCAGCTACCTGACGTTGGCGTTGCTGGTGATGCGCCCGAGAAATTCGACCAGCAGGCGTTCGACGGTGTCGGCGGCGTCGACGTAGGGCCAGTGGCCGCCGGCGGGGAGGACGTGGACCTCGGCGGAGGGGAAGGCGTCGCGCTGGCGGGCGGCGAACTTCGAGGGCAGGTAGGCGTCGTGTTCGCCCCAGATGACGAGGGCCGGGATGTCGCGCGGGGCCATCAGCGCCGCGAACTCGGTCGCCGCGGCGCCGGGGTCGTCGGTGGCGCGGTAGAGGGCGAGGACGGCCCTGCGGGTGCGCGGCGTGAACTGGTCGTACATCCGGTCGAGGAACTCGCGCGGCAGCCCCCGTGGCTCGCCGCGGTTGAGCAGGAAGCGGAAGGCGCGGCCCGTCGTGATCGCCTGGAAGAGCTCGCCGAGCCGCGGGGTGCGCCAGATCCGGGCCAGGCGGTGCCAGCGGTAGCCGGGCAGGATGCCAGTATCGATCAGCGTCACGCTCACGAGCGCGTCGGGGTTCATCGCCGACCAGACCAGGCCGATCGGACCGCCGAAGTCGTGGACCACGAGATGGACGCGGTCGATCCCCAGCTCCTCCAGCGCTTCGCCGAGGAACATCGCGTGCCCGGGGGCGCTGTGCTCGAAGCCCGGCGGCGCATCCGTCTCGCCGAAGTCGGGGAGGTCGAGGGCCACGGCGCGCAGGCCGGTTCCCGCGGCGGCGCCGGCGAGCCGCTCCCAATCGTCGGCCGAGCCCGGATTGCCGTGGACGAAGACGACCGCCTCGCGGCCGTCCGCCGGACCCGCCTGCAGCAGCCGCGGCCGCGCCGCGCCGACCGCGATTCGCGAGCGCTCGATCGTGCTGCTCATCGGGCGAGGGCGTGGCGCGCGTTGACGGCGATCGCCCGCGGCATCATGGTCGCGAACATGCGCGCCGGCCCCGCGCTTCGGGTCCCGAAGGTGATGAATTCCCTCGCCATCTTCGGGTCACGGGCCGCGGCCGCGAAGAGCGCCCGTTCGGGCGGTTGCATCCGCCGCCCGGTCGCGTAGTCGTGGATCAGGAAGGCGTGACCCCGCAGGGCGCGCCGGTGCCGGCGCCGGTAGCGGGACAGCCCGTCGTCCAGCCCCTCCTCACCCCGCAGCGCCGGAGCGACGCTGTCGGCGAGCCACTCTCCCGACTGCATCGCCCAGCCGCAGCCGACCCCGAACAGCGGGTCGGTGGCGAGCGCGGCGTCGCCGACCAGAGCCAGGCCCGGGGCAACCGGGACCCGCATCTTGTTCAGCATGTCGATCTTGCCGAGCACCGGTTCGACCAGGCGCCCCTCGAGGATCGGCGGCGCTTCGGGGACGCTGGAGACGAAGGAGACGAGCGCCCGCTCGGGGTCGCGTTTGAAGTCGGGCAGCCGGTCCTTGGTCACCATCGCCGCGTAGAAGGTGAGGCCGCTGTCGGTCGGGAAGGCCGCCGCCCATTGCGGATCGAGCATCCAGAAAGACGCGTCCGGAGCAACCGCGGGCGCCGGGCCCTCGAAGTAGCCCCCGTAGGCGATGCGCCCATGGGGAAAGGTCTTGTTCGGGACGCCCGAGAGCTCGGCGATGCGGGAGTCACGGCCGTCGGCGCCGACCGTCAGCGGTGCCCGCAGCTCGGTCTCGTCGCCGTCGCGATCGCGGACTACGACGCCGTGGAAGCCTCCGTCGTCGCGCAGAAGCCGCTCCGCCGCCAAGCCGAGCATCAGCTCCACGCCGGCGGTCGAGGCAGCCATCTCGCGCACCATCGGGTCCAGCACCTCGCGGCGCAGGTTGACCCCGGCGAGGGCCTCGTCCGCGGGGGGCTCGATCCATCCCCATCTCGTCCAGGCATGCACCCTGGAGCGCACGCCTCCCGCCGCCAGGATCGGCCCCAGCAGGCCGAGCCGATCGATCGTCGGCACCGCGGAAGCCTGGATGTAGTGCGAGCACATCCGCTTGTAGGCGTCGGGGTCGGGTTGCTTCTCGACCAGGGCGACCCGGACGCCGGCCCGGCCGAGCACGATCGCGGTCGCGCAGCCGGCGAGGCTGGCGCCGACGATCACCGCGTCGTAGTCGGAGCGATCGGGGACGAGGGGCTTGTCGGGATCGGTGGCGGGCATCTGGACCTCCTGCCTGTTGCTTTGCACCGTTCGTTCCGTACTATACGCCTGGAACTATGAAAAGCAACCCCGAGATCCGGCTCACCGGCACCTCCTACGCCCTGCTGGCGCTGCTCGACGAGTTCGGCGAGGCGACCTCCTACGAGATCAAGCAGGCGCTGGAGCGCTCGATCGAGAACTTCTGGCCGGTCCCCCACACGACCGCCTACGAGGAGCCGGCGCGACTCGCCGCGGCGGGCTATCTCTCGGCGCGCCAGGAGTCGGGCGGCCGGAGGCGCCGGATCTACGCGCTCACCGACGCCGGCCGCGAGGCCCTGGCCGCTTGGGCCGCCGAGCCGACCGCCGCGCCCCCTCAGATGCGCGACGAACTGCTGCTCAAAGTCTTCGCCGGCGCCGACCCGGCCGCCCTGCTCGAGGCACGCGCGGCTTGGCACCGCGAGAAGCTCGAGGAGCTGGGCGGCTATCTGGAGCAGGCCAGGGCAGCGGAGGGCTACGAGAGGTCGGAGCGGACGCTCATGGCCGGCGTGGCCTACCACCAGAAGATGCTCGAGCTGCTCGCGGGGTCCGGAGGCAACTGATTTGCTAAACTAATTATCAACGCTAATCAATGACGCCAGAGGCCAAGAACACCCCGCTCACCGATTCCGCCGCAAGGCTGCGACTGGCGATCGTGCGCACCGCGCGGAGGCTGCGGCAGGAGGCCGCCTCGGAGGCGACGGGCCTGACCCCGACCTCGACCGCCGCACTGGCGACGATCGACCGCTTCGGCCCGCTCACCCCGAGCGAGCTGGCGGAGATCGAGCGGGTCAAGCGGCCGACCGTCACCCGCACCCTCGGCTGTCTCGAACGGGAGGGCCTGGTCGAGCGCACGGCGGACCCCACCGACGGGCGCAGCTCCCTGGTCAGCGTTAACGCCGCCGGCCGCGAGCGCCTGCGGCGCCTGCGGCGGCGCAAGAACGCCTACCTGGCGCGGCGCATGCGCGACCTCTCCGCCGACGAGGTCGCAACCCTCGAACGAGCGTCCGAGATCCTCGAGCAGATGCAGGAGGATGGTCGCGGGTGAGGTACCACCTGCGCCGCTCCTTCAACTCGCTCGAGGTGCCCAACTACCGGCGCTATTTCGCCGGTCAGCTGATCTCCCTGTCCGGCACCTGGATGCAGACGGTGGCGGCGATCTGGCTGATCCTCAGCCTCACCGACAGCGGCGTCGCCGTCGGCCTCACGACCGCCCTGCAGTTCCTGCCGATGCTGCTTTTCGGCGCCTGGGGCGGCCTGCTCGCCGACCGCATGTCGAAGCGTCGGCTCTTGATCATCACCCAGACGCTGATGGCGATTCCCGCACTGGGCCTGTTCGCCGTCACCGCGACCGGTATCGCCGCCCCCTGGATGGTGTTCCTCGCCGTCTTCGCGATGGGGCTGGTCAACTCCGTCGACAACCCGACCCGCCAGAGCTTCGTCTACGAGATGGTCGGGGCCGACCGTGTCGTCAACGCGGTCAGCCTCAACAGCGTCATCGTCCAGTCGGCGCGGATCGTCGGCCCGGCGCTGGCCGGCCTGCTGATCGCCGGCTTCGGCGTCGTGCCCTGCTTCGGCCTCAACGCCCTCAGCTTCGCGGCGATGATCTTCGCCCTCTGCAGCATGGACCCGCGGCGGTTGCAGGCGGCCCCCGTGGCCGAGCGTGAGCCGGGCGCGATCCGCGCCGGCCTCCGCTACGTCCGCTGCACCCCGGAGCTGGCGCTGCCGCTGGCGCTGATGGCCCTGGTCGGCACGCTCGGCTTCAACTTCCAGGTCGTGCTGCCGCTGCTGGCCAGGTTCAGCTTCGACGGCGGCGCCTCCGCCTATGCGGTGCTGGTCTCGGCGATGGGCGTCGGCTCGATCGCCGGCGCCCTCGTCAACGGCGCCCACGGGCGCACCGGACCGCGACTGATCGCCGGCGGCGCGCTGGCCTTCGGGGTCGCCGCCCTGCTGGCCGCGGCGATGCCGACGCTGGCCCTGGAGATCCCGGTCCTGGCGCTGCTCGGCGCCGCCTCGGTGACCTTCGCGGCGACGATCAACTCGACCCTTCAGCTCGCCGTCTCGCCCGAGATGCGCGGGCGGGTAATGGCGCTCTACTCCGTCGTCTTCCTCGGCTCGACGCCGATCGGCGGACCGCTGGCCGGCTGGCTCGCCCAGGCCTACGACCCTCGCGTCGCCCTGCTCCTGGCCGGCATCTCAGGCATCTCCGCCGCCTGGGCGGCCCACGTCTCCTTCGCCCGCCTGCGCAGCAAGCGCACCCTCGCCACCGCCCGGTAGGTCGACCGGCCGATCTCCGGTCTTGTCACCGGAGATCGGCCGGTCAACAGGTGGTTAGTGCGTGTAGCCGGCGGACTTGAGGTAGGCCGCGGCGGCTTCCTTGGGGGTCTGCTTTTCGAGTTCGACGCGGGCGTCGAGCTCCTGCATCACCGGCAGGGTCAGGCCCTTCTGGACTGCGACGATCGTCTTTTCATAGTCGGGGCCCGCTTCTTCGGCGGTCGACTTCTTGGTCACGAAGATGACGTTCCCGGCCGGGAACACGTGCTTGTCGTCTTCGAGGATCACGAACTTGTCCTTCTCCGCCGCCAGCTGCGGATCGGTGGTGAAGAGGATCGAGAGGTCGGCCTGTCCATTTTCGAGCACCGTGTAGCGGAGGCTGATGTCCACCGGGACGAATTTCTTGAACTTCAGGCCGTACAGTTTTTCGAGCCCGGCGAGGCAGTCGATCCGCTGGCGGCACTCGGGTGAGCCGTAGAGGGTCAGTTTTTCGGAGACGCCCTTGAGGTCGGAGATGTTTTCGAGCCCGTATTTTTCCGCCGTCTTCCTCAGCGTTCCCACCGCGTTGGCGCTGGCGAACGGGGTCGGGGCGAACGCCGTCAGCCCTTCCTTTTCGAATTCCGCTTTCGCCTTTTCCCACGCTTCGGTCGCGTCGGAGGGGACTTCTTCGGGTTCGAGCCCGAAGAAAGAGGTGAGCGCGGTGCTCGCGTACTCCGGGTATCCGGATATCTGATCGGTCTTGACCGCCTTCAGGGCGACGGTTTCGGAGCCCAGGTTCAGCGCGCTCCTCACCTTGTACCCGGCCGCCGTGAGGGCCTGCGCGTAGATTTCGCCGAGGATTTCCTGTTCGGGAAAGTTCTTCGAGCCGACCGTCAGGCTGACTTTGCCGTTCGCGGGATTCGACTTGATCGCAGCCGCGGCTTCGCCCCCTTCTTCGCTCGATTCGGTGCTGGAGCTGCTGCTGTTGCCGCCGCCCCCGCAGGCGGCGACGCCTAGCGTCAACGCCAGCGCGAGCAACGCCGCGAGCACCGCTCGCAGCCTCGATTGATCCATCCTCACGGTTGCCTCCTTGGTGTGGGTTTCAGACACTTCAAGCCGTCTTCACGTTCAATCCTTCCGAAGTGAGAAGACGCTGAACTCCGGCCAGGGAAAACTCGAGCACCAAGGCCAGCAATGCGACCAGGATCGCACCGGCCAGTCTCCCGTTTTCGCCGTAGATGCTTGCGTTGATGATGAAGTCGCCAAGGGTGAGCACGCCGGCGAGCGGGGCGATCGTCGCGGTGGCGACGATCGCGATCGTGGCGCCGCGGACGCCACCCATGACGGTGGGGATCGCCAGAGGAAGCTCGACCCTGCGGATGATCTCCAGCTCGCTCATACCCATCCCGCGTGCGGCGTCGACGGCCGAGGGGTCGACCTGCCGGACGCCGACATAGGCGTTGGTGAGGATCGGCGGTATTCCGAGGACCGCCAGAGCGGGGGTGACGTTGACGATTCCGACCCCGATCAGTGCCGCGACGAGGGCGATCAGCGCCAGCTCCGGTATGGCTCGGCCGGCGTTGCCGATCGCGACGGCGAGCCATTCACCCTTGCCCCGGTGACCGAGGTAGAGGCCCAGCGGAAGGGCGACGATCAGCGCCAGCGCCACCGCCAGTACCGTGACCTCGAGCTGCTTCAGAGTCAGTTCCAGCGCCTGTGAGAATCCCCCCACGGTCTTGCCGCCGGTCACGTTCGAGGCCTGCGGGGTGAAGATGAATTCGATCGCCCCGCCGAACGAGGCGAGGACCGGATGGAGCGCACTCATGCCGTCCTCGCTTTCCGCCACGGCGTCGTCAGCCGCTGCCCGGTCACCAGCAAGGCGTCGAGGGCGAGGGCCATCAGGATCGCGATGGTGGCGGCGATGATGATGCTGGTCGGAAAGCTGAGGTTGCCGCTCCCGTAAATCTGCGTGCCCAATCCCCCGGCCCCGATGAACACCGCCAGCGTCGCGATCGCGACGGTGCTCACGGTGGCGATCCGCAGCCCGGCGATGATCTCGGGCATCGCCAGCGGCAACTCGACCCGCCAGAGGATCTGGCGGTCGGTGAGGCCCATGCCCCGAGCCGCATCCTTCACCGGTGCGGGGACGTTGGCGAGGCCGAGGATCGTGTTCCGGTAGATGATCTGCAACGTGTAGGCGGCAAGCACGATGATCGCCGTGTCGCGGCCCAACCCCGTGACCGGCAGGAGCAGGAAGAAAAACGCCAGGCTGGGGATCGTGTAGAGGACACCGGTGGCGGCCAGCAGCGGCGGCCGCAGCCAGCTCGTTCGATGGGCGACGAGCGCGAGGGCGAAGGCAACCGCGAAACCGAGCAGGACCGAGAGGACGACGAGTTCCAGGTGCTGCAGGGTCGGCGTGGCGTAGCGATCGATGTGGTTCCTTGCCCAATCGAAGCAGAAGACTTCGTGTCGCGCCTGGCACGGCAGGGTTCCGGAGGTTCGTTTGTGGACGAAGCCTTTGCCCACTTCACCGACCGCGGCAAGCAGGGGCGCGCTAATCATTCTCAGACCTGCCGAGCGGCCGGTCGGCGGCTCCATGCTCGTCCTCTTTCGCCTTGGGCGAGACGAGGAACTCGGAGATGATCTCGACCGAGAGGACGCCGGCGACCCTGCGGGTGCGGTCGACGACGGCGGCGTACTGCGCACCGCCCTGGAGCATGTCGGCGAGCGCGTCGCGCATCACGTCGTCGAGCTCGAGCACCGGCCCGAGGGGAGAGTCCGGGCGCTTGGGCACGACCTCGCCGGCGAGGTCGCGCTCCGACAGCCAGCCCAGCGGCCGGCGCTCGCTGTCGACCAGCAGTGGGTAGGGGACGTCGACGTCGGGGGCTGCCAGCTTCGCCCGCACCTCGGCGGTGGGCTGGCCGACGTAGGCCAGCGGCGCCTCCCAGAGGTCGATGTCGGCGACCCGCATCAGCGCCAGGCGCTTCAGTGCCCGGTCGGCGCCGACGAAGTCCTCGACGAACTCGGTCGCGGGCGCCATCAGCAGCTCGGCCGGGGTCGCGTATTGCTCGACCCTGCCGTGCTCGCGCATGACCGCGATCCGGTCGCCCATCTTGATCGCCTCGTCGATGTCGTGGGTGACGAAGAGGACCGTCTTGCGGATCTCCGCCTGCAGGCGCAGGAACTCGTTCTGCAGGCGCTCGCGGTTGATCGGGTCGATCGCGCCGAAGGGCTCGTCCATCAGCATCACCAGTGGGTCGGCGGCGAGCGCCCGGGCGACGCCGACGCGCTGCTGCTGGCCGCCGGAGAGCTGCGTCGGGTAGCGGTCCGCGAGGTCGCTTTCGAGCCCGACAAGCTCCAACAGCTCGGCGGTGCGGGCGCCGATCCGCTCCTTCTCCCACCCCAGCAGCTGCGGAACCGCGGCGACGTTCTGGCCGATCGTGCGGTGGGGGAAGAGACCGACCTCCTGGATCACGTAGCCGATCTCCCGCCGCAGCCGTGCCGGGTCCCGATCGCGCACCGACCGGCGGCCGATCAGGATGTCGCCCTCGGACATCTCGACGGTGCGGTTGACCATCCGCATCGCCGTCGTCTTGCCGCAGCCGGAAGGGCCGACGAGGACGCAGATCTCCCCGGCCGGGACTTCCAGTGTCAGATGGTCGACCGCGGGGACGTCGGAGTCGCCGTAGCGTTTGGTCGCGCCCTCGAAGCGAACCGGGGAAGCCCCAGGCGCTGACTCCTTCTCGGTGGCGGCTGCAGCCGTGGGCACCACAACGAGCCTATACGCCGGCGCTGCCCGGCTCGCGCGCTAAAGGCCCAGCCGCCGCGCTCGCTCGGCGGTCCGGGCGACGACCTCTTCGGTGCCGGGGACCTCGCCGTCGCGCATCAGCACCCGGCCGCCGACCACGGTGGTCTCGACGACGGAGCCCGAGGCGGCGTAGACGAGGTTCGAGGCGAGGTCGCCGATCGCCAGCTCGGGGGCGTCGGGGCGCAGGAGGAGGAAATCGGCCGGCTCGCCGGCTGCCGGCGCCGCAGCGGCGCCGAGCAGCGGTGCGCGCCGGCCGGCGGCGATCCCCCATGCCTCGGCCGCCCCCAGCGCGGTCGGGTCGCCGGCGGCGTGCTTCTGGGCCAGCGCGAAGACCTTCAGGTCGGCCATCAGGTCGAGTGAGTCGTTGGAGCCGGCGCCATCGGTGCCGAGGCCGACGGCGACGCCGGCGGTCCGCGCCGCCGGATAGGGGAAGACGCCGCCGACCGCCAGCTTCATGTTGGCGACCGGGTTGGTGACGACGGTGGCGCCGCGCTCGGCGATCAGCGCCAGCTCGTCGGGGTCGAGCCAGACGCCGTGGGCGAGAGCGGTGCGCTCGTTCAGCATCCCCAGCCGGTCCAGGTAGAAGCCGGGCCGCAGCCCGTGCTGCCCGATGCAGTCCTGCACCTCCTGCTCGGTCTCGGAGAGATGGATGTGGATCGGCACCTGGCGCTCGGCGCCGAGCTCGGCGATCCAGCGCAGCGACTCCTCGCTGACCATGTAGATCGAGTGCGGGGCGAGGGCGGGGGAGACGTCGGGCCCCAGCTCGGAGAGCTGGTCGAGGCTGTCGCGGGCCGAGGCTCGCATGCGCTCGCCGTCGCCGTCCTGGTCGAAGAGCGGCGCCCCGATCGTCGCCCTCAGCCCGGCGTCGGCGACCGCCCGCGCCGTCGCCTCCGGCTGCCAGTACATGTCCCAGAACCGGGTCGTGCCGGTGCGGATCATCTCCACGCAGGCGAGCCGGGTGCCCCAGTAGACGTCCTCGGCCTCGAGCTTCCCCTCGACCGGCCAGATCTTCTCTTCCAGCCAGGGCATCAGCGGCAGGTCGCCGCCGGAGCCGCGAAACAGGGTCATCGCCGCGTGGGTATGGCCGTTCAGCAGTGGCGGCACCAGGGCGCCGCCGCGAGCGTCGATCGTCTCGTCGCCCGGCTGCGGCGCGACCTCGGGGCCGAGCGCGGCGATCGTCCCGTTCTCGCAGCGCAGCCCGACAACCTCGCCGTAAAGCGAGGCCCCGGTGACCGCCAGCGCCATCAGCCACGCTCGCAGTCGAGTTGTGCACCCCTGTGGGCCACTAAGTCGACTCGGCCTTCATCGCCCGACCGCCCCGAGGCGCGGCAGCACGGCCGCCAGTCCCTCGCGAAGGTGGGCCGCATTGGTCACCCGGTCGGCCTCCATCGCGGCGATGGTGAGCGTCTCGGGGCCGAGCCCGTTGGCGAGGTTGTCCACCATGCAGAGCGCCGCGTAGTCGAGCCCGAGCTCGCCGGCGACGACGCACTCGGCCGCGATGGTCATGCCCACCACGTCGGCATGCGGAGCCATCATCCGGATCTCCGCCGGGGTCTCGAAGCGGGGGCCGACCGTCTGCCAGTAGACGCCGCCGTCGCGCACCGGCTGTCCGCCCGCCTCCCAGGCGGCGATCACTTCGCGCCGCCAGCGAGGGTCGAAGCCGGGGGCGGAATGCGCGCGCTGGTCGGGGAAGATCGACGAGCCGACGCCCGGTGCGATGAAGTCGTCCGGGCAGACGAGGCTGCCGACCCCGAGCTCCGGCTTCAGCGAGCCGACCGAGCCGATCGCCAGGACCCGGTCACAGCCCTGCTCGAGCAGCGGCCGCAGGTTCGCCGCGTGGTCGATCTGGTGCGGGAGGAGGTAGGGGTCGTCGCTGCCGTGCCGCTGCACGATCGCCGCCCCGTGCTCCGCCGCCGCCGCGGCGATCTCGTCCCCACCCGGGCCGAGCGCGTTGCTGCCGAGGATCACCGCCAGCCGTCCCATCGCGCGATCCTAGTCGCGAATCCGCCGCCGGTCGGGCGATTGGCGGGCTCGGCCGCTTCGAATATCGTGAGCGGATGGGAGAACGACCGTCCGGCCGCGAGGAGTCCGAGGGCGAACGGCTCGACCGCAACCTCGGCGAGCTGCTGCAGGAGCTGCGCGTCGCGCTGCCGGGCGTCCAGGTGCTGTTCGCCTTCCTGCTCGCGGTCCCCTTCCAGCAGAACTTCACGAAAATCACGCCCTTCCAGGAGCGGGTCTACTTCGCGACGCTGCTGCTGACGGCCCTCTCGGCGGTGCTGCTGATCTCGCCCACCGCCTACCACCGGCTGACCTTCCGGATGCAGCAGAAGAAGCAGCTCGTCTTCCTCGCCAACAGGTTCGCGATCGCCGGCCTCGCCTGCCTGGCGCTGGCGATGACCGGGGCGATCATGCTGATCACCGACGTCATGTTCGGCACCAGCGCGATGATCGTCACCGGCGCGGCCACCTTGCTTGTCTTCGTCGGGTTCTGGCTGGCGCTGCCGTTGAAGCGTCGGCTCAGCTCAGATCAGCCCGAACCCGACGGCCCCGATTCTCTTTGAGGGCGTCGAGCTCGGCCTCGAGCTGGTCGAGGAACGGCAGCTGCGGGGCCTCTCGGCGCAGCATCTCCAGGTCGGCGCGCCAGACCGCTTCCTTGACGTCCAGCGGCGCCTCGAACTCGTCGCCGACCTTCTCCCCCTGCTCCGCGTAAGTGCGGCGCAGAACGCTGACATTGGAGAGCTTGTCGGCGCCGTAGATCGCCGGCGCGTCGCCACCGGCCGCCGCCACCTGTTGCCGGTGCAGGTCCTTGCGACGCACGTAGGGCTCGATCGACTCGTCGTCGGTGAGCGCCTCGACCAGGCCGCCGACCCGCTCGCCGAAGCGCTCCCTGACGTCCCCGACGGCGGTGTCGCTGTCCTCGACGACGTCGTGCAGCAGCGCCGCCGCCACGGTCTCGTCGTCGAACCCCTGCGCCGCCAGCAGTTCGGCGACGGCCACCGGGTGGTGGATGTAGGCCATGCCGCCGCTGCCGTTTCGCGTCTGCCCCGCGTGTTCGCGTTCGGCCATCTCCAGGGCGGCGCGAATCACCCCTGACTCGGCTGCTGCGGCCTCGATCGCAGGAGACGGCATTGCGGCGAGAGCCTAGCGCGAACGGATCGTTTCCTCAGGCGCTGGGCGCCGCCAGCGGGGCCTGCGCCGGCAGCTCGTACTCGGCCTCCTCGGCACCCAGCTCGATCGCCCCGTCGGCGCCGCCCATCTCCGCCCAGGCCTCGCGCGCTTCGCCACCGAGCCGGTCGAGGAAGTCGTCGGAGTGGAGCGGGTCGTGGTGGAAGAGGACGGTTCGCTCGGCCGCGGTGCGGCGGGCGAAGGCGAGCGAGTGACCGAGGGCGGAATGCCCCCAACCGACGTGCTCCGGGTACTCGACGTCGGCGTACTGCCCGTCGTGGATCAGCAGCGAGGTGTCTTGGGCGAGCGCGAAGCCGGAGATCCAGTCGTCCTCGAGCCGGTCGAGGTCGGCTCCGAGCGCCGGCTCGTGGTCGGGGATGTAGGTGAGCGAGGAGTCGCCGTCGTCGATCCGGTAGCCGAGAGTGGGACCGCGGTGGGCGACGGAGGCGGCGCGGATCCGCGCCGGCCCGATCTCCCACTCGGTCTCCGGGCAGTGGCGGAAGGAGACGTCGCAGGGCAGCTCGCGGACCTCGACCGGAGAGAGCGGAGCGGAGACGTAGCGGGCGATGCGGTCTCGCAGCGAGGCCTCGGGCGAGGCCGGTCCCCAGATCACGATCTCCGTCTGCGGTCGGAAGGCGGGGGCGAAGAAGACGAGGCCCTGGATATGGTCGAGGTGGAGGTGGGTGAGGAGGATGTGGAGCCGGGTCGGCTCGTCGCCGAGGTCGAGGCCGAGGCAGCGGATGCCCGTGCCCGCGTCGAGCGCCAGCAGCGATCCGTCGGAGAGGGTGACGCCGACGCAGGAGGTGTTGCCGCCGTAGCGGATCGTCTCGGGGCCGGGGGAGGGAATCGATCCGCGCGTCCCCCAGAGCTTGACCTTCATGCGGGCCGCGCTCCGTTGCCGGCGGCCGGCGTCGGCCAGAGGACGGCGATCGCCCCCCGGGAGCCGTGGGCGGTGAGGATCGGGAAGGCGGAGGCCTCGACCGCGTGGATCGCCCCGTCGGTCGAGCGCACCGTGAATTCGGCGTGGGCCGGGCGGCCGTTGCGGACCGCCGTCACCAAAGGCAGCTCGTCGTAGGGAATCGGCTCGCCGCCCTCGCCGAAGGGGCCGAACATCGAGCCCCACTCCTCGGGGCCGACTGTGCCCAGCTCCTCGAAGCGTTTGCCCAGCAGCATCCCCGCCGCCTCGTTGTAGAAGACCAGCACGCCGCCCTCGTCGACCAGGAACGCCGGCGTCGACAGCGCCGACATCAGGTTGCGGGCAAGGATCAGCTCCAGTGGCTTCTGTGACACAAATGACACTTTAGTTCGTGGTCAAGGAGTTGGAAATCGCGGGGATTGCCGCAGAAAGCCAAGGTGAGCACCCTCCCTACCCAGAAGTTGGGAGAGAGTGACATCCGTCACGCAGGTTTTTCGATCCGGTCGGGGAGGGTCGCCTAGCCGGCGGCTTCGGCGCGGCGCAGCCCACCCCGGGCCCAGAGGGCGAAGACGACCGGCAGCACGGCGCCGATCGCCACGGCGAGGGCGACGACCGCGGGATCGCCGGAGATGAAGCCGCGGCCGGCCTCCAGCAGCACCGTCACCGGGTTGACCGAGGCGACCGCGTGGATCCAGCCGCTGAGCAGACTGAGTGGGACGTAAACCGGGGCGAGGAAGAGGACCAGGAAGGTGGGGAACTGCATCAGCGGGCCGCCCTGGATCGAGCGCACCCGCATCGCCACCCCGGCCGCCCACATCGTCGCCGCCAGGTTGACCAGCACCGCGAGGCCGTAGAGGCCGAAGAGGTCGATCCCGTTGCCGTCGATGTTCATCCCGGCGACCACGGCGATCGCCGTGAGCACGGTCCAGGTGACGAGGGCGCGGAACAGCGCCGCCAGCGCGTAGCCGGCGACGATGCCGTTGCGGTTGCTCGCCGCGAGCAGGTAGCGGCGGGCGAAGCCGGTCTCGAAATCGCGGGCGATCCCGAAGCCGGTGAAGACGCCGCCGAAGGCCGCTGATTGCAGCAGCACGAAGACGAACTGGAAGGCGGTGTAGCCGGTCGGGAAGTTGAAGCCGGGGACGTTGCCGATCGCCGAGAGCCCGCCGGCGAAGGAGACGAAGAAGAAGAGCGGGAAGACGATCGCTGGCACCAGGAAGGCCGGGTTGGTGAGGAAGTTGTGGATGCTGCGCCAGGCGACCGCGAGGGCGATCGTGCGCATGCCGGCGGGCCGCTTCTCGCTCACGTTCGCACCAGCCTCGTCTTCAGGGCGCTGGAGGCGGCGAACATGCCGATCGCCATCAACGCCAGCGCGATGCCGAAGCCGAGGGCCAGCGGCCCCGGCTCCCAGCCTTCGATCAGCAGCGAGCGGAAGGCCTGCAGCAGGTAGGAGACCGGGTTGGCGGCGGCGATGGTGCGGAACCAGGCGGTCTGGATCAGGTCGAGCGGCAGCGCCATCGAGGAGAGGAAGAGGAAGACGAAGAAGACCGGGAAGAGTCCCTGGACCGCCTCTCCCGAGCCGGTGCGGAGGGCGGCGAAGAGGCCGATCGTCCCGAAGGCGACGGTGATCGTCACGGAGAGGACGATGATCATCACCGCGCCGCCCGCCCCGGCGGCGAGGTCGGCGCCGGCGATCAGCCCGACCGTCAGGTAGACGAGGCCCTGCAGCAGACCGAGGGCGACGGCGCCGGCGAGCAGCCCGCTGAGCAGGGCCGCCCCGCGCAGCGGCGTCAGCGCCAGGCGGTTGAGGAAGCCGGTCTCGATGTCGCGGGCGAGGTCGGTGCCGGCGTTCATCACCGAGAAGAGCGCGCCCTGCATAAACGGCACGGCGAGCGCGAAGGTGAGGTAGGAGTCGGTCGGGAAGCCGGGCAGGTTGGTCGCGTCTTTGAGGCCGCCCGCGTTCACCGCCAGCAGGAACATCGGGAAGATCAGCGCCGGGACGATCTGGGCCGGCTGGCGCAGCGTCCGCAGGACCGAGCGGCGGGCGAGCTGGCCGACCTGGGTGCGGATACCGCCGCTCACGACTGCGGCACCGCCACCGCGGGCTCCTCCTCGAGCTCGGCCTCGTCGGCGCCCTCCAGCGAACGGCCGGTCTTGGTCAGGAAGACGTCGTCGAGGGAAGGAGCGTGGAGCTGCAGGTGCTCGACCGCGATCCCCTCGGAATCGAGCGCGCGGACCACCTCGGCCAGTTCGTACTCGCCGCCCTCGAGCCGGACCGCCACCCCTTTCGGCGAGGCGCCGGCGGGCTCGCCGAAGCGGCCGAGGACTGCCTCCATCTGCTCGCGCTGGGCCGGGTCGCGCGGCGCCGCTTCCACCGTCGGCCTGCCGATCTCGGCCTTCAGCGCCGCGGGCGTGCCCTCGGCGACGATCTTGCCGTGGTCGATGATCCCGACCCGGTCGGCGAGGGCGTCGGCCTCCTCCAGGTACTGAGTGGTGAGGAAGACGGTGACGCCGTCCTCGGCGGCCAGCCGCGCGACCTCCTCCCAGAGGGCGGTGCGACTCTGGATGTCGAGGCCGGTGGTCGGCTCGTCGAGGAAGAGGATGCGAGGCCGGTGCGCCAGCGCCAGCGCGAGATCGAGGCGGCGTTTCATCCCACCCGAGTAGCCGCCGACCTTGCGGTCGGCCGCCCGCGAGAGGCCGACCCGCTCCAGCAGCTCGGCCCCGCGCCGTTCGCGCTCGTCCTTGGCGAGGCCGTGCAGCGCCGTCTGCAGTCGCATGTGCTCGTTGCCGGTCAGCAGCGGGTCGAGCGCGGCCTCCTGCAGGGCGGCGCCGATCGCCGAGCGGACCAGCGGGCCTTCGCTGACGATGTCGTGGCCGGCGACCCGCGCCGTTCCGGCGGTGGGGGGCAGAAGCGTGGTCAGCATCAGCACGGTCGTCGACTTGCCGGCGCCGTTGGGCCCGAGGAAGCCGTAGATCTCGCCGGGCGCCACCCGCAGGTCGATGCCGTCGACTGCCCTGGGCCCGTTCTTGAACTCGCGCACCAAGCCCGCGACTTCGATGCCGGTGCCGTCTTCGATCTGCGCAGTCAAATGTCCCTCCGGGAATCGCCGAAACTCAATATTTGAGGCTAGCAAAGGTTGGGTTTACAATGCATCCCATGGCAGCTGAGGAGACGAAGTCGAAAACCGGGGAGCGGGGGAGCGAGATGGCAGGCCGCGAGAGCGGGGCGGAGCGGGAGAGCGGGGCAGCGCGGGAAGCGTGGCTGGCGCTCGTCGATCTCGTCTACCCGCCGCCGTTCCTTGCAATCGCTCGCGAGCACGGCCTCAGGCCGGCTGCCTTCGGCGCGATGCGGATGCTCGACGAGCCGCGGACGATGAGCGAAATCGCCTCCTTCCTGAACTGCGACAACTCCAACGTCACCGGAATCGTCGACGTGCTGGAAGAGAAGGGGTGGGCGAGACGACGTCCCTCCGAGCGGGACCGGCGGGTGAAGCTGATCGAGCTGACCGCCGCCGGGCGCCGCGTACGCGCCCAGCTGAACGACGCGGTGGAGCGGCCGCCGGCCTGGCTGCAGCGGCTCTCGGAGGCGGATCAGCGAACGCTGCGGGGCCTGCTCGAGCGCGCCGGCGACGCCGGCGACTGAGCGAGACCACGCCGACCGCCCCGGCAGGCGGCCCGCCTGGCGGGCGCGGAAACGCGTAGAACTCCGGTCCCGGATGCAGGAGCGAACCCGTACCTACCACCTGGCGATGGCCGTCGCCCGCCCCGTCGCGAGCTGGGGACGTCTGCAGGTGGAGGGGCTGGAGACGCTGCCCGAGAGCGGCCCGCTGCTGATCGTCGGCAACCACGACAGCCACTGGGACCCGGTGATGATCGGCATCGCGGCGCTGAAGCGCCGCCAGATCCGCGCCCTCGCCAAAGCCGAACTCTGGGACGTTCGCGGCCTGGGCCCGGTCCTCAACGGGATGGGCCAGATCCCGATCGAGCGCGGCGCCGGCGACAAGCAGGCGCTGGCGCGGGCGATCGAGATCCTGCGCGCGGGCGCCTGCATCGGCGTCTTCCCCGAGGGCACGCGGTCGCGCGGCAAGGTCCTACGTGCCCGCAGCGGCATCGGCCGCCTGGCGCTGGAAGTCCCCGAGGCGCACATCAGCCTGGCCGCGGTCCAGGGCACCTCGGACCTCACCGGCTTCCCCCGCCGCCCTCGCCTCCGCGTCAGCTTCTTCGACCCGATCGCCGGCCAGGCGAAGCCCGACGAGGACGCCGGCGAGCTCTCGGCCCGCCTGCTCGCCGAGATTCGCGCGATCGTCCCGCCCTCGATCTCCTACCGCAAGCGCCGCGCCGAGACCGCCGCCTGACCGGTCGAGGGCTGGCGCCTGAGCGGTCGAGGGCCGGCGCCGAGAGCGGCCGCGCGTCCTGAGCGGGTCAGGCCCCGGCGGCCAGGGCGGCGGCGATGCGGGCGACGACGCCCTCAGGTTCGTCCCGCATCTGGTCCCAGGTCACCCGGGCGACGCGGAAGCCGGCGGCCAGCAGGAGCTGATCCCGCTTGCGATCGCGGCGGAACGCGACCGGCGTCCCGTGCGTTTCTTCGCCATCCGTTTCCACGACGAGGCGCTGCTCTTCCCAGATGAAGTCGACGGTCAGCCGTTCGCCCTCGAGGTCCAGCCTCACGTTGGTCGACGGCCGCGGCAATCCCATCGCCACGAGCCGGGGCAGGACGAGCGCCTCGAACACGCTCCGCAGGTCCGGCACAGCGCCGTCCGGGGTGCGCCATGGGGTGAGGATCTCGTGCAGCGCCCCCATCCCCCGACGCCCCTTCGCCCTTGTCATCGCCTGGTCGAGCGCCGGCAGGTCGAGGAGCTTCAGCACCGCCGCCATCTCGACCGCCCGCCGAAGCGAGGGCGTCCCAAACGACCCGGCGATGTCGACGAGGGTGCGGCTGGGGGTCGTACAGGTGACCCCGGCGCGGAGGGTGATCTCTTCGTCGTCGGGATATCGGCAGCGCCGAGCCCGGATCCCGTCGATCTTTCGGCCCTGCTCGCAGCTGACTATGACGTCGATCGACACCGGCCAACGGTCCCTGATCCCCCAGAACGCCGCTGCAGTTGCATGCGAGATGACCGCCCCGTCGCCACAGGCGAGGGTTGCGGCCCGCAACAGGGCGGCGCGTCCAATCGACCGGTGACCCACCGTGTAGACGCCGTGATAGACCCGGTGCAGGCCGCCGCGGCCGGCGCGATCCATCGCCGCGCTGTCGGACAGGCCCAGCCCACGCAACTGGTCGAGGGAGACGATGCCGCCCTGGCGGGTCGAAACCTCGGCCAGCCGCCGTTCCCAGCCACCCCCTTCGATCCCGTGGTTCCTTTTGCCTCCCACGCCGGCATAAGGAACCGCGCGATTCAGATTCGCCCCCGCGCGCCATCCCGTGGTTCCTTTTGCCCGGCAGGCCGGCAAAAGGAACCACGGGATGGAAAGGTGACCGCCTGTGGGCGGCTCGAGGCGCGTGAGGCCTCGCCGAAGGACGGGTCGGGAGCTGCCTCGGCCTAGCCCTGAGCTTCGGCGCCGGACGATTTCAGGGCGTACCACCGGGCGCCGAAGGCGGCGACATCGTGACCGTTGGCTTCGCCGGGCTTCTTGTCGCCGCTGAAGGTGTAGAGCGGCCGACCGGCGTAGGTCACCTGCAGCGTCCCGTCTTTGCGCAGCCGGCCGCGGCCATCGCCCCGATCATCGCCGGCAGCGCCAGCGCGTAAAGCTTCCTGGTCAGGTCGGTTCGTGCCCGGTTCGGTTGAGCAGCGTCGTCGTCTGGTCAACGGGGGCGACGAAGGTTTTGTGCCCGACGCGCACTCCTATCGCCGCGGTGCGCGATAGGTCGAGGGCGGAGCTCAGCACGGCGTCGGAGTCGTTGCCCCAGCGGTAGCGGAAGGTGCCGGCGGGGAGGGTGTCGCCGTTGCCGCTGCGCAGGAAGACCCGGCAGAGCGTGCCGGAGCGGACGCCCTTGACATACATGTGGATCTCGGTCCCGTAGGCGTGGGGCTGCAGCGTCGCGTAGATGTGGACTCCCGGCGGCAGCGCCGCGAACTCGACCCCCTGCTCGGGCGCCCCGCCGCCGCTGCCGGTGGGAAGGATGATCAGCGCCAGCACCGCCGCAGCGACCGCCGCCGCGCCGCTGAAGGCGAAGCCGAAGCGAACCCGCCGGCGCCGGCGCCGCTTCTCCCCGCGCTCGGCTCCGATCGTCGAGGCGATCCGCTCGCCGAGCTCCGCCGGAGGCCGCGGCGCCGGCTGCTCGACGCGCTGCGGATCGGCGTAGGTGAGCAGCCCCGCCACCCCGCTCAGCGAATCGGCCTCGGCCCGGCACCGCGAGCAGCCGTCGAGGTGCGCCTCGACGGCGGCCCGCTCGTCGGCCGAGAGATGACCCAGCGCGTAGGCGCCGAGCGACTCGCGCCAGTCGCGGCAGCGTTCAGTCCTCATAGCCCATCTCCTCCAAGACGACCCGCATTGCTCGCAGCCCGTAGTAGACGCGGCTCTTCACCGTACCCTCCGGCACGCCGAGCTCTTCGGCGACCTCGGCGTAAGGCCGGCCGCGGAAGTGGGTCTCGATCAGGACGCGACGGTGGTCCTCGCCGAGCCGCCGCATCGCCTCCTCCACCTGCCAGGCGACGAGCGCTTCGTCGAGCGGTTCGACCGACGGCTCGATACCGCCCTCGGCGACTCGCGGTCGCGCCGCGCGCGCCCGCCCCATGTCGATGACGACGTTGCGCAGGATCGCGAACAGCCAGGTCCGCAGGGAGCCGATCTCGGGGTCGAAGCGCTCCCCGGCCCGCCAGGCGCGGACGAAGGTCTCCTGCACCGCCTCTTCGGCGAGGCCGGAGTCGCCGAGCGAGCGCAGAGCGAACCCGTACAGCTCGCCGGAGTGCGCCGAGTAGGCCTCGCGCACGTCACGTTCGTGTCTCAATGCGCCGGACTGCATCCGCCTGCGTCTACGTGGCGGATGCAGTCCGGGTTCAAGCTCCGCCCTAGAGTTTCCCGATCTTGAAGATTTTCGTCCCGCAATCGGGGCAGACGCCTTGGATGGCCGGGCGACCGTTTTTCATGGTCACCTGTTTTGCGTCCTGGATCTCGACCTTCTTCCGCTCTTTCACGCAGTAACCCTCAGGCATGAAGGCCCCTCCTTTCGTGCCGACTCAGTCGGCATGCTCGCGCAGAACGCGAGGTGGATTGAGGCGAATGTAACGGAGGCAGGGGACAGGACCCCGCATAAAACGTGCGAATCCGCACAATCCATCGTCGTACCGCGTCAACTACGCTCCCAGCCGCACTCGTTCAGGACTTCCAGCGCGCAAGGAGAAACGCAATGCCCGAAGCAGTGATCGTCGACACCGTCCGCACGCCGATCGGCCGTGCCTTCAAGGGCTCGCTCGCCCAGCTGCGCCCGGACGAGATGGGCGCCTACGTGGTGGACCGGCTGCTGGAGCGCAATCCCGAGCTCGACCCGTCCCTGATCGAGGACCTCTTCTGCGGCGTCGGCATGCCTCAGGGTCTCGAGGCCTTCAACATCGCCCGCATCGTCTCCCTGCTCTCCGAGAAGCTTCCGCAGAGCGTCAACGGCGTCACCGTCTCCCGCTATTGCTCCTCGAGCCTTGACGCGATCCGCCACGCCGGCAACGCGATCAAGGCCGGTGAGGGCGACGCCTACCTCGCCGTCGGAGTCGAGTGGGTCAGCCGATTCAACGAGCGCACCGAGCCCGCCGGGGCCGACGACCGCAACCCAAACCTGATCGGCGAGAACGGCCAGCCCAACGCCTACATCGACATGGGCTTGACGGCTGTCAACGTCGCCGAGAAGTACGAGGTCAGCCGCGCCGACATGGACAAGTTCGCGCAGCGCTCCCAAGAACTGGCCGTGCGCTCGCAGGAGGACGGCTTCTTCGACCGCGAGATCGTGCCGGTGAAGCTCCCCGATGGCACCGAGGTCAGCAAGGACGATGGCCCGCGCGCCTCTTCCACCCTGGAGAAGCTCTCCGAACTGCCGGAGGCCTTCGGCGGTGGCGGCGTCACCGCCGGCAACTCATGCCCGCTCAACGACGGCGCCGCCGCGGTGCTGCTGATGAGCGACACCAAGGCGAAGGAGCTGGGTCTGACCCCCCGCGCCCGCATCGTCACCGCCGCCACCTACGGCAACGAGCCGGAGCTGATGGGCGTGGCCCCGATCGGCGCGATCAAGAAGGTCCTCGACCGGGCCGGGATGACGATCTCCGACGTCGATGCGGTCGAGCTCAACGAGGCCTTCGCCGCCCAGGTGATCCCGATCATGGCCGAATGCGGCATCGACGAAGACAAGCTCAACACCCACGGTGGCGCAATCGCCCTCGGCCACCCCTTCGGGATGACCGGCGCCCGCATCATGGGCACCCTGCTGAACGTGATGGAGACCGACGACCACCAGGTCGGCCTCGAGACCATGTGCGTCGCCGGCGGTCAGGGCAAGGCGATGATCGTCGAACGCGTCTGAGCCTCGCGGCGGGCGCATCTCCGCAATGAACGACATGTCGCAGATCACCCCGGAGCACATCCGCTCCTTCCTCGGCGACAGCTTCCCGGGCAACCTCGGGATCGAGCCCCTGGAGCTGGAGCAGACCCACGCCCGGGGTCGGATCGTCGTCGACCGCCGCCACCTGCACCCCGGCGGCTACGTCCACGGCGGCGCCTGGACCGCGCTCGGGGACACCGTCGCCGCCTGGGTGACCTTCCGCAACATCCCGCCGGGGCACGACTTCACGACGATCGAGCTGAAGCTGAACGTCTTCAGCGCCGGGCTGGACGGTGACGAGATCGTCGCCGTGGCGACGCCGCTGCACGTCGGCCGCAGCACGGTCGTGATCGAGGTGCGAATGGAGCGGATCCGCGACGGCGGCGAGCCGAAGCTCGCCGCCAACCTGATCGTCACCCAGTTCGTCATCCCTCCTCGCGACTAGCCTCGGCTTCCCAACGTTCGATCGGGGGGAGGCGCCACAGGACGCTGGCGATCGTCAACCCGATCGCCGCCGCGAGCAGAGCCAGGAACCATTCGCCGGCGTTGAGCAGCGCCATGTCGAAGAAGCTGCGGAGCGGGGGCAGGGCGAGGATCCCGGCGAAGAGGGCGCCGAGCCCGGCGACCATCGCCAGCATGTAGCTCTGGATCGCGATGTGCTCGCGGCCGGGGCCGCGCTCGAGCAGCAGCACGAAGGCCAGCCCGAGCACGATCAGGGTCGTCGTCGCCGCCGTGCGCCCGGCCTCGAGGCTGGCGCCGGCGACGGTGTCGACGAGGAAGAAGGAGAGGATCGAGGCGAGCGCCGTCGCCACCCCGGCGGGTACCGCGAAGGCGGCCAGGGACCGCAGCAGCCGGCCGCGGTAGAGCGGCCCGTCGGAGGGCGCCAGCGCCAACACGAACGAGGGGATGCCGATGGTCAGGAACGCCGCCAGGGTCAGGTGGCGGGGAAGGAACGGGAAGGCGAAGCCAGGCACCGCGACCAGCAGGATCAGCGCCGCCGCGTAGACCGTCTTGGTCAGGTAGAGGCGGCCGAGGCGGTGGACGTTGCGGGCGATCCGGCGTCCCTCGCCGACCGCCTCGGGCAGGCGCGAGAACTGGTCTTTGAGCAGGACCACGTCGGCGACGCCTTTGGTCACCTGGGTCCCCGAGCCCATCGCCACCGCCATCCGTGCCTGCTTCAGCGCCGGCACGTCGTTGACGCCGTCGCCGATCATCGCCACATAGCGCCCGGCGCCGACCAGGGCCGAGACCAGCGCTTTCTTCTGCTCCGGCTTGATCCGGCAGAAGATCGTCTTGGCGAGCGCGACCTCGGCCAGCTGCGCCGGGTCGTCGGGCAGGTCCGGCCCCTCGACGACGCCGGCGTCGCGGGGTACCCCGACCGCGTAGGCGACGGCGGTCACGGTCGCCTTGGCGTCGCCGGAGATCAGCTTCAGGTCGACCTGCTCCTCGCGCATCGTCGCGATGGTCTCGGCGGCGTCGGGGCGCAGCGTCTCCTCCAGTACGACCAGCGCCAGCGGCTGCATCCGGGGTGCCGGCGTGGCCGCGGGGTCGGAGGGAAGGGAGGCGTCGGCTTCGCCGAAGGCGACGACGCGGCGGCCGGCCGCGGTCTCCTCTTCGAGTCTGCTCGCCAGCCGCGGCGGCAGGGTCAGGGCGCCGGCCCCGGCGAGGATGTCCGGCGCGCCCAGCACGTAGGTCGAGCCGGCCGCGCTGCCGTCGGCGAGCGCCAGCCCGCTCCACTTCCACTCGGAGGAGAAGGGGACCTCGGCGCTGACCCGCTGCGGCTGCCCCGGGTAGCGCTCGGCGATCGTCTCCAGGGTGCGGTTGCGGTCGCCGGCGCTGGCGGCGAAGCGCCCCAGGGCGGCGGCCCCCGCGGCCGGGTCGACGCCGTCGGCGAACTCAACCCCCGCCAGTCGCAGCTCGCCTGCGGTCAGCGTCCCGGTCTTGTCGACGCAGATCGTGTCGACCGCGGCGAGGCTCTCGCTGGCGCTCATCTGCTGGACCAGGGTGTCGCGTTTGGCCAGGCGCACGGCGGCGACGGCGAAGGTGACGCTCATCAACAGCACCAGTCCCTCGGGGATCAGCGTCACCAGGCCGGCGGTGGCCGTCTGCGCCGCTTCGTCGAGGTTGACGCTGCGGACCTTGAGGGTGAGGATCAGCAGCGCCGCCAGCGGCAGCATCACGTAGGTGCAGGCGACGATCACCCGGTTCACCTCTTCCTGCAGCGGCGAGGGCGGATGCCGGAAGGCGCGCGCCTCGCCGGCCAGCTTGCCCGCGTAGCTCTGCTCGCGGACCGCGTCGACGACGTAGTGGCCGGAGCCGGAGATGCAGAAGGACCCGGAGAGGACCCGGTCGCTGGTCCGCTTCTGGATCCCGTCGGACTCGCCGGTCAGCATCGACTCGTCGACGGTGAGGCCGCGGTTGGCGATCACCTCGCCGTCGGCGACCAACTGGTCGCCCGGCCTGACCTGGACGACGTCGCCGGGCACCACCTCGGTCGCCAGCAGCTCGACGACGGAGCCGTCGCGGACGACCTCGGCACGCGGGGCCACCAGCACCGCGAGCTCGTCGAGGGTCGCCTTCGCCTTCAGCTCCTGGCGGATCCCGATGTAGGAGTTGACCACCGCGATGACGCCGAAGAGCGCGTCGGCGTAGAGGCCCAGCCCCAGGTCCAGCACGAAGAAGACGCCGATGATCCCGTTGAAGAGGGTGAAGACGTTGCCCGCGACGATGCTCGAGGTCGAGCGCGAGGAGGTCTCCGGCGGCGGTCCCAGGTTGCGCAGCCGCGCCGCCGCCTCGGTGCTGGACAAGCCCTGTTCGGCGGATGGACGGCTGTTTGCCACAGCCGTATTCAATAGGGTGCGGCTTCGATGGGGCTGAAGCTCGGACTCAACCTCGGCTACTGGGGCATCGGACCGGCCGGCGACGATGCACTTGAGGTCGTCAGCGCCGCGGAGCGGCTCGGCTACGAGTCGGTCTGGGCGGCGGAGTCCTACGGCTCCGACGTGGTCAGCGTGCTGGCCTGGCTCGCCGCCAAGACGGAGACGATCAAGCTCGGCGCCGCGATCCTGCAGGTCCCGGCGCGGCCACCGGCGGCGGCGGCAATGGCCGGGGCGACGATCGACAAGCTCTCCGGGGGCCGCTTCCTCTTCGGCTTCGGCCCCTCCGGTCCGCAGGTCTCCGAGGGCTGGTACGGCGTCCCCTACGCGAAGCCCTGGGGCCGGACCCGCGAGTACATCGAAGTCGTGCGCGCCATCATCGCCCGCGAGGGCCCGCTCGAGCACGACGGCGAGCACTACACGCTGCCCCTACCCGGCGGCGAGGGCAAGCCGCTGAAGCTGAACTTCCACCCGCTGCGCAACGAGATCCCCGTCTTCGTCGGCGCGATCGGGCGCAAATCGGTGGAGATGGCGGCCGAGATCTGCGACGGCTGGATCCCGATCTTCTTCAGCGTCGATGCCTTCGAGCAGACCTGGGGGGAGCACCTGGAGGCGGGCTTCGCCAAGGGGGGCCGACAGCGCTCCGACCTCGAGGTCTCGCCTTCGCTGCAGGTGGCGATCGACGGCGACCTCGATGCCGCCAAGAGCGTCGTCAAGGCGGGGCTCGTCCTCTATTTCGGCGGCATGGGCAGCCGCAAGACCAATTTCTACGTCGACCTCGCCCACCGCTTCGGCTTCGGCGACGTCGCCGACGAGGTCCAGCAGCGCTTCCAGGACGGCGACCGCGCCGGCGCCTTCGCGGCGATGCCGGACGAGATCGTCGAGGCCACCTCGCTGGTCGGCACCGAGGCCGAGGTTGCCGAGCGGGTCGAGCGCTTCCGCGGCGCCGGCATCGACAGACTGATCGTCTCACCGGTCCATGTGGAGCGCTCCGAGCAGCTCCACACCCTCGACCGCCTCGCCGCGGTCGCCGGGGTGCGGGCGCCGGCCTGACTGATCGCATAACCTTCCGCGCCGCGGTTATGAAGATCGGAGTGCCGAAAGAGTCCGCCGATGGGGAGCGCCGGGTCGCGCTTGTCCCTGACGTGGTCAAATCGCTGAAGCGCAACGAGCACGTCGACGTCCTCGTCGAGTCCGGCTCAGGCGTCGCCTCCGGTCATCCCGACTCCCAGTACGAGGAGGCGGGGGCCGAAGTCGTCGACGGCGAAGTTACCTGGGGCGCGGACGTCGTCCTCCGGGTCGCCGTCCCGTCCGCCGCCGAGATCGCCAAGCTGAAGTCAGGACAGCTCCTGGTCGGCCACCTCGCCCCCTGGACCTCCGCCGAGACGAACAATGCGCTGGCCGCCGCCGGCGTCACCAGCTTCGCGATGGAGGCGATCCCGCGCACCACCCGCGCCCAGGCGATGGACGCGCTGTCTTCCCAGGCGGCCGCCGCCGGCTACGCGGCGACGCTGATCGCCGCCCGCGAGTCGGGTCGCTTCTTCGGGATGATGACCACCGCCGCAGGCACCGTGCCGCCGGCCAAGGTCCTCGTCCTCGGCGCCGGAGTCGCCGGGCTGCAGGCGGTCGCCACCGCCAAGCGCCTCGGCGCGATCGTCACCGGCTTCGACATCCGCCGCGCCGCCTGGGAGCAGATCGCCTCGCTCGGCGGCCGGCCGCTGGAACTGGACTTCATCCCCGACGCCGAGGGCGAGGGGGGCTATGCCCGCCCGCTGACCGACGAGGAGAACGCGCAGGTCCGCGACGCGCTCGGCGAGAACGCCGCCAAACAGGACATCGTCGTCACCACCGCCGCGATCCCGGGCCGCCCGGCGCCGCTGCTGATCACCGCCGACGCGGTGCGCGGGATGGCTCCCGGCTCGGTGATCGTCGACCTCGCCGCCGAGAGCGGCGGCAACTGCGAGCTGACGCGGGCGGGGGAGACGGTGGTCGAGAACGGCGTCAAAGTGATCGGCCCGCGCAACCTCGCCTCGGACATGCCGGCGCCGGCCTCCCAGCTCTACGCCAAGAACCTCGAGAACCTGCTCGGCCTGCTGGTCAGCGAGGACGGCGCGGTCAACGTCGACTTCGAGGACGACATCCTCGCCGCCGCCTGCATCACCGGGGGCGGCCAGATCAAGAACGAGAGGGCCGCGAAATGAGCTTGATGACCGAGATCACGATCTTCGTCCTCGCCGCCTTCGTCGGCTTCGAGGTGATCTCCAAGGTCCCGACGACCCTGCACACGCCGCTGATGTCGCAGACCAACGCGATCCACGGCATCGTCATGCTCGGCGGCCTGATCGTCGTCGGCTTCGCCAATGACCCACTCGAGTACGTGATCGGCACGATCGCGATCGCCTTCGGCACGATCAACGTCGTCGGCGGCTTCATGGTCACCGACCGGATGCTGGGGATGTTCTCCAGAAAGCCGAAACCCAAGGCCGAGAAACCCAAAGCCGAGGTTGACGGGAAGGTCGGCAGCGCGTGATCGCCGAGGCCCTCCTGCGGCCGGGCGGCGACGCCGCCACGGCCCTCTACATCGTCGCCTTCTCCCTCTTCATCATCGGGATCAAACGCGGCACCCACCCGACCACCGCCAAACAGGGCAACCTGATCGCCGCCGGCGGCATGGCGATCGCCGTGGTGACGACGCTGCTGCTGGACGGGATCGGCAACTGGGGCCTGATCGCCCTCGGCCTCGGGATCGGCACCGCCGTCGGCGTGATCGCCTCGATCCGCGTGCAGATGACCGAGATGCCGCAGATGGTCGCCCTCTACAACGGCGTCGGCGGCGGCGCCGTGGCGTTGATCGCCTGGTCTGAGATCCGCCACGGGATCTCCATCCACGAGACGATCCCACTCGACACCCTGATCCCGATCCTCTTTGCCGCCGTGGTCGGCTCGGTCTCCTTCTGGGGCTCCAACATCGCCTTCGCCAAGCTCCAGGACCTGATCCCGACGAAGCCACTGGCGGTGCCGGGACAGCAGGTGATCAACGCGGTGCTGCTGATCGGGATCGTCGCTGCCTGCGTCTCGATCGCGGTCAACAACGACAACCCCTCGCAGGGGATCTTCATCGCGATCCTGCTCGCCGCCGCCCTGCTCGGCAACCTCGTCGTGCTGCCGATCGGCGGCGCCGACATGCCGGTCGTGATCTCGCTGCTGAACGCCTTCACCGGTCTCTCCGCCGCGGCTGCCGGCTTCGCCCTCGACAACGTCGCCCTGATCGTCGCCGGCACCCTGGTCGGCTCCTCGGGAACGATCCTGACGATGGAGATGGCGACGGCGATGAACCGCTCGGTCGCCAACGTGCTCTTCGCCGGCTTCGGCGGCGCGCCCTCGGGTGGGGGCGGGGGGACCACCGTGGAACGTCCCCATGTCTCGATCGGTGCCCAGGACGCGGCGATCAAGCTCGCCTACGCCGACTCGGTTGTGATCGTGCCCGGCTACGGCCTCGCCGTCGCCCAGGCACAGCACGCGATCAAGGAGGTCGCCGACGCGCTGGAGAAGCGCGGCGTCACCGTCAACTACGCGATCCATCCCGTCGCCGGCCGCATGCCGGGCCACATGAACGTGCTCCTGGCCGAGGCCGACGTGCCGTACGAGCAGCTCAAGGAGATGGAGGAGATCAACCCCGAACTGCCGCGCACCGACGTCGCGGTGGTGGTCGGCGCCAACGACGTCACCAACCCGGCGGCGAAAAACGACCCCGACAGCCCGATCGCCGGGATGCCGATCATCGAAGTCGACCAGGCCCAGCAGGTGATCGTGATCAAGCGGTCGCTCAGCCCCGGCTTCGCGGGGATCGACAACGACCTGTTCTACGAAGCGAATACGTCGATGCTGTTCGGCGACGCCAAGAAGGCGGCGGCGGACATCGCGGCCGAGATTCAGAACCTCTAGGGCGCGGGCCCATCCCGGTAGGGGTTCCGCTTAACTTTTTCGAGATTGGCTGCGGCCGTCCGAGGTTGCCGGCGCCGAAAAAGTACAAGACGCTCCACCCCTACCGGGATGGGCCCGTGTCGTCGGATTCTCGGCAGCGAGTGGGACGGGGGAGATACGCGTCGTCGGTGTCCTTGAGCTTGCGTGGGGGACGAGCGGGGGCAGGGGACGGTGGAGTGGGTCGGGACGGTGTGCGTCGTTTCGTTGCTGCTGGTTGCGCTGCTTGGGGTCGGGGTGCGGTTGCTGGGGAATCAGTTGGTGCGGGGGGTGGCGTCGCGGATTCTGTGTGCGGCTTCGTTTGCCGATGGGTGTGGGGACGAGCCGGGGATGATCGCGGCTTATGGGACGGAGGTGGGGAAGTTGATCAGGGAGCACATGCCGACGATCGCCTTCGAGCGGGGGTCGCGGGCGGTGCCGGTCGACTTTCGCCGCTGCCGCGATACCGCCTGCGGCGACGGTGCCGAAGAAGGGCTCGTCCACCGCAGCGACAGGCGCTTGCCGGTGACGGCCTTCGTCCACGTCGTCGACTGCCGGGAGGCAGAGGCGGAGGACGCCGAGGCGGCCGGCGCCGACTGCTCGGCTGAGCGCGCGGGCAACCTCTACATCCAGTATTGGACCTACTACGCGGACTCGGCGACGCTGCGGGACCTGCCGGTGGTGGGGGAGCGCGGCTTCCACGAAGACGACTGGGAGGGAGTGCAGATCCGCATCCGCCCGGACGGCAGCGTGGACGAGCGGGCCTCTTCCCACGATGGCTACAACTACGAGCGGAGCGTCGCCAACTGGGGATCCGACGCCGGCATCGGACCGCTGAACTTCCTCGCCGAAACGTTCGGCTCCCGGGACCCGAACGGCTGGGGCCGGGAGACCGGCCTGCTGCTCGTCTCCGGAGGCAGCCACGCCGGCAACGCCGCCGGCGCCGGCCGCGGCACCCGCTTCACCCCGGGCCGCCGCGTCCACCTGATCCCGCTCGAGCCGATCGCCGAATCCGACCGCTCCTCCTTCGCCATCGACCCACCCTGGCGCAAGCACGTCTGGCGTGACCCCGAGGCCGAGGGCACCGACTGAACACTCGCGCTGCGCATTCCCATCGATACGAGGGGAAACGCACGACTCGTCGGCGCCGAGGCTACTTCGGCGGCATCCGCAGGGCGCCGTCGAGGCGGATCGTCTCGCCGTTCAGCATCGGGTTGGCGGCGATCTGGAGGACGAGCTGCGCGTACTCCTCGGGACGGCCGAGGCGGGAGGGGAAGGGGATGCCGGCGCCGAGCGATTCGCGGGCGGCCTCGGGCAGGGCCGCCAGCAGCGGCGTGTCGAAGAGGCCGGGGGCGATCGTCATCACCCGCACGCCCCTGGAGGCCATGTCGCGGGCGGCCGGCAGGGTCATGCCGACGATCCCGCCCTTGGAGGCGGAGTAGGCGACCTGGCCGATCTGCCCGTCGAAGGCGGCGACCGAGGCGGTATTGACGCAGACTCCTCGCTCGCCCTCCTCGTCGGGCTCGTTGGCGATCATCGCCGCCGCCGCCAGGCGCAGGACGTTGAAGGTCCCGATCAGGTTGACCTTGACGACGTTGGAGAAGTATTCGAGGTCGTGGGGGCCACGGCTGCGCGCCAGCCGCTCGGCCCAGCCGATACCGGCGCAGCAGACCGAGATTCGCAGTCCGCCGTCGGCCGCGGCACCCTCGACCGCGGCCTGGACCGCATCGGGATCGGTCACGTCCGCCGCCGCGAATGCGCCGCCGATCGCCGCCGCCAGCGCGCTGCCGCGCTCCTCGTCGAGGTCGGCGATCGTCACCCGCGCCCCGGCCTCGGCCAGAGCCCGCGAAGTCGCCGCGCCAAGCCCCGAGGCCCCACCCGCAACCAGCGCTCCGGCTCCCTCGATCCGCACGGCGCGCACCCTATCGCCGCTGCCCGTTTTGACCACACCAGGCTGTGGTCAACGCCGACAGCGTCGAATTCACAAGCTCGCAAGCGGCCCTATGTATGGTCTTGCTATCGCCACCGATGTGTCCTTAGTGTCGAAGGCAGCGATCGCGGAACTCCTTGCGGGGGCGCGGGAACGCACCCTGGCCCTGGTCGACCCGCTTGACGACGAGCAGCTCAACCGCGTCTACTCGCCGATCCTCAGCCCGCTCGCCTGGGACCTCGGCCACATCGCCAACTTCGAGGAGCTCTGGCTGGTGCAGACGATCGGCCACCGGGAGCCTCTGCACGGGGACCTCGGCCGCTTCTACGACGCGATCGAGAACCCGCGCAAGACCCGCGGCGAGCTGCCGATCCTGCGCGACGCCGAGCTGCGCGCCTACATGGCCGACGTCCGCGAGCGCACGCTGGAGGTTCTGGAGACGGTCGACGTCGGCCCCGACGCCGAGGATCGGCTGCTGCGGGAAGGGTTCGTCTACGAGATGCTGCTCGCGCACGAGCTGCAGCACAACGAGACGATGCTGCAGCTGCTGCAGTTGGTCGACGGCTACGAGCCGCCGCCCGGCGTCCTGCCGGAGGCCGAATCGGTCCCCTTGGAGCCGGACTCGATCCGGGTCGAGACGGGCAAGCACCCGATCGGCGCTTCCGAGCCCGGCTTCGCCTACGACAACGAGCGCCCAAGCCATGTGGTCGAACTACAGGCCTTCGAAATCGACCGAACCCCGGTTGCCAACGGCGCGTATCTCACCTTCATGGACGAGACCGACGCCCAGCCGCCGCTGTACTGGGAGCGCGACGGCGAGACCGGCTGGGTCGACACCGCAGGCGGCCGCCGCGCCCCGATCGATCCCGCTCGACCGCTGATCCACGTCTCCTGGCACCAGGCCGACGCCTTCGCCCGCTGGGCCGGCAAGCGCCTCCCCGGCGAGCACGAGTGGGAGGCAGCCAACGCCCGTCTCGACGGTGTCGGCCACGCCTGGGAATGGACGTCCTCGCACTTCGAGCCCTACCCGGGCTTCGAGGCCTTTCCCTACCGCGAGTACTCGGAAGCCTTCTTCGGTGACGGGTACAAGGTGCTGCGGGGCAGCTCCTGGGCGACGCACCCGCACGTCTCCCGGCCGAGCTTCCGCAACTGGGACCTGCCGCGGCGCAGCCAGATCTTCGCCGGCCTGCGCTGCGCGAGGGACGCATGATCGCGATCGACGTCCACCTCGATGCCGACTCCGCCGCCGCGATGGCCGACGACGTCCGCGCGGGCCTCACCGCCTCGCCGAAGGAGCTCTCGCCGAAGTACTTCTACGACGAGCGCGGCTCGCAGCTGTTCGAGCAGATCACCGCCTTGCCCGAGTACTACCCGACCCGGCGCGAGCGGGAGATCCTCGCCGAGCGCTCCGCCCAGATCCTCGAGGCGGCCGGGACGCCGGGCACGTTGGTCGAGCTCGGCTCCGGCTCGGCGGCCAAGACGCGCCACCTGCTGAGCGCGATGCGCGACGCCGGCTGCCTGGGGACCTACGTCCCGGTCGACATCTCCGAGGAGATCACCCAGGACACCGCCCGCGTGCTGGTCGAGGAGTACCCGGGGCTGGACGTGCGCGGGCTGGTCTGCGACTTCGAGAGCAACCTCGAGCGGATCCCCAGCGACGGCCGCCCCCGTCTGATCGCCTTTCTCGGCGGCACGATCGGCAACCTCTATCCGGGCGAGCGCCGCGAGTTCCTGACCCGGATCGCCCGACTCTTCGGCCCCGAGGACCATCTGCTCCTGGGCACCGATCTGGTCAAGGCGACATCGCGCCTGGAGGCCGCGTACAACGACGCCGCCGGCGTCACCGCCGAGTTCAACAAGAACGTGCTCCACGTGCTCAACCGCGAGCTGGGGGCCGATTTCGACCTCGAGGCCTTCGAGCATGTCGCCCGCTATGACGCCCGGGAGGAGCGGATGGACATCCGGCTCCGCTCGCTCGCCGAACAGAGCGTCCACCTCGCCGAGCTGGACCTGACCGTCGAGTTCGCAGCCGCGGAGGAGATGCGCACCGAGATCTCGGCCAAGTTCACCCGCGAGCGGCTGGAGTGCGTCTACGCCGAATCGGGCCTGGAGCTGCGCGGCTGGTTCACCGACGAGGCGGGCGACTACGCGCTCAGCCTCGCCCGCAGGGCCCAGCTCGTCTAGTTCGGGGCCAGCGCCTCGATCGTCTCGCCGAGCTTCTCGGGCGGGGCGATCAGCATCAGGATCGGCGTCGTCACGCCGCCCTCGACGAAGGCGCCGAGCCGCTCCTTCATCTTTTGCGGCGTGCCGAGGATGAACATCTCTTCGATCACGTCCCAGGGCGCCGCTTCGGCGGCGGCCTTGCGGTCGCCGGCTTCCCAGGCGGACAGCATCGGCTCGATCTGCTCGCCGTAGCCGAGCCAGCGGTAGAAGGCGGTGTAGACGGGGACCGTGATGTATGACGAGAACATGAACCGGGCCAGCGGCTCGACCTCCTCGCGCTCGCCCGGGATGCAGAAGAAGCGGCAGAGAAGCTCGAAGTCGGCCGGCGCGCCGCCGAGCTGCGCCGTCACCTTCGGCAGTCCTCCGAGCGGCAGGAAGTTCGTGAACGCGCCCTGGGTCCGTTCGACCGCCAGCTCGAGCATCTTCCCCCTCAGCGCCGCCAGCATGATCGGCACCCTGTGCTCGGGCATTTTCTCCAGCTTGAACCCGGTCGAGGTCCGCTCTCCCTCGAGCGCCGTCTGCAGGAAGTCGACGGTTTCGCGGACCTTGCTCAGCGGCTTCTCGAAGGGGATGCCGTTCCAGCCTTCGACGATGCGGTCCGAGGAGGAGCCGATCCCGAGCACGAAGCGCCCGCGCGAGGCGTCCGCCAGCGCCGAGGCCTCCTGCGCCAGCAGCGCCGGGCCGCGCTGGAAGACGCCGACGATCCCGGTTCCGAGGCGCGCCTGCTCGGTCCAGGCGGCACTCAGCGCCAACGGGGTGAACCCGTCGGGGCCGTTCGTCTCGCCGCTCCAGAAGTCGGTGTACCCGATGGCCTCGGCCCGTTTGACGAGCTCGCCGTGATCGGCGAGCGATACGCCCGGAAGTGGCAAGGTCAATCCCCAACGCTGGTCCACGGCTCGACCCTATAGCCTCCGCGCCGATGGCTGAGGGCTCCCAGGCAAAGCCGGACCGCAACCTGGCGCTGGAGCTGGTCCGGGTAACCGAGGCGGCGGCCCTCGCGGCCGCCCGCTGGGTCGGGCGGGGAGACAAGATCGCCGCCGATCAGGCCGCCGTCGACGGCATGCGCCACGTGCTCGACTCGGTCGCGATGGACGGCATGGTCGTGATCGGCGAGGGCGAGAAGGACGAGGCGCCGATGCTCTACAACGGCGAGCAGATCGGCGACGGCAGCGCGCCGGTGGTCGACATCGCCGTCGACCCGCTCGAGGGAACTCGCCTCTGCGCCCTCGGGATGCCGAGCGCCCTGGCGGTGATCGCCCTGGCCGAGCGCGGGACGATGTTCGATCCCGGCCCCTGCGTCTACATGGAAAAGATGGCCGGCGGCGAGGAGATCGCCGACCTGCTCGACCTCGACCGGCCGCTGCCGGAGACCCTCAAACTGATCGCCGAGCGCAAGGGCGGCACGGTCGGCGACGTGATCGTGGTGATGCTCGATCGCCCCCGCCACGAGGAGGCGATGCGCGAAGTCCGCGAGGCCGGAGCGCGGATCCGGCTGATCACCGACGGCGACGTCTCGGCGGCGCTGTTGGCGGTCAGCGAGCGCTCCCCGGTCGACCTCCTCTGGGGGATCGGCGGCACGCCCGAGGGAGTCCTCTCCGCGGCGGCGCTGAAGTCGATGGGGGGGCAGCTGCTCGGCCGCCTCTGGCCGCGGGACGACAGCGAGCGCCAGGCCGCGATCGACGCCGGCTACGACCTCGACCGGATCCTCACAGCCAATGACCTCTGCTCCGGCGACGACGTCTTCTTCTCCGCCACCGGCGTCACCGACGGCGACGTCCTCCAGGGCGTCCGCTACCGCGGGCCCGGAGCGACGACGGAGTCCCTGGTGATGCGCTCGCGCTCAGGCACCGTGCGGCGGATCCACGCCCGCCACGACCGCGCCAAGCTGCGCAACATCATCGGCGAGCGCTACGGCTGATCTCCGCACGCCCTCTACCGTTAGGGGGTGATCGCGGTGGCCGGCGCGACGGGCTATATCGGCGGTCTGCTCTGTGAGCGGCTGCGGAAGCAAGGCAGCGACGTGCGGGCGCTTGCCCGGAACCCGGAGCGCGCCGAGACGCTCAGGGAGGCCGGCTGTGAGGTCCGCGAAGCGGACGTGCTCGACGCCGACAGCCTCGGGCCGGCGTTGGAGGGCGTCGAGGTCGCCTACTACCTGGTCCACTCGATGGGACGCGGCGCCGGCGGCGACTTTGCCCAGCGCGACCACACCGGAGCCGTCAACTTCGCCGCCGTCGCGGCGGCGAACGGGGTGCGGCGAATCGTCTACCTGGGCGGTCTGGGCGATGGGTCCGAGCACCTCGCCAGCCGCCATGCGACCGCCGAGGCGCTGCGAGAAGGAGAAGTCCCCGTCGCCTACTTCCGCGCGGCGGCGGTGATCGGAGCCGGCAGCGAGTCGTTCCGGACGATCTTCTACCTGGTGCAGAGGCTGCCGGTGATGGTCACCCCCCGCTGGGTCAAGAGCCGGACGCAGCCGATCGCGATCGCCGACGCGGTCCGCTACCTGGCGTCCGCCGCCGACCTCGAGCTTGCGGTCGACCGCGAGATCCAGATCGGGGGGCCGGATCTCACCACCTACGGAGGCATGATCGACGAAGTCGCGCGCGCGCTCGGGCGGCGGCCGCCGTTGCGGGTCACCGTCCCCGTGCTCTCGCCGAAGCTCTCTTCCCTCTGGATCGGCCTCGTCACCCCGGTCGACGCGGGCGTCGCCCGACCGCTTGTCGAGGGCCTCGCCACCGAGACCGTCGTCAGCGACTTCTCCGGCATGGAGAGCCTGCCCGCGATCGACCGCACTCCTCTCGCCGAAGCGCTTCGCGATGCGGCGACGAACGAACCTGTTCGTTTATAAAACGAAGCTGTTCTAATAAAAAACTCTTGATACCCTGTGCGGCGAAGGGGACCGTCTTGTCCAGCGAAGCTGAACTCGAAACTGGCGATCGCACCGCCCCAGAAGAGGCGGAGGCCGGGGGACGTTCAGGGTCGTCCTCCCAGCCCCGTGCCGGCGAGCGCGCTCTCTCGGTGCTGGCGACTCCGCTCAACCTCGTGATCCTTCGCGCCCTTGCCTCGCGGCCGATGCGACTCGCCGAATTGAGGCAGGCGGCCGGATTGCCGGCGCAGACGACCCTGCGCGGCCACCTCGCCAGCCTCGCCGAGATCGGCGTGCTGAGCAAACGCCCGACCCAGCAGATGCCCTACGCGGTCGAGAACGAGCTGACCCCGATGGGTCGGGAGATGCTCGACGTCGCAGCGGAGCTGGAGGCCTGGCTGGCGACAGCGCCCGACGGGCCGATCTCGCTCGAAGGCGGCGCGGCGAAGGGAGTGATCAAGGCCTTCGTCGACGGCTGGGGCTCGACGATGATGCGGGGCCTGGTGGCGCAGCCGATGTCGTTGACCGAGCTGGACCGATTGATCGTCGACCTCAGCTACCCGGCGCTGGAGCGACGGCTGGCGAGCATGAGGATGGCCGGGCTGATCGAAGCCCGACCCAGCCGCGGTGCCGGAACGCCCTACGCCGTCACCGACTGGGCGCGCCGAGGAGTGGGTCCGTTGGCCGCGGCCGGCCGCTGTGAGCGGGTGCATATGCGGAAGCGGGCGGCGCCCGTGACCCAGACAGACATCGAGGCCGCTTTCATGCTTGCCGTCCCGCTCGTCTGGCTATCGCCGGACGTCGCCGGAGCGTGCCGGCTGGAAGTGGAGGCGCCCGCAAGTGCGCTGCGGCAGCCCGCCGGGGTGACGGTTCGAGTCGAGGGCGGAAAGGTCGTCTCCTGCGAGTCGCAGCTGGCCGCGAGCCCGGGCGCCTTCGCGGCCGGCTCGACCAGCATGTGGTTCAGCGCCGTCAAAGAAGGGGCACCGGCGCTGCTTCGCTTCGGTGGCAGCCGTCAGCTCCCCGAAGATCTGGTGACAGGGCTTCACAAGGCGCTCACGGTCCGCTAGATGCTCAGGGTCCGCCGGCGGCGACTCGACGCTGCTCGCTCCGAGCGCCCTCTTCACCGAGATACGGGACCAGCAGCTCGTAGGTGAGGTCCGGAAGCAGGGAAGGCAACTCCGCCGTCCGCCCGAGGACGACCTCTTCGTAGACCCGCGCCCAGATTGCGCTGAGCGCGAGGCTGCTCGCCTTGGCGAGCCCGGAACCAGGCTCGTCCTGCTCGATTCCCTCGTCCAGCAATGCGACGAAGCGCTTGAACGCTGCCTGGAAGTGAACGTGGTATTCGGGGCCGACCGCTGCCAGCTCGATCAGCGTGAAACGGGCGGCAGCGGGGTCGGCCGCGAACCAGCCCAGCGCCACGGCGAGGGCATTGCACAGGCGCTCGACCCAGGGCCCCTCCCGCAGGTAGGCGGCGCGCACCTGGCGCTCGAGATCGTCGACGAGGATCGCGTGCGCCGAGAGCATGCAGTCGCGCTTGTCGTCGAAGAGTTCGTAGAAGCTCTCGCGGCCAACACCGGCCTCTTCGAGGATGTCCGCCACGGTCGTCGCCTCGTACCCCTTCTCGGCGGTGACCCGCACCACCGCCGCCTGCAGGCGCTCGCGCTGGGACCGGGTGACGAGCTCGCGCGGCAATCCATGCCTGCCGCGCGGCAACCGCCACCTGCGCAGGTCCTCGGGGCTACCGGTCACTTTCGCGGGACCCGTCGTGGTCGGACTCTGCCAGTCGCGCCTGCTTTACGGCCTCGTCGTGTCCGCCGAACGGCGCCACGGCCAGGTAGACGATCTCCGGGCGCAGCTCCGGCAGCCGCTCCGAACGCCCCGCCGCGATCTGGTTGAAGACGAGGAGCTGCGCCCGGGCGAAGGCCAGCCGGGGGTCGATATGAGCCTTGATCGTCTCCCCGGCCGCCTCCCACAGGCCTTCCAGCGCCGGGATCGCCAGCCGCCGGTAGCGCTCGACGACCGCCGGTTCGACCGCGACGGCATCGCCGCTCAGCAGCTGCGCCAGCGCCGGCCGGGCGGCCATGCGTTCGACCACCGTGACCGTGGCCTTGCGGACCGCGTCGGCCGGACGCTCGCCCGGGGAGTGCGCAGCCGCCGCCGCCTCGCGCAGCTCTTCGAGGCAGAAGTCGACGGTCGCGTCGAAGCATTCGCGCTTGTCGCTGAAGCGCTTGTAGAAGGTGGTGCGGGAGATCCTCGCGCGCCCGACGATGTCGGAGATCGTGGTCGCCGCATACGTCTTCTCGGCGCAGCTTCCGATCATCGCCTCGATGATCCGACGACGCTGGCTCTGCTCACCGATGTCGGTCGGGGTGGTGGGAAGCAAAACACTGGGTACGGATTCAGAACTCGGGTGTTTTTGCATCAATCCGATTGTTTCAGTCCTCGATGACGCGAACCGGCGCGCCCTCCTTTCCGCCGCATCCACCGCACGGCGACTTGTCCCTGTAGGGCAGTTCGCCGGTGTCGTGGAGCTCGTGGCGCAGCGAGTTGATCACCGCCCCCGCCATCAGGGCGAGGCTGAGCACGTAAAACCAGAGCAGGGCGATGAGGATGAACCCGACCGTCGAGCCGAAGCGCGAGAGGCTCGAGACGTTCGAGAGGTAGACCGGAAAGAGCCAATTGGCGAGGCCCGCCGCGATGGTGACGAAGAGCGCTCCCGGCCAGACGGCACGCCAGGGCATGTGCCCTTTGGGCACCGCCCAGAAGATCACCGAGCAGATCAGGAAGGTGACCAGCAGGGCCGCGCCCAGCAGCAGCACGGTGTCGATGAATTTGATGTTGGACAGGCCGAAGGGCAGCCGGTCGGTGCTGGAGAGGACGGTGCTCTCGATCGTCGGCACGAAGATGCTGGCGGCGATGAAGAGGAGGACGACGCCGAGCATCGTGAACGAGAACCGCTTTTGTTCGACCCAGCCGCGGCACTCGACGTGGTAGATGCGGCAGAAGGCGGTGTCCATCGCTCCCCAGAAGGAGGCGCCGATCCAGAGCGAGCCGACGGCTGCCGCGATCCCGATCGTCGTCGAGTTCCCCTCGATCCGGCGCAGGACGTCGCTCAGGGTGCCCTGCTCGACATTAGGGAACAGCCGCTGAAGATCGTTGAGGACGCTGGTCTCGACGCCGCCGATCTTCAGCACCTGGCCGAAGACGAAGAGGACCAGGAGGGCGAAGGGGAAGACCGCCAGCATGAGGTTGTAGGCGACCATCGCCGAGAGCCCGGTGACGTTCTCGCGGTAGGCGCGTTGCCAGAAGGCTCTTAGCCAGGGGCGTGGATGGCGGAAGGGACTGGGCATTTGACTTCACAAACTGAAGCGACTACAATGCGAACAAGCGTTTGACGAGAGTTTGACGCCCGCCCTTTCGGGCATTCTTATGAATGAGCCTTACTTCGCGGACCAGTCTTGGGTCCGCTTTTTAATCGCCCGGCGCGACTTTGCGGTCGCGACGGCATTTTTAACGCCCAGGACTAAAAAAGCGCTAGGGAAACGAGTAGAGACGGATGCTGGTAGCAGAGCTTCAGGAGCTGGAGGAGGTTAAAAGCCTCATCAATCGCGGGCAGCAGCTCGGCGTGCTGACCTTTGGCGACATCGCTTCGGCGGTGTCCGAGGTCGATCTTGACGAGTCTGACGTCGAGGACCTTTACGGGCATCTCGAGAAGTCCGGAATCGAGCTTGTCGAGGACATGGACCCGGCCCAGAAAGCCGCCGCCGAAGCCATGCCCATGGACACCGGGAAAAAAGGCCGCCGGCGCCAGAAACAGGCGCTCGACCTGAAACCCGACATGACCACCGATTCCTTGCAGCTGTTCCTCAAGGACATCGGAAAAGTTCGCCTGCTGACCGCGGCGGAGGAGGTCGAACTCGCGAAGCGGATCGAGCGCGGCGACCTCGACGCGAAGCAGAAAATGGTCGAGTCGAACCTTCGACTGGTCGTCTCGATCGCGAAAAACTACAGAAACCAGGGGCTTCCCTTCCTCGATCTGATCCAGGAGGGAACGCTGGGCCTGGTCCGCGCGGCGGAGAAGTTCGACTACCGCAAGGGGTTCAAGTTCTCCACCTACGCGACCTGGTGGATCCGCCAGGCGATCGCCCGTGCGCTCGCCGACAAGGCGCGGACGATCCGGATCCCGGTCCATGTGGTCGAGAAGCTGAACAAGATCGGCCGCGCCGAGCGCAAGCTGGTCACCGAGCTGGGCCGCGAGCCCACCCCGGAGGAGATCGCCGAGGTGACGGGGATCGATCCCGAGGAGGTCGACTCGATCAAGCGCTCCGCTCAGGCCCCGGTCTCTCTCGAGAAGCCGGTCGGCGACGAGGAGGAGTCGGAGTTCGGCCAGTTCATCGCCGACGAGAAGGCCGAGTCCCCGTTCGACCGGGCCGCGGACCTGCTGACCAAAGAGGCGCTGAAGGAAGCGCTGGAGAACCTCTCCTACCGTGAGCGCCGCGTTCTCGAGCTGCGCTACGGGCTCGGCGGCGAGCACCCCCGCACCCTCGACGAGGTCGGTCGTACCTTCAACGTCACCCGCGAGCGGATCCGCCAGATCGAGAACCAGAGCTTGAAAAAGCTCCAGAGTCTCGGCGAGGCGCAGAAACTGCGCGAGGTCGCCTAAGTAGCTGCGGGCGGGGGAGGAGGGCGAGTGCCCCTCCCGCGCCCGCACGGCAACCTTTAAGGATTCCGCTGTCCGGCCGATACAGGCCGGGATGTTCGAGATCGATTCAGCGCTGCGCACGCTCGTCGAGCGGCAGGGCTCTGACCTGCACGTCAAGGTCGGGGTGCCGCCGACCGCGCGGCTGCACGGTGAGCTGGCGGCCCTGGAGGGCTACCAGCCCTTGACGGCGGAGGAAACCGAGAAAGCCTTCAACGACATCGCCGAACCGCGCTCGCGCGAGGAGTTCGCCGAAGCGGGGGAGGCCGACTTCTCCTACGCGATTCCGGGGCTGTCGCGCTTCCGCGTCAACACCTTCAAACAGCGCGGGTCGGTGTCGATCGTCTGCCGCGCGATCCCCTTCGAAATCCGCTCGGTCGAGGATCTCGGCCTGCCGCCGGTCGTCACCAAGCTGGCCGAAGAGCAGCGCGGGATCGTCCTCGTCACCGGCACCACCGGCTCCGGCAAGAGCACGACGCTGGCGGCGATGATCGACCACATCAACCGCACCCGCACCGATCACATCATCACCCTCGAGGACCCGATCGAGTACCTGCACGAAGACAAAGGCTCGATCGTCAACCAGCGCGAAGTCGGCTCCGACACCGAGAGCTTCAGCCGGGCGATGCGCCGCGTCCTGCGCCAGGACCCCGACGTGATCCTGATCGGCGAGATGCGCGACGAGGAGACCGTCCGCACCGCCCTCTCCGCCGCCGAGACCGGCCACCTCGTCCTCTCCACCGTCCACACCCTAGACGCGACCGAGACGATCAACCGCATCGTCGACTTCTTCCCGCCCCATCTCCAGCACCAGGCCCGGGTCATGCTCGCCGCCACGCTCAAGGGCGCGATCGCCCAGCGCCTCGTCCCCGACGTCACCGGCGACGGCCGCGTCCCCGCCTCCGAGATCCTCGTCGTCACCGGCCGCGTCCAGGACCTGATCATGAACCCGGAAGAGACCGGCAAGATAACCGAGGTCATCTCCGAGGGCGAGTTCTACGGCATGCGCACCTTCGACCAGTCGCTCTTGGGCTACGTCATGGAGGGCAAGGTCTCCGAGCAGGTGGCGATGGACTACGCCTCCAGCCCGCATGACTTCAAATTGATGCTGTCGGCGGGCGGGCAGCGGGCAAGCGGTATCGAGCAGCTGGCGCCCGCAACTGATTAGGACGAGCGTCCACCGGGCCTTTACGGGCGGGGGGGCGTCGCTGCGCCGGACTCAAGCCCGGAACCGGGGATGACGATCAAGCTGCGATGACCGCGATTGACCGCTTTCTCCTGCTCGCCCGCGATCTGCGGCGGGACGACAGCGGAATCGCGATTCCGACGGCGATGATGGCTCTGATCGCGAGCTTCGCCCTCGCCAGTGTCGCGGTGCTGTCGACTGTGAACGTGCAGCAGGGGACCAATCGCGATCACAACTCCAAGGAAGCGATCGCCGCCGCGGATGCCGGCGCCAACATCGCGATGCTGCGGCTGAACCGCTTCTACTCGCAACTCTCACCTTCGAATCCATGTGTTGGGCCAAATGGGCAACCGGGGGGAACTCCTACACCAGACGGCTGGTGCCCCAAAACGCTGCCCGAATCGGTCGGGGGAGCCACTTTCAGCTATTGGTTCAGCGCCTACAACGGCACCGGCGAAGTCAACATCGTGGCGGTCGGTAGCTCGGGCAAAGTCAGCCGGCGGGTGAATGTAGGCCTCAAAAACAACCCGGGCCAAAACGTCTTTCTCGATGAACGGCTGATCGGCGAAGAAGAAATCGAAATCGAAGGGTCTTCGGCGCGAATAGAAACGGACCTTGGAACCAACGGCAACATCGGCGCAAACTCCCACCCGGTCCTATGTGGCGACATCCGGCACGGACCCGGGAAAGTAGCACCGACCCCGACCTGCGACGGCGAAACCAGCGAAGGCACGAAAGTCCTTCCCCCGATCGCGCCTCCGGCCAACCTCGCCACGGAAAACGACAACTGCCGGTTGTCCCACACCTGCACCGGGACCAAGGCAGGACTGGTGGACACCTTCAGCAAGAACGGCAGCAAGTACTGGGATCCCAAAACCAGGACGATCGAAATCACTGGAAACGGCTCTCTGGCTATGGGAGGCAGCGACTATTTCGTCTGCGTCGTCAACATCAGCTCCGGGAAGATCGTAATGCCCGTTGAAGCGCACGTGCGGATCTTCATCGACACTCCCGAACACTGCAACCTACCGTCCGGGGCGGTGCAGGTCGAAGTCGGCGGTGGCGGCAGCATCATCGCCACCGGGAACAACCCCGCCCAGGGCTTCTTCGACGTTCCCGGGATATATGTCCTCGGAAACGGGGCGGTGAGGCTGGAGGGTAACTCGGGCGGAAACGAAGTGATGGTCTACGCGCCCAACAGCACGGTCGACATCGGTGGATCGGCGAACTGGAACGCGCTGATCGCCGCAAAACGCATGACGATTCACGGCAACGTGACGATCCATTCAGATCCCCGGATCAAACCGCCCGGATACAGCTTCGCCAGCCTGCTCCAGCGCTCCCGTTACGTCGAGTGCGCCGGCGCCAGCGCATCTCCTCCCAACGCCAGCTGCTGAGTGCACCCGGCACCCCTCGACCAGCGCTCAAGATGAGCCCTTGGGCTGTCGAACAGGTGTAGGCGGACGTATGAGAGAGAAGATCAACGACAACCCGATCGCGCAGGTCGCAATCGTCGCCGTCCTGCTCGTCGCCGCCGCCATCTTTCTGCTCGGCAAAATGGGCGGCTCCGAAGAAGAAGAAGGCGGAGAATCGGCTGCCGGCGCCGCCGCGGTAGCCGCCGCATCCGCCGAACTCGAAGTCGGAGCCCAGTCCGCACCTCTGCCGGCCCCCGGGTCGGGCCCAGGAGCTCCACCTCCGCCGCCGCGGGCCGTCGTCTCAGCCTTCAACGCGGGCAACACCGTCGTCATCCTCTTCGTCCGAGATGGCGGTATCGACGATGCCCTCGTCACCAAGGCTCTCCAACGACTCGATGCGATATCCGGGGTCGAGACCTTCGTCGTGCCCTCCCACCAGCTGTCGCGCTACGTCTCGATCGCGCAGGGCGTCGCCCTGAACAGGGTCCCGGCACTCGTCGTCCTTCGGCCGAAGAGCCTCGACAACGGTCCGGACCTGGCCTCGGTCCACTACGGCTTTCAGAGCTCCGAAAGCATCGTGCAGGCCGTTGTGGACGCCAGGTACCACGGTGGGACGCTGCCCTACCACCCGTGAACATGGACTCGAAGGACTACCCGAGCCATCTGCGGCCGGTCCCCAACTCGGGTGACTCCACCGCGCCTGTGCTTGAGGACCAGCCCTCCGGAACTCCGGGGCTGACTCCTCCGCAGACGCGTGGCCGATCGAACGGCTTCGTCACCGATGTGATCGTCGAGCTCGGCTACGTCGACGACAATCGCGCTCGCCAGGCGATCGAAGAGGCCCGCACCGCTGGTCGCCCGCCGGAGCGGCTGCTGCTCGAGCAGGGAGCAGTCACCGCCGACCAGCTCTCGCGCGCGCTCGCCGAGCGCTACGGACTCGACCATATCGACCTCACCGCCTACCAGATCGACATGGCCGCGGCAAACCTGGTCACGGTCAACACGGCGCGGCGCTACCGCGCGATCCCGGTGGGGTTCGTCGACAAAGAGACCGTGCTGGTGGCGATGGGAGACCCGACCAACGTTCTTGCCGTCGACGACATCCAGATGGCGACCGGGCTCGACTGCCGGGTCGCCGTCGCCGCCGACGAGGACATCGAAGCTCTGATCGGTCGGCTCAACACGCTGCAGAGCGCGGTGACCGAGTCCGCGATCGACGATGAAGCCGAGAGCGAGCTCGCGGAAGTCAGCGACATGCAGGTCAGCGCCGAGGACGCTCCGGTGATCAAGCTCGTCTACAGCATCCTCGGTCAGGGCGTGGGGGAGGGCGCCTCCGATATCCACTTCGAGCCAGGAGAGGACGAGATGCGGGTCCGCTTCCGGGTCGACGGGGTGCTGCGCGAGGCCGCTCACGTACCGAAGCGAATGATCAACGCCGTCGTCTCGCGGGTGAAGATCATGAGCGACCTCAACATCGCCGAGAAACGGGTGCCGCAGGACGGCCGCGTCAGCGTCACCGTCGAGGACCGTCGCGTCGACCTCCGCATCACCACCTTGCCGACCCAGCGGGGCGAGGGGGCAACGATCCGCATTCTCGACAAGGCCAACGCCCAGCGCTCGCTGGACGAACTGGGGATGGACGGTACGGCGAGAGAGCGATTCCAGGGCGCCTTCGGACAGGCATATGGCGCGGTTCTGGTCACCGGTCCGACCGGCTCGGGAAAGTCGACGACCCTCTATGCCGCCCTGCAGGAGCTCAACGACGTCGAGAAGAAGATCATCACGATCGAGGACCCGGTCGAGTACCAGCTCGCCGGCATCAACCAGATCAACGTCAACCGCAAGGCGGGCCTCGACTTCGCTACCGGCCTGCGCTCGATCCTGCGCGCCGATCCCGACATCGTGATGGTCGGTGAGATCCGCGACGGCGAGACGGCGCGGATCGCGATCGAGGCCGCGCTCACCGGCCACATGATGCTCTCGACCCTTCACACCAACGACGCTCCGGGGGCGATCACCCGGCTGACGAAGATGGGAATCGAGGCCTTCCTGACTGCCTCCGCGGTCGACTGCGTTGTTGCCCAGCGCCTGGCCCGCAAACTCTGCAGCCACTGCAAGCGCCGCACCGTCATCCCGGAGGCGGCACTCACCGAGGCCGGCATCCGCGGCGCCGAGCTCGAGGCATACGAGCTGGCCGGATGCGGGCGATGCAATCAGAGCGGCTACAAAGGGCGGGTCGGCATCTACTCGGTAATGGCGATGAGCGAGAGGATCAAGGAGATGGCCGTCGCCCAGCTGCCGGAGGCCGAGATCGCCGCGGCCGCTAGGCAGGAGGGGATGCTCACCCTGCGTGAGGATGGGGTCGGCAAGATTCGCAGCGGCCTCACCAGTCTCGAGGAGGTGCTCCGTGTCACCGCCTGAACGGGGAGCCCGGCGGGCTACGCCCTTTCAGGTATCGAGGAATCGGCCCACGCTGCCGATGTAGCGATCATGGAGTTCGACTTCTCAGAGGTCCTGCGGCGCATGGTCGAGGCCAGGGCATCCGACGTGCACCTGACTGCCGGCTTCCCCCCGGCGATCCGCGACAAGGGCAAGATCACCCCGATGGAGGGCTTTCCGGTCCTCGGGACCCAGGACACCCGCGAGGTCGTCTACAGCATCCTCAACGACGATCAGCGGAAGCGCTTCGAGACCCAGAAACAGCTCGACTTCGCCTATGCGATCCCGAACGTCGCCCGCTTCCGAGTCAACTGCTTCTTCCAGCGCGGCGCCGTCAGCGCCGCCTTCCGCCTCGTCCCTCAGGACATCCCGTCGCTGGACTCGCTCGGCGTGCCCCAGATCCTCCGCGAGCTGACCGCCAAACCGCGCGGCTTCGTCCTCGTCACCGGCCCGACCGGCTCGGGCAAGAGCACGACCTTGGCGGCGATGATTGACGTGATCAACAGCGAGAACCAGGACCACATCCTCACGATCGAGGATCCGATCGAGTTCCTGCACCAGCACAAACGCTCGATCGTCAATCAGCGGGAGGTCGGCTCCGATGCGGCCGACTTCGCCCTGGGTCTGCGAGCCGCATTGCGAGAGGATCCGGATGTCATCCTGGTCGGCGAGATGAGGGACCTGGAGACGATCTCCACCGCCCTCACGGCGGCGGAGACGGGGCACCTGGTCTTCGCCACCCTCCACACCCAGTCGACGGCCCAGACCGTCGACCGGATCATCGACGTCTTCCCACCCGAGCAGCAGGGGCAGGTGCGGACCCAGCTCTCGATCGCGCTGCAGGGCATCGTCACCCAGCAGCTGCTGCCGACCATGGACGGGATGGGACGCGTGGTAGCCACCGAGGTGCTGATACCGACGCCCGGGATCCGGAACCTGATCCGCGAGGGTAAGACGCACCAGATCTATGCCGCGGTGCAGACGTCGGGAGCGACCGGGATGCAGACCATGGACGCCGACCTGGCCCGGCTCGTCCGCTCCGGCAAGGTCAGCCGTTCGCTCGCGGAACAGCGTTCCTCGGTCCCGGAGGAGCTTAAACGGGTCCTCGGCGGGGAGGCCGCGGTGATGCCCACTGCGGTCCCGTCCTACGCCGACTCGGCCGGAACGCCGCCGCAACGCCCGTCCTACGTGTCCGGGGGCTAGAAGGTGGCCGGGGCTACGACCTTCACCTTTCGTGCGATGGACCTCGCCGGCACGGCGACCGCGGGGGAAGTAGAGGCCGGGTCGAAGTCCCAGGTGTCCGAGCAGCTGCGCCAACGCGGTCTGATCGTCCTCGACGTCAGCGAGAAGAGCAACCCACTCAAGCTCGAGGACGTCATGAGGCGCTGGAAGAGCGTCGACATGCGCGAGCTCTCGGTCTTCTCGCGGCAGTTTGCCACCCTGGTCGCCTCGGGTATGCCGATGCTCCGCACCCTGCATACGCTGGAGGAGCAGTCCAACGACGAGGAGATAAGCGCAGCGGTCGCGGGCATGCGCGCCGACGTGGAAGCCGGCAGCACGCTCGAGCAGGCGATGGAGCGCCATCCCCGGGTCTTCGACCGCCTGTTCCGAGCGATGGTCCGCTCCGGCGAGCAGTCCGGTCGCCTCGAGGAGTCGCTCGACCGTATCGCCTACCAGGTCGAGAAAAGCGATGCGTTGAGACGGCAGGTGAAATCGGCGCTGATGTACCCGGCACTGGTCTTCGGGTTCGCGGTAGTCGTGCTGGTGATCATCGTGATGTTTGTGATCCCGGTTTTCGCAAACATCTTCAAAGAACTCGCGGAAGAACACCCCGAAGAAGCCGGCGGGCTTCCTGCGCCGACCCAGCTCTGCGTCTCCGTCTCCAACATCATGACCCACCAGTGGTTCATCCTTCTGCCCGGCATCGTCCTCGCCTTTTGGGCGTTCTTCAAATGGAAGAAGACGGACCGCGGCAAAGACACCTGGGACCGCTTCATCCTTCGCCTGCCCTTCAAAATCGGCGATGTCATCCAGAAAGTTGCGCTGGCTCGCTGGTCGCGGACCTTCTCGGGTTCGGTGGCATCCGGCGTGCCGATGCTCCAGGCGATCCAGCTGACCGGTGAGACCGCCGGCAACGTGGTCGTCGAGAAGGCGATGGACGACGTCTACAGCTCGGTCAAGACCGGGGGCTCTCTCGCGGGCCCGATCGAACGCAACCCGATCTTCCCGCCGATGGTTGGCCACATGGTCGCTGTCGGCGAGGAGACCGGGCAGCTGGAAAACATGTTGTCGAAGATCGCCGACTTCTACGAGGCCGAGGTCGACGCCAAGGTCAAGGCGCTGACGGCGTTGATCGAGCCGATAATGATCTGCTTCGTCGGCGGCATGGTCGGCTTCATCGTGATCTCGATGTACCTACCTCTGTTCAGCATCTACGAAAAGATCCGCTGAACCGGTAATCACTTTTGGTGCGTTCAGCTGGACGGGAGTCCGCCGAACCGGCTATTTGCCGGACGTAACCCAAATTTCAGGGATCAAGTAATCGGATCAGAGGCCCGATGAACGCGGTGTGATGAATCTGCCAGTGCTTCGGTGCCAAAGGCAAACTCGCTGTGAGGCGGGGGCGCAAAGCCGTCGGGGCTCTCTTACGGGAGTCAGCCGGGCTACCACCGGGGTCGACAGACACCACGTGGCTTCATGCGACGGGGCTCTGGCGCAAACGATTAGGACCATAGGAGGTCACTAATGTTTCTCCAGAATCTCCGGGCCAAAGTAGGCGCCCGGCTCAACGGCGACAGCGAGGCCGGCTTCACGCTGATCGAGCTCCTCGTCGTCATGCTCATCCTCGGAATCCTGGCGGCGATCGCGCTGCCCGCCTTCTTCAACCAGAAGGAAAAGGCCGGCGACGCCAAGGCCAAGGAGTACGTCCACACCGCCCAGGTCGCGGCGGAGACGTGGTCGACCGAAAACAGCGGTCTCTACAGCACCCCGGAAGGTGAAACGTTCGAAGCCAAACTCAAAGCGATTGAGCCGGCGCTCGAAAATGCGCCCTTCGTCGCAGCAGAAACCGAAGCGCTGGGCACCGGGGACGGCTACAAGATCACCATGGAAGGTTCGAAGTCCACCCAGAAATTCTGGGTGGAAAGGGGAACTGGTGGCAGCGGCCTCAAATACGAATGCGTTGCGCAAGAAACGGGTGGATGCCCGGCTGGCGGGGACTGGAACAAAGGCTGATCCAGACGCGTCACATTGCTGCAAAGCATGAGGTGAGAGGGGCGGGCCTGTTGGCCCGCCCCTCGCGCTTTTGGCCAGATGGCGATCCGTCCGCTAATCGCATGGCCGATCTACGCCGATACCGGACTTCGATGCCCATCGTGCGCATGCTCAATCCTTACGGTCGCTTAGCTCGCTTCGGGCTGATCCTCCCATCGATCCTGCTTGCCGCGGGCGTCTTCGCTGCCGGCTCCGCGGCGGCGCCGGCGAGCTACGACGGGATCTCCGCCAACGGCAGGATCGCGATCTTCAGCACCAGCGAACGCATGGTCCCTGGGGACACCGACCCCGACGTGGACATCTACGAGCGGACCTTCGACGTGGCTCTCAACGAATTCGTCACCCGGGAGGTCTCGATCGGGCCGACCGGAGGAAACGACACCCTGCCGGCCACCTTCGACGGCATCTCCAGCGATGGGAAGGAAGTGTTCTTCTCGACCCGGGAGCGCCTCGTCCCCGCCGACAAAGACCACAGCGCAGACATCTATGTTCGCAACCTCACCGAAAATCGGACGTTCCTAGCCTCCGAAGGGGGCACATGCTCCGCCTCGGGCTGTGGCAACGGGCCTACCGACGCGAGCTTCGTCCCCAACGGGGTCCCCACGGAAGGCGGGCGGGTGTTCTTCGCGACGACGGAAAAGCTCAGCCCCGCCGACGAAGACGAAGCGATGGACGTCTACGTCCACGACATGCAGAACAAAACGACCACGCTGGTCTCGGCGGCCGACCCCTCCTGCGGGAAGCTGAAATGCGGGAACCTCGCCAATAGCGCTCAGTTCCAGGGAACCGACCGCAACGGGGACAATGCGTTCTTCTCAACCACCGAAAGCTTGGTGGAAGCAGACACCGACACCTCGGTCGACATCTACGAGCGAGACCTCGGTACCGGAGAAACGCACCTCGTTTCGGTCGCCGGCACCTGCCCCATAGGGCTGAACTGCGATCCCACCTATGGCGGCGCCTCGCCCGACGGATCACATGTCTTCTTCGAGACCAACGAACAGATCTCCGTCGCGGACAAAGACAGTTCGCAGGACGTCTACGACTGGTCGGGAGGAGAACCGGCCCTGGCGTCGACCGGCCCCGATGGAGGCGAAGGCCCTTTCGACGCAACCTTCGCCGGGTCCTCCAGCAGCGGCGAAACGGTCTACTTCCAAACCGACGAGCAGCTGGATCCGGTCGCCGACACAGATCACACGCAGGATGTCTACGAGCGATCCGGCATGACCACCAGCCTGGTCTCGGCTGGCGAGGAAGGCCGGGGGAACGGCGAGGTCCCGGCCACCTTTGCCTGGGCGTCGCGGACCGGAGCGACCGATGCCGTCCTCTTCAGCACTCGCGAAGCCCTTACCAGCGAAGACGACGACACCTCCCTCTCGGACGTCTATGAGCGTTCTGCCGGTACCACCCTCTTGGTGTCGTTCGGTCCCGAAGGCACCGGCACGGCGGCGGACGCCACTTTCAAGGGCGCCTCGGACAACGGCTCCAAGGTCTTCTTCGTCACCGCGGAATCGCTTTCGTCCGAAGACAGGGACCACAGCCCGGACGTCTACATGAGCTCCCCCTTGGGAACCGTCCTGATCTCGATCGGCCCGGTTGGCGGCAACGCTGAACTCGCGGACGAGTTCAGCGGCGTTTCCAACGACGGGTCCCGCGCCTATTTCACCACCCAGGAGAGGCTGACCGAAAAAGACGATTTCGCAGGTGAGGAAGACGTGTACGGCTGGAGCCCCGCGGGCACGCTGCTCGTCTCGGTAAAAAACTCCGACGAACTGGTGCTCGGCCCGGCGCCGCCAAGCCTCGAAGGGACCGATCCGGTCTCTCCGAATCCCTCGACCCAACCGGCGGTCATCGGGCAGGCCGCGCTCGAATCCGTGGTCAAGCTCTACACGACCTTCGACTGCTCGGGAGAACCCGTCGCCCATGGAACGGCGCAGGAGCTCGCAAGCGGCCTGGCTGTCGAAGTTCCCGCCGCGCTGGAGTCGACGACCAATTACCGGGCCACGGCCGAGAAGGAAGGCGTCGTTTCCGTTTGCTCGAGTCCGATCTCCTACACGCAGGCAGCTTCCGTCTCCCAGCCGCCCCCGGCGGAAGGCGGAACCGGAACCGATACCGGAACCGGAACCGGAACCGGAAGTGGGGGTGGTGGCGAAACGGGTTCCGGGGGCACTCCAAGTGGCGGTGGGAGCTCTAGTGGCGGCGCCCGGCATGACGGCGTGGCCTATGTCGCTCCCCAGGCGCGGATCACCTTCGGTCCGGCGGCGAAGACCCGGCTTCGGCGGCCGACCTTCCGTTTCGCGGACGCGGCGGAACAGCCAGGCACCCGGTTCATCTGCCGGGTCGACAAACACCGCTGGGCCGGCTGCGACTCCCCAACCAAGGTTGCGCGGCTCGGCTTCGGACGCCACATGTTCCTCGTGAAAGCGGTGAACGCCGTCGGCGTCGCCGGGCCCGCCCCGGTGAAGCGCGCGTTCAAGGTGGTGCGGCCATGAGGGCGCGGCTGCGGGTACTGCGCGCGGATGAGGGCATCACCCTGGTCGAGCTGCTGGTCGCCTCGGCAATGGGCGTTGTGGTGATGGGCGCAGTCGCCTCGCTGGTGATCAGCGCGGTGCGCGACCAGCCTAGGATCAGCCAGCAGGCAGATAACATCTCGACGGCGCGCACGGTCCTGGACCGGATGACTCACGAAATCCGCAACGGGATTGCAATCGCTCCCGAACGTGCCAAATCCAATTCGGTCTCCTTTCAGGCCTACGTGCGCCATACGACCTGCGGCGGCAGCGTCGTGCTGGCGAGCGCTTTGCCGTCGATCAAGTGTCAGATCACCTACAGCTGCACCACCACGGCCTGCTCGCGAACCGAGTCCGTCCCGGGGACCTTCACCGGTACCGCACGGCTGCTCATCGGCGGGATCAGCGGCTCCCAGGTTTTCACCTACAGACCGAATTTGACGGAACCGACCTACGTGAAAATGACCCTGCGCCTGCCGAACCCAACCGGAGCCGGCGCCCTGACCGTTTCCAGCGGCGCCAGCATGCGGAACGCGACCCTCACCTTCTGAGATGGGACCGTCGCGGGAAAGCCAGGGCGGGTTCACGGTAATCGAGGTCTTGGTCGCGGTCCTGATCCTCGCGATCGGGGCGATGACGACCTTTGCCCTGCTCTCGGCCGCGACTCGCAACGGCCAGAGGGCGAAGGCGACCCAAGTCGCGCTTGAGTTCGCGGAACAGGAACTGGAGTTCCTGCGCAGCGTCGAAAGCAAAAAGCTGGCGCTGACCGCGACGCCGCCACCTTCGACGAATCCGCTGAGCCCGAACTTCCGGGTTTCCGAAGGTAGGTTCGCGCTTACGAGGCAGCCTGTCGGGAATTACCGCAATCTGGTCTACAACACAAGCAGCCTCGAAGGAGGCGGGGAAGTGAAAGAGGGCGTGGTCAACCCCGGCCCCGAACCGTTCACCAACGGCGACGTCAGCGGCAACGTCTACCGCTATGTCGTCTGGCGCAACGACGAAGGATGCGGCGCAGCCTGCCCCGGGAGGCAGGACTACAAGCAGATCGTCGTCGCGGTGAAGCTGAACACGATTCCAAGCCAGCCGGCCGAAACCGGCTACGTCGAAGTCCAGTCGAACTTCATTGACCCGACCGACAGCGCGGCGAACGACCCGAAAGCCGGGCCCGGGGGAAAGGTCGTCACCGCCCAGCAGTTCTTCCTCAGCGACACTCCCTGCTCGGTCACCGGCGTCACCGTGCGCCAGCCAAGCGCTGGAGACCACCAGCTGCACAACACCCGGGGAACCTGCGCCAGCGGCCTCCAATTCGGCTCTCTGGTGAAAGGGGCGCCGGACGCCCTGCTGCTCGGAAGCCCCCCGGACCCCACGCCGGAAGACCCGACGGACCCACCCCTTTACGACTACTCCAGCGACTTTTACTCCGAACGGGGCCTGCAGATCGTCAAAGACACCGCGATCGGCTGCAATATCGAACCGAAAGGGACGAATCCGGAGGCGCAAGTTCACCGCTGGGTTACCGACCCCATGGTCGAAAACTTCGTGATGACCGAAAAAGCAACTTTGGAATTCTTCACCCGGACCTTCCCGGAAGCGCTTTACACCGGACGGCTCTGCGTGTACATGTTCAAACGCCACGAAGTCGGCGCGGTCGCGACCGATACCCCGCTGTTTAATACCCCCAGCGGAACTCCGTCTTGGACCTTCACGCCGGAAAAAAACGAACCCTGGCCGCAGGTCTGGACCAACGAGCGGCTGACGATGCCGTTCATGGGTTCCCCCTATACGATCCCCAAAGATGACCGGCTCGGATTGGCGCTAACGGTGGAACGGAACAACACCCAGGGTGGCGCGATCCCGATCATGTACGACAATCCGAGGTACCCGAGCCGGCTCGAGGTCGACACCAGCACGCCGATCGGCGGCGAATAGCGGTGGGAGGCGTCCTCGCGCTCGCCCTGCTCGGTGGGCTGATCGCCGGAAGCTTCGTCACGGTCGTCGGCCATCGGGTGCCGCGCGGCGAATCGATCATCGGCCCTCGCTCCCGTTGCACCTCATGCGGCGCTCAGCTCGCCGCCTACGACAACGTGCCGGTGTTCTCCTGGCTGCTGCTCCGTGGCCGCGGTCGTTGCTGCGGCGAGCGAATCTCTGGCCGCTACCCGTTGACCGAGTTGACCCTCGGGGCCCTCTACGTCGTCACTGTCGCTGTCCTCAGGGACGACCCGACGGAAGTGATCCTCGGCCTCGTCTTCGACACCACGCTGGTGGCGATCACCCTGACCGATCTCGAACGGCGAGTCATTCCTAACAAGATCCTGATCGTGGCCGCAGTCGCGGGTGTGGTGATCGCCGCCGTGGGCGACCCGGGCAGCCTTCCCGAGCGCGCGATTGCCGCCGCCGCCGCGGGCGGCGGCCTCTTCCTCGTCGCGCTCGCCTATCCCCGCGGGATGGGACTCGGCGATGTCAAGCTGGCGGCGGTGATGGGCCTCTTTCTCGGCCGCAACGTCGCGCCGGCGTTCCTCGTCGCCCTTCTGACGGGGTCGATCGTGGGACTGGCCCTGATCGCCCGCCACGGCGCCGAGGCGAGAAGGCGGGCAATTCCGTTTGGTCCGTTTCTTGCAATCGGAGGGGTTGTGGGCCTGCTGGCCGGAGATCAGCTGGTCGATCTGTATCTGTCCGCCTTTTCCTAGTTCTTGGTAGCTGCAAAGCAAAGGTTCTAGGCGATTCCTGCCGATTCAGTATCCGAGCGCTCTTTTCGAGCGCCGGGACACCCTCGCTATGCAACTGACGAAGCCAATCAACTTCCCCAGGCCCTCCTTTGGCTCGATGCCCTCCCTTTCGCTGGGCAAGCCATCCCTCTCCTTTGGCAAGAAGAGCGCCACCAGCCTGGCCGGACTGAATATCGAGGCCGGCACCATCGCCGTGGCAGAGCTCTCTGGAAATGCTGAAGCGGGCTTGGTTGCCTCGGCGGTCCACCCGCTGCAGCCGGGGGTGTTTCACGAGGGGGAGGTAGTCGACGCAGACGGTCTCGTCGCAGCCCTCAAGGACCTCTACGGCCAGTACAAGCTGCCCAAGAACGTCCGCCTCGGCATCGGCAACCAACGGGTGATCGTGCGGACGCTGCGCCTGCCGGCGATCGAGGGCGTGAAGGAGATGGACGCGGCGATCCGCTTCCAAGCGCAGGAGCAGATCCCGATGCCACTCGACCAGGCAGTGCTCCAGCACCAGGTCGTCGGTGGAGTTCCGGCCGAGGAGGGCTCCGCGCCACTGGTGGATGTCGTCGTCATCGCCGCCCGCCGGGACATGATCAGCACCTTCCTGGATCCGCTGCGCCGGGCGGGTCTGAACCCCGCCGGGATCGACCTCTCGGCGTTCGGGATGATCCGGGCCCTTGCTCCGCTCTCGACGCCGGCGCCGAGCGCCGATCCGGAGGCGGTCTCGACGGCACCACAAGACGCCATCCTCTATTGCAACGTCGGGGATGCCATGAACCTCGCTGTGGCGCGGGGACGATCCTGCTTGTTCACTCGCGTTTCCGCGACCGGGATGGAGGCGATCGTCGGTGCGCTCGCCACCGAGAGAGGGCTGAGTCCAGAACACGCAGAGCAGTGGCTCGTCCATGTGGGCCTCGACACGGCGCTGGAGGAAGTAGCAGGCGATCCTGAGATCGTTGCGAGCGCGCGGCGGGCCTTGCAGGAGGGCGTCGCCCATCTGGTCGACGAGCTCCGCCTCTCACTCGATTACTACCGCGCCCTGGAGAGCGCGGTACCCGTTTCGACCATCATTCTTTGCGGCAGCGGGAGCGCCATCCGGGGGCTCGCCGGCGAGATCGAAGCTCATGTCAGTCTCCCAATCTCGGCGCCGCGCCCAGCAGCCCTCTTCGGCGTCGACGACGCCGTAGCGGCACGTCTGGTCCTTCCCTACGGCCTCGCTCTGGAGAGCTGAGATGCGGCCGATCGACCTGATCCCCGCCGAGCTCCGCCAGGGCGCCCATGGCCCGATGCGGACCGGCGCGATTCCCTACATCGTCGTCGGCGCCCTGGTGGCAATTCTCGCCGGGGTGGCCCTGATGGTCAGCACGAGCAACCAGATCTCCGAACGCAGGAGCGAAGTCGCCCATTTGAAGCGCGAAGACGCGGCAGCCAAACAGCAGGCCACCCGACTCAGCGCATACGTCCAGTTTCAGACCCTGCACGAACAGAGGGTCGCGACGATCACCAGCCTGGCCGACAGCCGCTTCGACTGGGAGCGGGTGATGCGCGAACTATCACTCATCCTTCCGCAGGACGTCTGGCTGACCGACCTCAACGCCTCGGCTGCCGCCGGCTCCGGATCTGGCGGGGGGGAAAGCGCCGGTAGCGGCGGGGTCGCGGGACCCTCGCTGGAACTCTCCGGTTGCGCCACGGGGCAAGAATCGGTGGCGAGTTTTGTCACTGCACTGAAGGACATCGACGGGGTCACCCGAGTCGGCCTCCAGTCGTCCGAGCTCTCGGCGCAGGAATTGGGAGCCGGGGGCTCCGAAGGGGGCGGTGGCCAATGCCAGACGCGGAGCTTTATCGCCAAATTCCAGCTGGTCGTCGCCTTCGACGCAGCGCCTCTCCCGATCACGGCGGTCGAAGGCGAAGTCCCGGTCGCTGCGCCCGAAGCCGCTGAAGCGACCTCGTCAGAAGCCGAATCCAGCGAATCCGAAGGCTCGGAAGGCGGCTGAGATGAGGTCGTCGAACAGGGTCATCGCCGCGATGGTCGCAGTCGTAGTCCTCGCCGTGGCCTTCTGGAGCCTGCTGCTGAGCCCGAAGCGCAGCGAAGTCACCAAGCTCGAAGGCGCGGTCACCCGGCAAGAAGAATTTCTCGCCACGGACCGAGCCGAAGTCGCGCGGGGTCTGGCGGCGCAGCGGGCGTTCCCGGCCGAGTACCAGCAGCTCGTCGTCCTTGGCAAGGCGGCCCCGGCCGATGACGAAACCGCATCCCTCCTCGTCGAGCTCAACCAAATCGCCCGCCGCGCGCACGTCAAGTTCCAGACTTTCACGCTGAGTTCCGCCGGGGGGGAAGCGGCCCTGCCGGTGGAAGCGGCACCGGAAGCGGCACCGGAAGCGGCGGCGGAAGGCTCGCCGGCCTATCCATCCCCGACCGAGGTCGCGGCCTCGACGTTGCCGCTCGGCGCCTCCATCGGGCCGGCCGGCCTCGCAGTGATGCCCTACACGCTCACCTTCAAAGGGAGCTTCTTTCGCTTGGCCGACTTCATCCACGGGCTCGACTCGATGGTGAAGACGAAGAACACCAATGTCGACGTGACCGGACGCCTGATCACGATCAACAGCTTCACCCTGGGAGCCGACGCCGACAAGGGCTTCCCTGCCCTCGAAGCCAGCGTCTCGGTCACCACTTACCTCGTCCCACCCGGGCAGGGGATCACGGCGGGAGCCAGTCCGACCAGCCCAGAAGCGTCGACCTCGACGCAAGTCTCCGCCACGACCGGGGGGACGCCATGAAGCGGCTGGGACCTGAGCTAAAAATGCCGAAGCTGCGCGGCGGGGACCTCAAGGTGCCGCCGTTCCTCTCTGACCTCTATTACGACCTCCGCGATCGTCGCCTGCTCCCGATCGTCGTGCTGCTCCTGGTCGGGATCGTGGCGGCACCGTTCCTGCTCGGCGGCTCGGAAGAATCCGAACCAGCCACCCCGATCGGCCCGGTGGGAGGCGGTGCTTCCGCTGAAGGGCGTCAGAGCCTGACCGTCGTGCAGGCAGAGCCGGGCCTGCGCAATTACAAGAAGCGCCTCGCCCGGCGCGGTCCGACCGACCCCTTCCACCAGCGGTTCACCGGCCCCGTGCTGAAAGGGGAACAACTGAGGGCCACGACGACCACGTCAACGACCACCTCGAGGACGAGCAACGAAATCAGCGGCTCCAGTTCGGAATCGGCGGTTACTCCGCCGCCGTCGAGTCCGCCCGGCGAAACGGGGGGAGGCGGATCCGGTGGTGGTGGTGGTGGTCTGAATCCCCCTGGCCCCGACAACCCGAACCTAAAGCTCTACACCTGGTCGATCAAGCTGCAGATCTCGCGGACCGAAACGGCCCCGGACGGCACGGTGAAGATGGGGGAGCCGGAGGTGCGCGAAAACGTCAAGTCGCTGACGCCGCTTCCAGGAGAGAAGACCCCCGTGGTCACCTTCATGGGGGTCAACCCGACCACGGGCAAGGCGCTGGTGATGGTCTCCAAGGAAGTGACGGCGACCTTCGGCGACGCGAAATGCATCAGCGGGGTCACCATCTGCGAACTGCTGGAAGTCGAGAAAGGCTTTCCCGAGAGCTTCGAATACGGGCCGAACCACGTCCGCTACAAGTTCAAGGTCATCGATATCGAGCTGGTTCGCATCGCGAAGTCCTGATCGGTCCTGGCATTGCTCATTGCTTCAGTAAGTGAAGCCATGTGGCTACACTTGTTGAAGCAAGGCGGTCCACCCAACCGCTGGAACCTCGCAATGAGCGCTGAGAGCAACTCAACCTGCCCCGTCTGTCGCACCGCCGAAGTGGTCTGCGGGAAGTGGACGCTGCTTGTGATCCGGGATCTCGCGGACGGCAGCAGCCGGTTTTGCGAGCTGGAGCGGTCGCTGGAGGGGATCAGCCCGCGGACGCTGTCGTTGCGGCTGCGGGCGCTGGAGGAGGAGGGGGTCGTCGAGCGGCACACCTATCCGGAGGTGCCGCCTCGGGTCGAGTACGCCCTCACCCAGAAGGGCGAGGCGTTGGTGCCGCTGATCGACGACATGCGCACCTACGGCACCCGCTGGCTGCTCGCCGAGGGCGCCGAGGCCGAGCCGGCCGTCGTCTAGCGATTCTCGTTGCGATGAGTCTCTGACTGAGTTACCCGCTGCAAGCCTGCGTGCAGGCGCAGGAGCGCCGAGCGTGGGGCGGAAGCCTGGAGCGTGCGTGACTTCCTGCTTACCGAAGCGCTGAAGCGCCTCGCCACCGAGGCCGCGACCCGGTACAGCACCCTCGTTGCCGAAGGAGACCCGATCCCGTTCGACGTCGCCGCCGAGAACGGCGAGGCGTCGGCCTTCTACAGCTACGTCCCGCTGACCGGCCGCTACGTCGCCGAGCGGGCCGAGGAGCTGCGCTCGCTGCCGAGCTTCGCGCCGGCGCGCGAGGCCGCGATCGAGGCCGGGGTCGCCGCCTCTTACCTCGAGGCCCGTGGTGAGTCGGTGCCCGCCGATCCCCGCGCCCGCGCCGAGCGCATGCTGACCGTCTTCTTCTCCTCCCTCTGGGAGGGCAGCACCGGGTTCTCCCTGGACCGGGAGCGGCTTGAGGACGCCCTCTCCAATCTCGACGCCGAATCGCGTGACGCCGACGAGGCGGACGTCCTGATCGTCCCGATCGTCGGCCTGCGGATGTCGACCCCCCGCCTGCAACTGCCGAGCGGAGTGCGGGTCGTGCGGGCAGACTCGATCGAAGCACCGGCCGACGCGATGCGCAGCGAGGGCATGGGACGGGCGGCCTGGGAGCCGCAGTTCCTCGCCGTCGCCGAGCAGGATTCCGACCGCGGCGCCGAGCTGGCGCTGCAACAGCTGCACGAGCTGATCAGCGTGATGAGGCTGTTCAAGGTCGGCGGCGTCGGCCTCGGCCCATATGCCTTCGCCCCGACCGGGGAGGACCATTGGCGCCGGATCCCCACCGGCGCCCCGGCAACGCGCCCCGGCGGCTACCGCCTCAGCGAGAGCGAGGCCGCGGAGCTGGCCGAGTTCGCGCGGGCGCTGGAGTCGCGGCCGGATCCCGACAATGCCCTCAGCTGGGCAGTCGGCCGCTTCGAGATGGGCTGCGAGCGCGAGAGCGCCCTCGAGGGCCTCAGCGACCACCTGCTGGCTCTGCGAGCCGTGCTCGAGGGCCAGGGCCCGGTCGGCGCCTCGCTGCCGCTGCGCGCCGCGGCGATGATCTGCGACGACTCCGTGGACCGGATCGAGGCCCGCGAAAAGGTCGAGGACACCCTCCAGCTCGAGCGCTCGCTGATGAACGGCCGCACGGTCGAGCGGGCGATCGAGCTCGCCGGCTGGGCCGAGGACGGCGTCCGCCGCCTGCTGCGCCAAGCCGCCCTCGGCGAGCTTGGCAGCGACCTCAGCGCCACCGCCGACGAGACCCTGATCGCCACCGGGCTTGCGGAAGGGGACGCGGAGATAACGGTTTCGGTCGAGGACTCCTCCGGCGTGCCCGAGTTCGAGGGCGATGAGGCGGAGATCAAGGTCTTCGTCCCGGACCCGATCGTCGAGATCCGCGCCGAACGTCTTCCACCGCCGTCAGAGCCAATCGAGGAGGAGTACATGGAGCAGGAAACCCGGATCATGGAGCCGATCCCGGCCGAAGACGAGATCAGGATCACCGCCACTCCCTGGCTCGACGAGGTCTCCGACGAGCGCCCCGGCGACTCGCTCGAGTGGCCCGCGCCCAGCGGCAGCGACCGCGACCTCCAGCACCGCGAGCGGATCGACACCCCGCGCGTGCGCCATCTCTTCCCGGTCCCGGACGCGGACTGGGAGGTCAGCCACCTCGAGTACGAGCACTTCGGCCGCAACGCTTCCTGACGGCCGGGCGCTTGCCCGGGACCGTCAGGCCCTGCCCGCCGCCATCGCCACCCGCTCCTCGGCGGTGGCGAACAGGTAGCGGTTGATCTCGGCCAGGCCGGCGAGGTCGTGGACGTCCTCGTCGAGATAGGGGACGCGGATGACGCTGCGCGTTCGCAGCTCGGAGGCGAGGTGCTTGATGTTGCGAGCATCGCGCTCGGCCAGCGCCTGGTAGTCGGAGAAGTTGGCGGCGACGCGCTGGGCCAGGTCGGCGTCCCCGAGCCGGTCGCTGAGGGTTGCGGGCAGGTCGTCGGCCTCGCTGCGCAGGTTCTCGGCCGGGTAGTGGACCTTGTTGACGATGACACCGCCGAAGGGCAGCTTCGCCTCGACCAGCTTGCGATGGAAGTAGACCGCCTCGTCGATCGGCTCGCCCTGGGGCCCGCAGACCACGAGAAAGCAGGTGCTGGGGTCGGCCAGCAGCTTGTTGACCCGTTTCGCCCGGGCCTGGAAGCCGTCGACCATGCTGCTGAAGGCGTTGAAGAACTCGGCCAGGTCGGCCAGCAGGTCGAAGCCGACGATCCGCTTGAGGACGCCGAGCGCGACTGAAGCGCCGCGGCCGGCGACCTTCGCCGCCAGGCCGGTCGGCTTCATGAAGACCCGCAGCGAGCGCCCTTCGATGAATTGGGTCAGCCGTTTCGGCGCCTCGAGGAAGTCGAGCGCGTTGCGGGTCGGCGGCGTGTCAAGGACGAGCAGGTCGAAGCGGCCCTCGGTGTGGAGCTCGAAGAGCTTCTCCATCGCCATGTACTCCTGCGAGCCCGCCAGGGCATTGGAGATCTGCTGGTAGATGCGGTTTTCGAGGACCCGGTCGCGCGACTCCTCGTCCGGCGCCTGGCGGGCGATCAGCTCGTCGAAGGTGGCCTTGGCGTCGAGCATCATCGCCCACAGCTCGCCCTTCATCTCCACGCCCTGCTTCTCGAACAGGGCGGGGTCGACCCGCCGCGCCTCGTTGCCGAGCTCCTTCAGCCCGAGCGAGTCGGCGAGCCGCTTCGCCGGGTCGATCGTCAGCACGCAGACTTTCAGCCCCTGCGCCGCCATCCCGGTCGCGATCGCCGCCGAGGTCGTCGTCTTGCCGACGCCGCCGGAGCCGGCGCAGATGCAGATCCTCTTGCCCTCGAGGATCTCGCCCAGCGTCGGCATCAGGACAGCCTCCGCGAGAGCCGCCGCGCGGCCTCCGGTCCGAGTTCGGGCTCGAAGAGGAAGGGAAGGGTCTTGACCGGCGCCTCGACGCGGCGGCGCAGGCGCGCCAGCTGGGCCCGCTGCGAGCGGGCGCGGCGGTGCTCGGAGAGGGCGGCGCGGGCAGCGGCACGCACGGCGCCGTTCTCGGCCTCGGCCAGCCCCGCCAGCCGCTCGGCCTCGGGTTTGGAGAATCGCTCCGGGTAGAGGCCGTTGAGGTAGACGCGGTCGACCGCGACCCCGACGTCGTCGCGCAGCTCGCGCTCCAGCGCCGCCGACTCGTTCACCGGCATCTCCTCCGGCAGGGCGACGATCGCGGTGCCCGTGTTCTCGTGATCGGTGATGAAGCGATCGAGGGTCTCGGCCTGGGAGTGGATCGGGCCCACGCGGGCGATCGAGGCGAAAGTCCGCGGCGTCTGCAGGAAGCCGACGCCGTGGCCGGTGGCGGGCGCGTCGACGATCACCAGGTCGTATTTGCGGCCCGACCTGACCTTGCGGTCGAGCTGCGCCAGCTCCCAGATCTTGCCGATCGTGACCAGCTCCTTGAGGCCGGGAGTGGCCGCGGCGAGGTAGTTGAAGATGCGGCTGCGGAAGAGCATGTCGCGCATCGCCCGCACCTTCAGCTGCAGGAGGACGTACTCGCGCATCGACTCGTCGGGGTCGATCGAGATCGACCAGAGGTTCTCCTCCATCTCCACCTCGTGGAAGCCGACGGCGGTGTGCTCGAACATCCGCGAGGCGTTCTCCTGCGAGGAGACCTCGCAGACGATCGTCCGCTTGCCTTCGGCCGCCGCCCGCAAACCCAGCGCCACCGCCACCGTCGTCTTGCCGACGCCACCCTTGCCGGTGACGATGACCAATCGCTTGTCCAGGAGTTCGGGTATCGGGCAATTCCTAGCAATTTCGGGAGCCGGCAGGAAAAGCCGGGCCCCATACGAATATCCGCGCAATGGGATTTCTAAGCCGCAAGCCAAAGCACGCGCCCGTCCAGCTCGAAGAGCCGCATCCGATCGTCGAGGAGCTCGAGCGGATGGAGGAAGTCGTACCGGAGCGTCCGGTCGAGAACTTCGAGCCCGCCTATGTGGAGGAGCCCGCCGAAGAGGACTACTCGGAGCCGGACCCTGAGCCGGAGCCGGAGCCGGTGGCCGAGGAGCCCGTCGAAGACGAAGAGCCGGAGGAGGAGGACGAAGGGCGGATGAAGGCGGTCGACCTGATCGCCCCGACCCGGCTCGACTTCATCGCCGAGCAGCGGGCCGAGGCCGAGGCCCCGGTCAAGCAGGCCGACGTGTTCGCCTTCGCCAACCAGAAGGGGGGGGTCGCGAAGACGACGACCACGCTCAACCTCGCCGTCGCCTTCGCCGAGTCCGGCTACCGGGTGCTCTGCATCGACCTCGACCCGCAGGGGAACCTGACGATGAGCCAGGGGATCGACCCCGACAAGGTCGAGAAGAGCCTCTACGACGTGCTCGTCAACGACATGCCGATCTCCGAGATCATCGTCAAGCGTGAGATCGACATTGCCGTCGCCTCGATCGACCTGGCCGGCGCCGAGATCGCGATGAGCACCAAGATCGGCCGCGAGCGCTCGCTGGAGAAGGCGCTGAAAGAGGTGATGGGCGATTACGACTTCGTCTGCATCGACACGCCGCCGAGCCTGGGATTGCTGACGATCAACGCGCTGACTGCGGCGAACAAGGTGATCGTCCCCGTCCAATGCGAGTATCTCTCGATGCGCGGGCTGGTACAGCTCCAGAACACGCTGCGGATGATCCAAGAGAACCTCAATCCCGACGTCAAGATCGAGGGCATCCTGCCGACGATGCTGGACTCGCGGACCGTCCACGCCAAGGAGGCGGTGGAGATCCTCGAGGAGAACTTCGGCGACCTCGTTTTCCAGTCCCGGATCAAAAAGGCGATCAAATTCGCCGAGGCGCCGGTGAAGGGCGCCAGCGTGCTCAAGTACGATTCCGGCAGTAGCGCCGCGAACTACTACCGGGAGCTGGCGAAGGAGGTCCTGGCGAATGGCTCGGCGTAACAAGCGGGCAAGCATGCGCGAGGGCCCCCTCGCCGATCTCTTCCGCTCGACTTCAGGCGACGCACCCCAGGACCCGCCCGAGGCGCCGCGGTACGGACGCGACGATCCGGCGGAGGCACGCAAGGCGGAGCGGGAGCCAGTGGAGACGCCCCGTTCCGAGGAGCCGCGGGCCCAGGAGCCACCGGCGCTCGCCCCCGAGCCTGAGCCCGAGCTCGAGCCCGCCCCCTTCGTCGCCGAAGAGCCGGGGCAGCAGTCCTCCGAGACCGCTCCCGAGCGCCTGAAACGGGTCTTCTCCGAGGAACCGAAGCCGCGGCGCGAAGATTTCTCGACCGCGAACCCGCGCTATGGGCGCGAGGAGCCTGCCTACGAGCCTCCGGGCAGCGGCGAGCCGCACCAGCCGGTGATCAAAGTCATCGGGGTCGGCGGCGCCGGCGTCAACGCGGTCAACCGCATGGTCGACGCCCGCATCCCCGGGGTCGAGTTCATGGCGGTCAACACCGACCTGCAGTCGCTGCAGCTCTGCGTCGCCGACGTCACCGTCCACATCGGCGACGAGCAGACGCGCGGGCTCGGTGCCGGTGCCGACGCCGAGGTCGGCCACCGCTCCGCCTTCGAGGAGCAGGACAAGATCAAGCGCCTGCTCAAGGGCTCCGACATGGTCTTCGTCGCCGCCGGCGCCGGCGGCGGCACCGGCACCGGCGCCGCTCCCGTCGTCGCCCGACTCGCCCGCGAGGTCGGGGCGCTGACGGTCGGCATCGTCACCAAGCCGTTCAGCTTCGAGGGCAGTCGCCGCGGCAGCCAGGCCGGCAAGGGGATCGAGGAGCTCGCGGCCGAGGTCGACACCCTGATCGTCGTCCCCAACGACCGCCTGCTCGACGTGCTCGACCAACAGACCTCGATGGTCGAGGCCTTCCAGGTCGCCGACGACGTCCTCCGCCAGGGGGTCCAGGGAATCTCCGACCTGGTCACGCTTCCGGCGGTGATCAACCTCGACTTCGCCGACGTGCGGACGATCATGTCCGACGCCGGCCGGGCGCTGCTCGGGATCGGCATGGCCTACGGCGACGACCGCGCCGTGCTCGCCGCCGAAAAAGCGATCTCCTCGCCACTGCTGGAGACCTCGATGGAGGGAGCGCGCTCGATCCTGCTCTCGATCACCGGCGGCTCCGATCTCTCGCTGGTCGAGGTCTCCGAGGCCGCCAAGGTGGTCGGCGAGGCCGCCCACCCCGACGCCAACATCATCTTCGGCGCCAACGTCGACGAGGAGCTCTCCGACCAGATCTGGGTCACCGTCGTCGCCACCCGCTTCGACGGTCGCGCGACGCCGCCGCGACGCGCGGCCGAGCCGACCATCCGCCGCACCAAGGAGTCCGGCGCGGGCCGGCAGGGCCGCTCCGGCGAGCTCGGCATCGACGTCCCAGAGTTCCTGCCCGGGTAGCGGCCCCTGCGGGAGTGACCGCTCCCCGGGGCGCTTTCGGATGAGAGGCTGGCGGGGATGAAGGGCGTCGTCGCAGCCGGGCATCCATTGACCGCCGAGGCCGGGGCGGGGGCGCTGCGCGAAGGCGGCAACGCGGTCGACGCGGCGGTCTGCGCGGTCATCGCCTCCTTCGCGGTCGAGAGCCCGCTGACCGGGCTCGGCGCGGGCGGCTACATGATGGTCCACCGCGGCTCGGAGACCAGCCTGATCGACTTCTTCGTCGCCGCACCCGGCCTCGACGGGATCGATCGAGCGACGGAGCTGGTTCCCGTGCCGGTCCGCTTCGACGCCGAGACCGTGCAGACGTTCTACGTCGGCCCGGCCTCCTGCGGCGTGCCCGGCACCGCCGCCGGGCTGGAGCGGGCGCTGCGGCGCTTCGGCTCGATGCCGCTCGACGCGCTGGTCGGTCCCGCCGTCCGCCTCGCTCGCGACGGCGCGCCGATCAACGCCGAGCAGGCCTACATCCTCGAGATCCTGGCACCGATCCAGGAGCGCTCGGCCGGCACTCGCGACCTCTACGCGCCCGGCGGCAGGCGTTTGCGCGAGGGCGACCTCTTCCGCTTCCCCGAGCTCGCCGATGCGCTGGAGCGTTTCGGCGCCGAAGGGGCGGAGCCGTTCTATCGGGGCGACCTGGCGAGGGCTATCAGCGATTTCGTGGTCGAGCACGGCGGCACGCTGGGCCGGCGCGACCTCGCCTCCTACGAGGCGATCGAACGGCAGCCGATCCGCGCCCCGTTCCGCGGCACCGAGGTGCTGACCAACCCGCCGCCCTCCTCGGGCGGGATCCTGATCGCCTACTGCCTCGGCCTGCTCGAGCGCCTCGGCGAGCGCAGCGGGCCCGAGCAGCTGGTCGCGGCGATGGGCGCCGCCAACGGTCTGCGCGACCTCGCCTTCGCCGAGGCGCTCTACGAAGAGGGGATGGAGGCGGGCTTCCTCGACCCGGCGGGCCTCGATCTCGCCGCCGCCGACCTGCTCGGCTCGACGACCCACATCTCCGTCCTCGACGGCGAGGGGATGTGCGCCAGCGTCACCTGCTCCAACGGCTCCGGCTCGGGGGTCCTGGTCCCGGGCACGGGCGTCGTCCTCAACAACATGCTCGGCGAGGAGGACCTCAACCCGCTCGGGTTCCACCGGATCGCACCCGGGCGGAGGGTGCCGTCGATGATGGCGCCGACCGTCGTCCTCCGCGACGGTGAGATCGAGCTGGCCTTGGGCAGCGCCGGCTCCAACCGGATCCGCTCGGCGATCCTGCAGACCGTCGTGCGGACGGTCGAGCAGGGGATGTCGGCCGCGGCGGCGGTGCAGGCGCCACGCCTGCACTTCGAGCAGGGCATCGTCCAGGCGGAGCCGGGGATCGACGAGGAGGCGCTGGGGCGGATCGAGGCCGCCGGCACCGTCGTCGCCCGCCGTCCCGCGATCAACCTCTTCTTCGGCGGCGTCCAGGCCGTCGCCCGCGACCCGGTCACCGGCGCTCCCGACGGCGGCGGCGATCCGCGTCGCGGTGGCGCCGTGGCCTACGCGGACTGACAGCTCCCTCGTTCCTGGTTCCTTTTGGACGTATGTCGTCGCTAAGGAACCACGGAACGGTGTAATCGCGAGAATGCCGGACATGGCGAGCGCCGGCGAGATCGATTTCGCGGCCGAGGGGCTGCTGGACGACCTCGACGGCGAGGCGCGCGAGGCGCGGCTGGCGCTGCTCGAGCGGCTCGGCTCCGAAGGCGTTCCGCTGTCGGAGCTGCGGGACGCGGTCGCCGCCGGTCGTCTGACCCTGCTGCCGGTCGAGCGCGAGCTGGCCGGCGAGGGCCCGCGTTACTCGCCGCGCGAAATCGCCGAGGCCTCCGGCGTCGACCTCCCCCTGCTGCAGCGCTTCACCGCGGCACTCGGCGTGCCCTATCCCGACCCGGACGAGCGCTCCCTGACCGAGGCCGACCTCGAGGCGGCGCGCCGGATCAACGCGTTCCGCGAGGCCGGCCTGCCGGAGGACGGGATGCTGCAGGTGGCGAGGACGATCGGGATGGGGACGGCGCGGATCGCCGAGGCCAACCGTGAGCTGGTCGTCCGCACGCTGATGCAACCGGGGGACACCGAGCGCGACCTCGCCCTGCGCCTGGCCTCCGCGGCCGAGTACATGCTGCCGCTGATCGGCCCGACGATCGTCCACGCCTTCCAGATGCACATGCTCGAGCAGGTCCGCCGCGACGTGATCGGCACCGCCGATCTCGCCTCGGGCGAGGTCGGCGGCACGGTCGACTTCGCCGTCTGCTTCGCCGACCTGGTCGAGTTCACCAAGCTCGGGGAGGAGGTGGCGGTCGAGGAGCTGGGCCAGGTCGCGGGGCGCCTCGACGAGATGGCCAACGCGGTCGCCGAGCCGCCGGTGCGACTGGTGAAGCTGATCGGCGACGCGGCGATGCTGGTCTCGACGGAGGCGGAGCCGATGCTGACGGCGGCGCTGCGGCTGGTCGACGCCGCCGAGGAGGAGGGCGAGCAGTTCCCCAGCCTGCGGGCCGGGATCTCCTTCGGCCCCGTGCTGGGCCAGGCCGGTGACTACTACGGCCGCCCGGTCAACCTGGCCAGCCGGATCACCGGCGTCGCCCGCCCCGGCAGCGTCCTCGTCGACGGCGCCGCCCGTGACGCGGCCGGGGACGGCTTCGCCTACTCCTACGCCGGCGAGCGCCGCCTCAAGGGCCTCGACGGCAGGACCAGGCTGTACCGGGCACGGGCGCCGAAGGCCGACACCGACTGACGGGCGCGCCGCTAGGCCGGCTTGCGGCCGGAGACGAGCAGGTTGTAGAAGAGCTCGGCCGGCAGGTGCGGCTCGAGCAGGCGGGTGTCGATCTTCTGCAGGGCGATGTAGCTGCGGAAGGCGAAGTTGCGCCAGCGGAGCGGGACGGAGTCTGGCTCGGCGCTGGACTCGACCGTGCGCAGGCCCCAGCCCCAGGCGTTTGAGAGCAGCTCCTCGCCGCCGACGTGGCGGTCCTCGAAGCCGCCGTCGCGGAGCAGGCCTCGCAGATCGGCGGGGGCGAAGGCGTGGACGTCCACCTCGCCCTCGAGCGCGTGGCCGTTCGACCGGTCGGCTTCGGCGACGGCGCGCCGCCGTGCCCCGGTCAGCCGCCGCCAGGCCGGCGCGACCAGCATCCCGGTCCGCTTCGGCAGCGCCGCCAGGCGGTCGCCGTAGCGCGAGGGCTCGCCGGCGAAGGCAATCATCCCGCCCGGGCGCAGCACCCGGCGGAATTCGGCGAAGGCCCTGTCGAGGTCGGGGATGTGGTGGAGGACCGCGTGGCCGAAGACGAGGTCGAAGCTCTCGTCCTCGAAGGGAAGCTCCTCGGCCTCGGTGGCGACGGTGGTGACCTGATCGACGCCGAGCGCCTCAGCCGTGGCGGCGAGTCGCTTCAGCATGCCCGCCGAGATGTCGGTCGCCGTAAGACGCTCGATCACCCCGAGCTGTACGAGGTTGAGGGAGAAGTATCCGGTCCCCGAGCCGATCTCCAGCGCGTCGCCGAAGCTGCGTCCGTCGCGGCCGCCCAGCGCCTTGACCAGCTTCAGCCGCACCTGGCGTTGGCCGACGGCGCCGAAGTCGATCCCCCACTTGGCGTCGTACTCCTCGGCCGCCGCGTCGTGGTAGCGGGTGTTGACGTCCTTGATGTGCTCGGGTGTGGCGGTGGGGGAGGCGGGCATCGGGCCGGAACTCTACGCAGAACGGCGCAATGCACGGGGGCGAGGTAACGCGGCCGCAGTTCTTCCCGCTATGCGGGTACAAGTGCGAGCGCTCTAATACGGTGCTGGGCCGTGGAGCGCGCCTACGTCCAGCAGAACCAGCCCGAAGGGGTGCCACCGCTGCCCCTGACCGGGGAGCGAACGCTGCCTGACGTGCCGGAGGAGAACTACTGGTACCGACGGCACCTCGTGGTGTACGAGTGGATCGCCGCCCGGGTCGGCGGGCTGCGCGTCGTCGACATGGCCTGCGGCGAGGGCTACGGCTCCGACGTGCTCGCCCGCTCGGCCGGGAGCGTCGTGGGCGTCGACGCCAATCCCGAGGCCCACGAGCATGCGCGCCTTCGATACGTGCGCCCGAATCTGCGCTTCGAGCGCGACCTGGTCGAAGGCTTCTCCGAGCCCTGCGACGCCGTCGTCTTCCTGCAGACGATCGAGCACGTCGAGGACGCCGGCGCGATCCTCGACCACTTCCGCTCGATGCTGGCGCCCGGCGGGGTCGCCTTCGTCTCGACCCCGAACCTGCTGACCCTGGCCCCTCCCGGGGCCGAGAAGTCCGACAACCCCTGGCACGTGCGCGAGTACCGCGCAGCCGAGTTCGGCGAGCTCTGCGAGCAGCACTTCGCGCCGGTCGAGATGCTCGGCCTCTTCCACGCCCGCAAGCTGCGGGCGCACGAGCTGGCGATCCGCGCCGGCTGGGATGGCGTCCACAAACGCCTCGGCCTGACCAAGCGCTTCTACGGTCGCTTCACGCCCGCGATCGCCAGCTCGGACTTCCGCTTGCGCGAAGGCGACCTCGACCGGGCACTCGACTTCCTCGCGGTCTGCCACACCGCATGAGCGCGGGGGAGAGCGCCGGCGACCTGGCGATCGTCCTCCACTCCCACATGCCCTACGTCGAGGGCTTCGGCACCTACCCCTTCGGGGAGGAGTGGCTCTTCGACGCGGTGATCCGCTCCTACCTGCCGGTCTTGGAGGTGGCGCGTGACGTCACGCTGACCGTGACCCCGGTCCTCGCCGACCAGCTCGAGGACGCCGGGACCCGCGAGCGGCTGCGGCGGTTCCTGGTCGACTGGCGGATCGGCGCCGCCGAAGCGGACATGGATGAGGTGCCGGAGGAGTGTCGGTCGGCCTGCGAGGCGGAGCTGCGGCGCTATCGGCGGGCGCTGGAGCTGCTGGACCAGGCCGGTGGCGACCCGCTCGCGCCCTTTCAGGCGGCCGCCGCCGAGGGCCGGGTCGCGCTCGCCGGCTCCTCGGCGACCCACGCGGTGCTGCCTCTGTTGGCTTCCCGCGAGGGCCTGCGCCTGCAGCTCGACGCCGGGATCCGCTCGCACCGCCGCCGCTTCGGCTGGGACGGCGGCATCTGGCTGCCCGAGTGCGCCTACGCGCCGGGGCTCGAGTGGCGACTCGCCGAGCAGGGAGTGCGCTGGTTCTGCGTCGATCAGAGCGCCCACCAGCAGCCTCTGGAGGCGCTGACTCCGGTGCTGACCGAGGCCGGGCCGGTGGCGCTGCCGATCGACTGGGAGGCGGTCGGCTGGCTCTGGTCGCTCGACGGCTACCCGTCGGATCCGGCACACGCGCAGTTCGACGGCAAGTCGCTGCGGGGGATCCGACTCTGGAAGGTCGGCGGCGGCGCCTACGACCCCGACGCCGCCGCGGCGGCCGCCCGCCGCCAGGCCGGCGAATTCCTCGCCGCCGTCGCCGAGCGCCTGCGCGGGTTCGCCGCCGAGCGCGGTCGCCGCGGCCTGCTCGTCTTCGCGATCGACACCGAGCTGCTCGGCCACTGGTGGTCGGAGGGCCCGATCTGGCTAGGAGCGGTTCTGGAGGGGGCCGAGGCGGCGGGAGTGAGGCTGGCGACGGTGCCGCAGGCCCTTGCCGAGCACGAGCCCGTTCCGCGACCCCTCGCGGCCTCCACCTGGGGGGAGGACAAGGATTTCCGCACCTGGGACTCGCCCGCGGTGGCCGATCTCGCCTGGGGCGCCCGCCGGCTCGAGCTGCGCCTGCTGCGGGCGCTTTCGGGCGGCTTGCGCGGCGCCCCGGCCGAACGGGCCGCCCGCGAGCTGCTGGCCGCCCAGGCGAGCGACTGGGCCTTCCTCGACAAGCGCGGGCAGGCCGGGGACTACGCGTACCAGCGCGCCACCGACCACGGCCGCTCTATGTTGGAGGCCATAGACTCCGCATCCGCCACCGATCCGCGTATGCGTTCCCTCGCCCCGGACCTCAGCATCGCTCCCCTGTTGGAGCCCTGATCGACCCGCGCCCGACCAGCAGCCCAGTCCCATGACCCGCGTCCTGATCCTCTCCTGGGAGTACCCGCCACTGATCGAGGGTGGTCTCGCCCGGCACGTGCGCAAGCTCTCCGAGGCGCTGGTCGAGCGCGAGGTCGAGGTCCACGTGCTGACCCGCGGCGGCGAGGAGTCGCCGGCCGAGGACCGCAGCGGCGGCGTCGTCATCCACCGCATCCGCGAGCCCAAGCGACCGACCGACCTCGGCGAGTTCGTCGCCTGGGTCGAGCGGATGAACTCCGACATGCTCGCCGCCGGCGTCGAGCTGGGGGACCGCTACAGCTTCGACCTCGTGCACGGGCACGACTGGCTGGTCGCCAACGCCTGCGACCACCTCGCCCGCCGCTTCGGGGCGCCGCTGGTGACGACGATCCACGCCACCGAGTACGGACGCCACCAGGGCTGGGTCGACAAGCATCCGCAGACCTACATCCACGGGGTCGAGCGCTGGATCACCAACCGCTCCCAGCGGGTGATCACCTGCTCCCACTACATGCGCGAGCAGGTCGTCGACATCTTCGGCGTCGAGGAGGAGCGGATCAGCGTCATCCCCAACGGCATCGACCCCGACGACCTCCCCGCCCAGGAGCCCGCCGAGCTGGCGCGGCTGCGGGCCGAGTTCGCCGAGCCGGCGGAGAAGCTGGTGCTGCTGATCGGCCGCCTCGTCTACGAGAAGGGCTTCCAGCTGGCGCTGGAGGCGATGCCGACGCTGATCGAGCAGGTCCCAGGGACCCGCTTCCTGGTCGCCGGCTCCGGCACCCACGAGGCCGAGCTGCGCCGCCAGGCCGAGGAGCTGGGGCTGATGGAGCACGGCACCTTCCTCGGCTGGATCGGCGACGACGTCCTCCACTCGCTCTACCGGATCGCCGACCTCACCGTGGTCCCCTCGATCTACGAGCCCTTCGGCCTGGTCGCGCTGGAGGCGATGGCCTCCGGCTGCCCCTGCATCGTCGCCGACACCGGCGGCCTGCGCGAGGTCGTCCCGCACGAGGAGGCCGGCCTGCGCTTCCGCGCCCACGATCCCGATGCCCTCGCCGAGGTAGCGGTCCGCGTCCTCTCCGACGACGAGCTCGGCCGCCGCCTCGTCGCCGAAGCCTACGAGCACCTGCGCCGCTTCGACTGGGGCGACGTCGCCGAGCAGACCGCCGCGGTCTACGCCGACCTCGTGGGCGAGGCTAGCCCCGCCTGAGCGAGGCGTGGCGGTTTTGTCACCCCCCGGGTTACAAAGTCGACTCGCGGGAACCCGAGTCAAACGTCGGGAGCCTCCAGCGTCGTCGCCGCCCGCGGATCCGGTTCGACCGGGTGCGGCCAGCGCAGCTCCGCCGGCGCCTCGCGCATGCGGATGATCCGTGCCGGGATCCCGGCGACGACCGCGTTGGCGGGGACGTCCTTGGTGACGACGGAATTGGTGCCGACGATCGCGTTGTCGCCGACCCGGACGCCGCGCAGGATGCAGGCGCCGTAGCCGATCCAGACGTTGGAGCCGACCTCGACGTCGCGCTTGTAGATGCCCTGGACCCGGATCGGTCGCTCGACCTCGACGACGCCGTGGTCGAAGTCGATGAACATCGCCCGATCGGCGATCACGCACTGCTCGCCGATCCGCACCCGCTGGTAGGCGGAGATCGTGCACTCCTGCCCCATCACCGTCTTCTCGCCGATCTCGACTGTCCCCTCGTGACAGCGGATCTTCGATCCGTCGCCGATCCAGACGAAGCGACCGAAGCGGATCTCGCCCTGGTGGCCGATCTGAAGTTCCAGCCGGCGGCCGAGGAAGAGCGGTCCGCTGGTGCGCCAGCGGCGGCCCGCCCTGGTCAGAATTCGACGCCACAGGTAGCGCCAAAGAAGCCGCGCATAGCGGTGGTTCAACATTCCGTTGCGGGCCAGGAAGCGGATCACGGCGGGGCAACTGTAGTGGCAATCCGACAACCCCCACGCACGCCTGGCGGCGCCGGACACACTTCGCGGGGCGGCGTCCTCGGTCGGCCAAATGGCGCTGCCATTAAGGCCTCCCTGCGTCCTACCCCCACTCGGTCCGGCACTCGCCGGCCGCACGCGCGAGTTTTCGGATTGCCACTTAGACTGGCTCGTCCGTGACCGACGCCGCCAAGACCGCCCCGCTGGCCGAGCGCCTCGTCGCCGGCGACAAGCGGGCGCTGGCGCGGGCGATCACCCTGATCGAGTCCGACGACCCGGCCGGCTGGAACCTCGTCCGCGAGGTCTACCCGCGCACCGGCAAGGCGCGGATCATCGGCTTCACCGGCCCACCGGGGGTCGGCAAGAGCACCCTGATCGGGGCCCTGACCGCCGAGCTGCGCAAGGCCGAGCGCGAGGTCTCGGTGCTCTCGATCGACCCCTCGAGCCCGTTCACCCGCGGCGCCCTGCTCGGCGACCGCATCCGCCTCTCCGACCACTTCCTCGACCCCGGGGTCTTCATCCGCTCGATGGCCTCGCGCGGCGCCCTCGGCGGCCTCTCCGAGGCGGCGCTGCAGGTGGCGCTGGTGATGGACGCCGCCGGCAAAGACGACGTCCTGATCGAGACCGTCGGCGTCGGCCAGGCCGAGATCGACATCGTCGACCACGCCGACACGATCGTGCTGGCGCTGATGCCGGGCTCCGGTGACTCGATCCAGGCCCTCAAGGCCGGTGTGATGGAGATCCCTGACGTGATCGTCGTCAACAAGGCCGACCACCCGATGACCGACACGATGGTCCGCGAGGTCCGCGGCGTGCTGGCGCTCTCCCAGGACCCCGAGGGCTGGAAGGTGCCGATCCTGCGCACCGAGGCCGCCCGCGGCGAGGGGGTGGAGGAGCTCGCAACCAAGATCGACGAGCACCGCGTCTTCATCGAGAAGAAGGGGACGCTGGCCGAGCGTCGCGCCCGCAACCTGCGCAGCGAGGTGCTGGGGATCGCCACCGCGAGGATGAGGCGACGGCTGGAGAAGACCGTCGCCGCCGACCCGGAGACCGCCGAGCTGCTGGACAGGGTGGTGCGCCGCGAGCTCGACCCCGCCTCCGCCGCCGGCGAGCTGCTGGAGAGGCACGTCGATGGCTGAGGCGGCGGCGATGCCCTCGCTGGAGGAGGCGATGGGCTGGGTCGGCGCCGAGGTCGGCACGATCGACGGCGCCGGTGCCGGTCAGGTCCAGGGCTTCTTCGTCGACAGCGTCGCCGGTGAGCCGGTCTGGCTGATCGCGCGCTCGGGCAGGCGTCGCGGCGCCCGCGTCGTCGCGGTGCCGATGCGCGGCTGCGCCGGGGCCCCGTTCGGCGCCTGGGCCGCCTACGAGCGGGAGACGATCAGGACCGCGCCGGTGGTCGACCCGACCCGGCCGCTGCGCCGCGAGCACGAGCTGACGATCTGCTCCCACTTCGGGATCGGCGAGGCGGTCGGCCGCGCTGCCGAGGTCGCGGCCCGCCCCGAGGGCGAGATCACGGCGACGCCCCCCGGCGACTGAGCCGCAGACGTCATCTGCTCGTAATCCTCAGCTGGAAAGGTTGACGAGATGGTGCTGCTGATCCTCTTCGGTTTCGTCGCCGGTGCCGCAACGGCGCTCTCGCCCTGCGTGTTGCCGGTCTTGCCGATCGCGCTCTCGGCCGGCGCCACGGGCGGCCGGCGCCGCCCGCTCGGCATCGTCGCCGGCCTCGCCCTCTCCTTCACCTTCGCCACTGTCGCGCTCGTCTACGTGATCTCGGCGCTCGGCCTGCCCAACGACCTCCTGCGAAAGCTGGCGATCGTGGTCCTGCTCGGCTTCGGGGTGACGCTGATGGTGCCGCCGCTGGCGGCTCGGCTGGAGGCCCGGATCAGCCGGTTCGCCGGCCGGGCCGGCGTCCCCCGCGGCGGCGAGGGTTTCTGGTCGGGGACCGCGGTCGGCGCCAGTCTCGGCCTCGTCTACGCGCCGTGCGCCGGGCCGATCCTCGCCGGCGTCATCACCGTCTCCGCCTCGCAGTCGTTCAGTGGCGGCCGGCTGGCGGTGGCGCTGAGCTACGGGATCGGCTCCGCCGCCGTCCTCTACTTGCTGATGCTCGGCGGTCGCAGGGTGGTGGCGCCGCTGGCGCGGCGCGGCGTCGGCCTGCAGATCGCAATGGGCGCGGTGATGGTCGTGGTCGCCCTGGCGATGCTGCGGAATTACGACATCCGCTTCCAGAACACGATCGCCGGCGACCTGCCGAGCTTCCTCGTCAATCCCAGCGAAAGCCTCGAGGGCACCGCGGTCGCCCAGGAAGCGCTGCGGAACATCCGCGGCGCCTCCGGCCACGGGATCGGCGCCGGTGCCCTGGCGGCGCAGGCCGCCGCCGGCGCTCGGGGCGCCGGCGACCGCCTCGACCTGCCGGTCCTCGGCGAGGCGCCGGAATTCGTCGGCAACGAGCACTGGTTCAACACCCCCGGGGACCGGCCGCTGACCCTGCGCGGACTGCGCGGGCGGGTGGTCCTGGTCGACTTCTGGACCTACAGCTGCATCAACTGCATCCGCACGCTTCCCTACCTCAAGGCCTGGGATCGGCGTTACCGCAAGGACGGGCTGAGGATCGTCGGCGTGCACACGCCGGAGTTCCCGTTCGAGCGCGAAGCCGCCAACGTCGAAGCGGCGATCGAGGAAAACGGAATCCGGTACCCCGTCGCCCAGGACAACGAACAGGCGACCTGGAACGCCTACGGGAACCAATACTGGCCGGCCGAGTACTTCGTCGACGCCGAGGGCAGGGTCCGCTACGTCCACTTCGGCGAGGGCGAATACGCGCAGAAAGAGAAGGTCATCCGCGACCTCCTCGCCGAAGCGGGGCGCAAGGTCGGGCGTGGCGAGTCAAAGGCACAGGGGATCGCCGCCGCGGCCGGGGTGACGACGCCCGAGACCTACCTCGGCGCCGCCCGTGCCGAACGCTTCACCAATCCGATGCTCTCGCCGGGGCTGCACGACTTCTCGGCGCCGGCCTCACTTCCCGACGACGAATTCGCCTTCCACGGCCGTTGGCGGATCGCCTTCGAGTCGGCGACGGCGGCGGGCGGCTCGCTCGATCTCAATTTCGGCGCCCGCCGCGTCTATCTGGTGCTGGGGTCGCCGGGCCGTGACCGCAGGGTCCGGGTCCTGCTCGACGGCAGGCCGATCGCCGCCGCCGCCGCCGGCTCCGACGTCCACGGCGGCGTCCTCACGGTCTCCGCGCAGCGCCTCTACAACCTCGTCGACCTACCGCGCGTCGGCCACCACGTGCTGATGCTCCGCCCGGAAGCGGGGGTGATGGGCTATGCCTTCACCTTCGGTTAGGGCTGCGTGGGAACGCCTGCGTTCCAGTCTCGTTGCGCCTGTCGCATCAGCGCCGGGTAGACGATCCAGTGCCGGAAAGGACCGATCAGCGCCATGTAGCCCTTTCCGAGTGGACCGCGTGGCTTGACGTAGACGGCCATCTGTCCTTGGTAGCGGCCTTCGCCCTGATCGACCCAGGCGAGATGCATCACGCCGTGCATGGTCCGGTTCGAGATCTCCGCGGCGAACTCGACGTCGGTGCGATAGAGGGGCTCGAAGGGCAGGGAGCTGAAATCCAGATCCGCCGTCGTGTTGCGCAGATCGTCCGGCAGTCGGTCGGAGAGCGAGGTTTCGTCCGTGCCGGGGATCGCGAGCCTGCCGGAGGCGTCATCAGAGCCGCCGTCGGTCGGCACCGAAACCCTGCCGAGGTCGAACCACCTTCCGAGAAGATCTCGAGTACGCCACAGGACGCGAGTCGGGACGGAGCCGGCGTTGGCCGGATCGACGGAAGCCATCATCTCGATCAGCGTCTGGAAGTCCCCGGCGCCACCCTGAGCGGGAAGCGCCCAGACGTCCTCGACGGTGAAGTCCGGCGCGATCTCGCGGATGCGCCAGGGGCGAGATTCGTGTGCCGCGTTTGGAAGCCTCCCGCCCTTCGATCCATGCGCCATCGTGTGGATCCTATGAATCTCGCCCCTCGAGAGCGCCCGGTGATCGTCTTCGACGGCGACTGCGGGTTCTGTACGAGCAGTGTGCAGGTCCTGGAGAGGATCGGGCCGGAGGCGGAGATCGTCCCCTGGCAGCTCGCAGATCTGGCTGGGCTGGGGTTGACCGAGGAGCGGGCGGCCGATGCCCTGCAGTGCGTCCAGGTCGACGGCACAGTCCGCTCGGGACACGAGGCGGTCGCCGCGGCGCTGGAAAGCGCCGGGTGGATCTGGAGGATCGTCGGGCGGGCCCTCACTCTGCCGGGGATCTCGTGGATCGCGGCGAAGGTCTACCGGCTGGTCGCGGCCAACCGGCATCGGCTGCCCGGAGGCACGCCTGCCTGCGAGCGCTAGGGGTATGCGCCTCAGCGACCCGCGCCACGGTTTCCACAAGCTCGTGAAGCGAAGCTGGGCTACGGCTGGAGGGTCAGGTGCCACTCCGACGGAGGCTCAAGGACCCACGAATGAACCCTGGCGGCCGACCCAGCTGCGCGACGGTCTCCGGCGGAGTGGCACCTGACCCTCTGGCCTGGCTCCCGGCTAGAGCTGCAAACTCTTCACCTGCAGCAGCTCCTCGATCCCGTAGCGGCCGTTCTCGCGGCCGTGGCCGGATTGGCCGTAGCCGCCGAACGGGGCGAGGGGATTGAAGGCGCCGCCGTTGATCTCGATCTGGCCGCTGCGGATGCGCCGAGCCACGGCGATCGCCCGCTCGCGGTCGCCCGACCAGACGCCGCCGGCGAGGCCGTAGGCGCTGTCGTTGGCGATCCGCACGCCGTCGTCCTCGCCCTCGTAGGGCTGGATCACCAGCACCGGACCGAAGATCTCCTCCTGGGCGATCGTCATCTCCGGCGTCACCTCGGAAAAGACGGTGGGGCGGACGAAGTAGCCACGGTTGAGTCCCTCTGGTGGCTCGGCGCCGCCGGTGAGGAGCTTGGCACCCTCCGCCTGGCCCTTCTCGATGTAGCCGCGGACGCGCTCGCGCTGGACCTCGGAGACAAGCGGCCCGAGCCGCGTCCCCTCGTCGAACGGGTCGCCGGGCGTGAACGACTCGGCCGCCGCGGCGGCAAGCTTCTCCGCCTCGGCCAGCAGCGGGCGCGGGACCAGCATCCGGGTCAGGGCGCTGCAGGTCTGGCCGGAGTTGAGGAAGCACTTGGCGACGCCGTCCGGGACCGCGCGGGCGAGGTCGGCGTCGTCGAGGATCAGGTTCGGCGACTTGCCGCCGAGCTCCATCGCCACCGGCTTCACGGTTGCCGAGGCGAGTTCGGAGACCCGGCGCCCGGCCCGGGTCGAGCCGGTGAAGGAGACCATGTCGACGCCGGGGTGGGCGGCGATCGCCTCGCCGACCACCGGGCCGGTGCCGGTGACCAGGTTGAAGACGCCGGCGGGGAGGCCGGCGGCCTCGACCACCTCGGCGAGGAGGAAGGCGTTCAGCGGCGTCACCTCGCTCGGCTTGAGGACGACGGTGCAGCCCGCCGCCAACGCCGGGGCCACCTTGGCGGCGATCTGGTTCAGCGGGTAGTTCCAGGGCGTGATCGCACCGAGCACCCCGACGGGCTCCCGGAGGACGGTGGAGTTGCCGATCTGCTCTTCCCAGGCGATTTCCTCCATCAGCTTCGGCATCGCCGCGAACTGGCCGGTCGGCAGGCCGACCTGGATCATCTGGCTCAGCTTCAGCGGCATCCCCAGCTCCTGGGAGATCGTCGCGGCGATTTCCTCGGCGCGGCTGCCGAGCCCGGCGGCGATCGCCGAGAGGTATCCCGCACGCTCCTCGCGCGAGGTCTGCGACCAGTCCTCGAAGGCCTCACGGGCGACGGCGACGGCGCGGTCGGCGTCGGTCTCGTCGCAGGCCGGGACGGTGCCCATCACCTCCTCGGTGGTCGCGTTGACGACCTCGATCGGCCTCGACCCGCTCGGCTCGACCCACTCGCCGCCGATGAAGATCCTCTCCCGAACCTGAAGCTCCGCTGCGGTCGCCATTCCCGTTCCTCCTCGATCGCCGTCGAAATTCGCTAAGGCAAAGCTAACGGGTGGACCGAGCGCTCGGCTCAGGGCGGCTCGGCGACGTCGGCCAGGGCGATCTCCAGGCCCGGGCCGGGGACCGCGGTCGCGTCGCGCGCGTTCAGCACCTCGCCACAGCTCTGGCAGATGCCGCGGTCGGAGATCGGCCCGCCGCACTCCTTGTGGACGATCAGCATCGGCGGCCCCTCGGGCCCGCCCGAGTGGCGGTCTCCCCAGCCCTGCAGGGCGATCAGCGCCGGCCAGAGGTCGAGGAGAGGACGTTGCGGGCGACCCCGAGCGAGCGCTGCATCTCGCCGAAGCGCCGGTTCCCGTTCATCACGTCGCGAACGAGTTCCACGACACAGGCACAACCGCCGCGCCAAGGCGCCGCAAATCTTCATCAGTTAGGCGGAGATCACCGCCGATCTGCACTATCCGGATTCCCGCCCGCCAGGCCTGCGCGCCTCGGAGAACTTCAGGCGGGGCGTCGGCAGGTGAGCCCCCTGAGGGCTCAGCCGGCGTGATCGCGGACGAGCTCGACCAGCAGGCGGACGCCGAAGCCGCTGGCGTCCTTGCCGTTGTACTCGCGGCCGACGTCCCAGGCGGTGCCGGCGATGTCGACGTGCGCCCAGGGGGTGCCGTCGACGAACTCCTCGAGGAAGGAGGCGGCGGTGATCGTGCCGGCCTTGCGCTTGGAAGCGAGGTTGGAGAGATCGGCGACGGTCCCCTTCATCAGATCCCTGTACTCCCGGTGCATGGGCAGGCGCCAGACCAGCTCGCCGCTCTCCTTGCCGGCGCCGGTGACCTCGGCGGCGAGGTCATCGTCGTTGGAGATCAGCCCCGCGTAGGTCGAGCCGAGGGCGATCAGGACGGCGCCGGTCAGGGTCGCCAGGTCGACGATCCGCTCGGCTCCCAACTCGATCGCGTAGGCGAGCGCGTCGGCGAGGATCAGCCGGCCCTCGGCGTCGGTGTTGTTGACTTCGACCGTCTTGCCGTTGTACTGGGTGATCACGTCGCCAGGTTTGATCGCCGAGCCCGACGGCATGTTCTCGGTCGAGGGGACGACGGCCACCAGGTCGACTGCGAGCCTCAGCTCGGCGATCGCGGCAACCGCCTCCAGCACCGCCGCGGCGCCGGACATGTCCATCTTCATCTCCTGCATCCCGGAACTGGGCTTGAGCGAGATGCCGCCGCTGTCGAAAGTCACTCCCTTGCCGACCAGCCCGAGGGTGGGCCCGCTGCCGGCGCCGCCGCCGGAGTAGCGCAGGACGATCAGCCGCGGCTCCTCGACGCTGCCCCGGCTGACGGCGGCCAGCCCGCCCATGCCCTTGCCGGCGATCTCAGCAGGGCCGAGGATCTCGACGCTGACCTCGTCGGCCTCGGCCGCGATCTCCTCCGCCCGCGCGGCCAGGAACGAGGGGGTCGCGACGTTGGACGGCGTGCTCTGCAGGTCGCGGGCGCGGTTCTGGGCCTCGGAGTAGACGCGGGCGGTCTCGGCGGCTGCGGCGATCGCCTCGGGCCCGACCAGGGTCAGCGATTCGACCCGGGGCGGGGGCGGGTCGTCGGGGTCGCTGCTGCGGAAGCTGTCGAAGCGCCAGGCGCCGAGGATGGTCCCGGTCACCAGCGCCTCAGCGGCAGCAGCGGCGTCGTCCCCCTCCGGAACCTCCCAGGCGAGCACGACGGCCTCCTGCCGGCCGGACTCCTTGGCGGCGATCGCGGCGGCGACGCGCAGCCGCTCGCCATCGAGGCCGTCAGGTGCGCCCAGCCCGATCACGAGCACCGGCGGGCCCTCTGCGGGATGCAACATCGAGTGCCTCTTGAAGCTTCCTTTGACAGCGGCGGCGCCCGCAGCCTCGGCGATCGCCGGCGGCAGCGAGCCGCCCTCGAAGAGGCCGACGACGAGCAGGTCGGCCTCGACCTCCGCCAGCTCGACCTGCTTCACCTCGACCTTCATCGGCGCGAGTCTATGGATTCGGAAGTGCCGTCGAGATGGCTCCCGGTATCTTCCCGTCGAAGCCTGGCGCCTGATCGACCAGACCTGAAGACACCGGAGAAGAAAGGCAGTAGATGCCCAGCTCAGTGATTCTTGGAACCGCCCGCACCCCATTCGGCAAGATGGGCGGCAGTCTCTCCTCGCTCGACGCGACCGACCTCGGGGGACACGTGATCGAGGCGGCGCTTGAGCGCTCCGGCGTCGACCCCGAGCAGGTCCAGCAGGTCGTCTTCGGCCAGGTCCTGCAGGCCGGCCAGGGTCAGATCCCCTCCCGCCAGGCGCAGATCAAGGGCGGTATCCCGAAGGACGTTCCCTCGGAGACGATCAACAAGGTCTGCGCCTCGGGCATGCGCACGATCGGCCTCGCCGACATGGCGATCCGGGCCGGCGACACCGAGGTAGCGGTGACCGGTGGCATGGAGTCGATGAGCAACGCTCCCTACCTGCTGCCGGGCGCCCGCTTCGGCTTCCGCATGGGCGACGTCTCCGCGGTCGACGCGATGACCCACGACGGCCTCACGAACCCCTTCACCGGCAAGCAGATGATCAACGAGGCGAGCGAGGTCTCCAACGAGCTGGAGATCACCCGCGTCGACATGGACCGCTTCGCCGAGCGCTCGCACCGGCTGGCCGCCGAGGCGACCGACGCCGGCCGGCTCGCCGACGAGATCTCCGCCGTCACCGTCAAGTCCCGCAAGGGTGAGTTGACCGTCGACACCGACGAGGCGATTCGTCCCGACACGACCCTGGAGACGCTGGCGAAGCTGAGGGCGATCGGCGGCGAGGAGGCCACCCACACCGCCGGCAACGCGCCGGGGGTCAACGACGGCGCCGGCGCGATCGTCGTCGCCTCGGAGGAGTGGGCGAGCAGCGCCGGCAAGACTCCACTGGCCCGGATCCTCTCCTACGGCACCGTTGCCGACGACTTCGCGTACCTCGCGAAAACCCCCGCCAACGCCGCCAAGCAGGCGCTGGAGAAGATCGGCAAGAGCCCCGAGGACGTCGACCTCTGGGAGATCAACGAGGCCTTCGCCTCGGTGGCGCTGAACTCGATGCGGATGCTTGGCGTCGACGAGGACCGGGTCAACGTCAACGGCGGCGCGATCGCCCTCGGTCACCCGATCGGCGCTTCCGGCTCGCGCATCGTCGGCTCGCTCCTCCACGAGCTGCAGCGGCGTGGCGGCGGCATCGGCGTCGCCGCGATCTGCTCCGGCGGCGGTCAGGGCGACGCGATCGTGATCGAGGTATGAACGGTCAGCCCGCGAAAACCCAGCATGGCGCGGACGCAGGGAGGTCGGCGCCGGGAGCGCACTGAAAGTGCGTGACCAAGCCGGCCGACCGAGGACAAAGCCAGGCGAAGGTTTGCAGCGGGCTGCTGCATTCTTCGATCTCGATAAGACTCTTATCGCGGGGTCGAGTGGGATGCAGTTCGCCCGCGTCGCCACCCGGCAGGGGGTCGTCAGCCGCCGGCAGCTCGCCAGCTGGGGCGTGGAGCACCTGCGCTACCGACTGCGCGGCACCACCGACGCCCGCACCGCCGACGTCCTCAAGGTTGCTCGCGAGCTGATTACCGGCGTCTCGGCGAAGTCGGTGGCCCGCATGGGGCCCGAGGTGATGGCGGCGATCCTGCCCCGCGTCTACCCCGAGATGCTGGCCGAGGTCCACGCCCATCAGGACGCCGGCCGACCTGCCTTCATCGTCAGCGCCGCCGGCAACGAAGTCGTCGAGCTGCTGGCGCGGGTGCTGGGCATGGAGGGCGGCATCGGCACCCGCTACGAGGTCGACGGCGACGGTGACTTCACGGGCCGGCTCGACGGCCCCTTCGTCTACGGGCAGGGCAAGGTCGAGGCGATGCGGGAATTCGCCGAGCGCCACGACATCGACCTCGAGGCCTCCTACGCCTACTCCGACTCGCTCTCCGACCTGCCGATGCTGCGCGCCGTCGGCAACCCGGTCGCGGTCAATCCCGACCCGCCGCTGGCGACGATCGCCCGCGAGGAGGGCTGGCAGACGATGCGCTTCGAACACCTCGGCCGCCGCCTCCTCGCCGTCGCGGCGACGCTGCTGGCGACGCTGGTCGGGGTCGGCGCCTCCCGCGTGGCCGCCCGCCGCCGCCCGCCGCCCCGCCGCTTCGCGCCGCGACGCTGAACCGCGAAGGACTAGGCTTCCGCCCACGATGGAGGCAGCAACCGCACGCAAGATCCGAGTCGTCGTCGCCAAGCCAGGCCTCGACGGCCACGACCGTGGCGCCAAGATCATCGCCCGCGCCCTGCGCGACGCCGGCATGGAGGTCATCTACACCGGCCTGCACCAGACTCCCGAGCAGATCGCCGAGACGGTGATCCAGGAGGACGCCGACGCGGTCGGCCTCTCGATCCTCTCCGGCGCCCACATGACGCTGGTGCCGAAAGTGGTGGAGCTGCTCGCCGCCCAGGGTGTAGATGACGTCCTGGTCACGGTCGGCGGCACGATTCCGGCCGACGACATCCCGGAGCTGAAGCGGCTCGGCGTCGCCGAGGTCTTCACTCCGGGCGCCGGCACCGACGACATCGTCGAGTTCATCCGCGGCGCCGCGAGCGAGCGCCACGAGCGCGGCGAATAGCCCGCCCTCAAGCCTCTCTACACAAATCAGTGCATAGGTCCGACGGTTCGGGGTATGATGCTGATTGACTGGTCAGTCAACACCGGTCGCCAACCGATAAGATCCCCGCCCGCATCGGGCCCGCGAGCGCGATCCGCGGCCCGCGAAGACTGAGAATCACTCCCCAAGGAGGCTTCAACTTGAAGATCTGCGTCCTGGTCAAGGAGGTTCCGGACGCTGCCGTTCAGAAGCGCATCGATCCAAACACGATGCGACTGGACCGCGGCGGCGAGAAAAACCTCAATCCCTTCGACACCCACGCCCTCGAGGCTGCCATGCAGATCAAGGAGGGTGGGGCGATCCCGGTCGAGGAGGTCGTGGCTGTGACGATGGGCCCGGACTCCGCCGTCCGCGCCCTGCACAAGGCGGTGGCGCTGGGCGCCGACCGCTCTGTGCACCTCTCCGACGACGCCCTGGCCGGCTCTGACGTCTGCGCGACCGGCTACGCGCTCGCCAAAGTGCTCGAGTCCGAGAGCCCGGACCTGGTGCTGCTCGGCCAGCAGTCGGACGACGGCGAGTGCTACACGATCGGGGCCGTCGTCGCCGACCACCTGAGGATGCCCTCGCTGACCCAGGTGATCCAGATCGACGTCACCGACGGCAAGCTGCGCTGCGAGCGCCAGGCCGAGTACGGCTACGACACGGTCGAGGTCGAGTTGCCGGCCGTGATCAGCGTCGGCGACGCGATCAACGAGCCGCGCTACCCGAGCCTCAAAGCGATCATGGGCGCGAAAAAGAAACCGCTCGACTCGAAGGCCACGGGCGACGTCGGCATCGACGCCGGCCAGGTCGGCGAGGCCGGCTCCAAGACCGCGGTGCTGGGGCTGAACCCGCCGCCGGCCAAGGAAGCGGGCGAGATCATCGAGGACGAGGACACCAACGAGACGGTCGAAAAGATCGTCGCCTGGCTCGACGAGAGGAAATTGATCTAGATGGCAGGCATCCTGGTTTACGCCCTCCACGACGACGAGGGCAACTTCAACAAGAATTCGCTCGGGGCGATCTCCGAGGCGGCGAAGCTGGCCGGCGAGATCGGCGGCGAGGCCGCTGCTCTGGTCGTCGGCGAGGTCGCCGACGACGCCTGCGCCTTGCTCGGCAACTACGGGGCGGCGAAGGTCTACCGCGCCAAGAGCGTGCCCGAGGGGCTCGCTCAGCCGGTCGTCGACGCGATGGCCAAGGTGATCCAGGACGAGGGCTTCTCCTACGCGCTGTTCGGCGGCGGACTGCTCGGCTTCGAGATCGGCGCCGGCCTCACCGCTCGGCTCAACGCCGGCGTGACGATGGAGGTCACCGCGGTCAAAGTCCAGGACGGCAAGCTCGTCGCCGAGCGCCCGATCCTCCAGGACTCCGAGATCGCCGACGTCGGCTACGTCAGCGAGCCGGGGATCATCATCAGCCGCCTCAACGCCTTCGACGTGAACGAGAGCGGCGGCACGGCCGAGGTCGTCGACGTCGACGTCGAGCTCTCCGAGTGGTCGACCAAGGCGAAGATGGTCCAGCGCGGCGAGCAGCGCGGCGCCGACGTCAACATCGAGGACGCCGACATCCTCGTCGGCGGCGGCCGCGGTCTGGGCGCCGCCGAGGGCTTCAAGCTGGCCGAGGAACTGGCCGACTCGATGGGCGGCGCCGTCGCCGCAACCCGCGCGGTCGTCGACGCCGGCTGGTACCCCTACGCGGCCCAGATCGGCCAGACCGGCAAGACCGTGGCGCCGAAGCTGTACCTGGCCGCCGGTGTCTCCGGGGCGATCCAGCACAAGGTCGGGATGCAGAACTCGGAGAACATCCTGGCGATCAACAAGGACCCGAACGCGCCGATCTTCGAGTTCTCGGATCTCGGCGTGGTGGGCGATCTGCACAAGATCGTTCCCAAGCTGACCGAAGCCATCAAGGCGAAGAGGGGAGGCTGAGCTCCGGCTCAGTCTTCCTTCACTCGAAAGGAGTTCGAGATGCCAGCAGTTGCGCCCAGCGAGTTCCCGCCGCCGTTTGACCCGACCGACGTGATCGGTCCGCCGACCGACGCCGCGGACGACCGCATCGAGGTGGGAGTGGCGATCGTCGGCGGCGGCCCCGCCGGCCTCGCCTGCGCGAACAAGCTGATGCAGCTGCTGGAGAACGAGCCGGAGCTGACCGAGAAGCTCGGCGAAGTCCCGGTCGCGGTGATCGAGAAGGGCAAAGTCGCCGGCGCCCATCTGCTCTCAGGGGCGAACATGAAGCCCTCGGCGATGGAAGAGCTGTTCCCCGACCTCGACAAGTCGGAATGGCCCGTCTACCAAGAGGTCACCAAGGACGCCGTCTACCTACTGACCTCGAAGGCGGCGCTGCCGCTGAAACCGATGCCGCCGAACTTCCGCAACCACGGCAACTACGTCACTTCGGTCTCCAAGCTCGCTCGCTTCCTCGCCGACAAAGCCGAAGAAGCGGGCGTCTACATCCTCTCCGAGACCGCCGCGACCAAGCTCCTGGTCGAGGACCGCGTGGTCAAGGGCGTCCGCTCGGGCGACCGCGGCCGCGGCAAGGAGGGCGAAGAGCTGGCCAACTTCGAGCCGGGCTCCGACGTCGTCGCCAAGGCGACCGTTCTCGCCGAGGGCACCGTCGGCCACCTCACCTACGCCGCCTACGACTACTTCGACATGCACGGCGCCGACCCGATGCGCTGGGAGCTCGGGGTGAAAGAGGTCTGGGAGGTGAAGGAGCCGCTCGACCGCGTGATCCACACGATGGGCTGGCCGCTGCGCAAGTCGCCGCGGTTCAACGAGTTCGGCGGCAGCTTCATCTACCCGATGGGGGAGGACAAGATCTGCATCGGCCTGGTCGCCGGGCTTGACTACACCGACGCAACCTTCAGCGTCCACGACGCCCTGCAGCTGCTGAAGACCCACCCCTTCGTGAAGAAGCTGATCGACGGCGGCAAGCGGGTCGCCTGGGGCGCGAAGACGATCCCCTCCGGCGGCTACTTCGCGATGCCCAAGCGCCTCGCGGTGCCGGGCATGGTCGTCGCCGGCGACGCCGCCAGCATGGTCAACGTGCCGACCCTGAAGGGCGTCCACTACGCGATGCACGCGGGCATGTACGCCGCGGAGACGATCATCGAGGCGCTGAAGCAGGACTCGGTCAATTTCGAGGCCTACGACGAGAAGGTCCACAACTCGCTGATCGAGAAGGATCTCTACCAGTCCCGCAACATGCGCCAGCCGTTCTCCAAAGGCTTCTTCCTCGGCGGCGCCTTCGCTTCGGCGATGACCGTGACCAAAGGCGCCTTCCCCGGTGGCCATTGGAAGCAGGAGGACGACGCCGAGAACGAGATGGAGATCGGCAAGGCGGGCGACATGTACGTCAAGCCCGACAACGAGATCACCTTCAGCAAGCTCGATTCGGTCTTCCTCTCCGGCAACGCCACCCGCGACGACGCCCCCAACCATGTCCGCATCCAGACCAGGGTGCCGCGCGAGGTCGCGCAGACGTGGGTCTCGATGTGCCCGGCCCAGGTCTACGAGATCCCCGAGGAGCAGCTGGAGAACGGCGCCGCCGAGGTGGACGTCCACGTCACCGCCTCCAACTGCGTCCAGTGCGGCGCGATCACCGCCAAGGGCGGGCGGCTGACGCTGCCCGAGGGCGGCGACGGGCCGCTGTACCAGGAGACGTAGCCGCCGTACCAGGAGTCGTAGGACGAGGGTTCCGCCGTCCCTCCCCTCGGGTCACCCACGGGATCGGCGGCTCGATACTTCGGGGATGCAATTCAGGCCGGAGTCGGAGATTCGGGAGCTGGTGGCGGCGCGGTTCGCGGCTGAACGGAGTGCGATCCTCGGGCTGCTTCCAGGGTCCGAGGTGGAGCACATCGGGGCGACCGCGGTGCCGGGGTCGCTGACTAAGGCGGATCTCGATCTGTTGGTACGGGTTCCGGCGGGCGACTTCGATCGTGGCGTGGCGGCGCTCGGCGAGCGCTACGAGATCCACCAGCCAGAGAATTGGAACGACGGCTTCGCCGGCTTCGTCGACCCCTCGAGCGGCGAGATTCCGGTGGGGATCCAGCTCGTGGTGGCAGGGGGCGACGATGACCAGCTCTTCACGGAGTGGCGTGATCGGCTGATCGCCGAGCCGGATCTGCTGCGGCGCTACAACGCGCTCAAGCAGGCTCATCGGGATGCCCGAAGCGAGGCATACATGGCTGCCAAGGCAGAGTTCATCGCCGCCTCGATGTAGCTTCCCGGCGATGCTGGGACTCGGGATCGTCTGCGCGGTCGGCGCCTCCTGCCTCTACAACACCTCGATCGCGTTGCAGGCGATGGAGGTGCGGGAGGTGCCGCGGGAGCATTCGCTGCGGATCTCGCTGATCGGGCGGCTGTTGGAGAACCGGCGTTGGCTCGGGGCGACGGCGCTTGGGCTCTTGGGGTGGCCGCTGGAGATCGCCGCGCTGCTGCTGGCGCCGCTGACGGTAGTCCAACCCTGCCTCGCAAGCGGCCTGATCCTGCTGCTGTGGTTGGGGGTGAGAAGGTTGGGGGAGACGCCCGGGCGGCGCGAGTACCTGGCGGTGGCGGCGATATTGGTGGCCGTTGCGGGCGTCGCCTGGGCGGCCCCGAACCGGACGACCGACCATGCCGCCGGCGGCGCGATCGCTCTGGCCCTGGTCCTGGTGGCGCTGCCGATCTTGGCGCCATACCTGCTGCGGGGTCGCGGCGCCGCCGCGGGCACGCTCGCGGTCTTCAGCGCCGGCTTCGGCTATGCCTGGACCGCGATCGCGAGCAAGCTGCTGACCGACGAGCTCATCGCCGGGACCCTGTTGGCCGCCGTCGCCTGGCTCGCCACGGCCGCCGTCTCGGAGGGGCTGGCGCTGCTGAGCGAGATGAGCGCGCTGCAGCGCCGGCCGGCGACGCAGGTCGCCCCGGTGATGTTCGCCGTGCAGGTGTTGGTGCCGGTGATCCTGGCGCCGCTGATCTTCGAAGAGATGTGGTCCACGACCCCGCTCGGCGGCCTCGCCCTTGCCGCCTGCGTCGCTCTGGCGGTGGCCGGCACGGTGCTGCTGGCCGGCTCGAGAACGGTCGGCGCCGTGATCGGATCCGCGCACCGGGAGCGGGCCTGATCGTGAGACCAAGGCAGGGATGCGACGCAGCAGGCCCACTCTGGAGTAGCCTTGCGCCGTCTTCGGCGATTCCGGTCTCTTCCTCGCCGAGCGCACCTCCAGTCACATCCACCAAGGAGTCACCGTAGGGTCCGCAGAGACAACCCGGGCCGACGCGAGCAAGTTCGCGATCGGGTTTGACCACCGCGACCGCTGTCGCCTGTTTGAGCTGTGGACCGAGGTGCTCGACTCCGAGCAGTGGTCGGAGGGCGCCAAGCTGGCCGCCTTCGAGCGGCGCTGGTCGGAGTGGAACCGGCTGCCCAGCCTCGGGCTGTCGAGCTGGGCCGGCGGGGCCTTGGCGGCGCTGGAGTTCGCCGGCGTCCGCGGCGAGACCGTGCTCTGTCCCTCCAACACCTTCATGGCGACGCCGCTGGCGGCGATCGGCGCCGGCGCCGCGGTCGAGTTCGTCGACTGCAACCGCAGCGACCTCTGCATGTCCTTCGAGGACTTCGAGGCGAAGGCCGAGCGCCACAAGCCCCGCGCCGCGATCCTCGTCCACATCGGCGGCCACATCGCCTTCGACGCAGAGCGCATCGCCGCCTATTGCCGCGACAACGGGATCTTCCTGCTCGAGGACTGCGCCCACGCCCACGGCGCCGACTGGAACGGCGCCAGGCCGGGCGGCTTCGGCGACGCCGGCGTCTACTCGCTGTACGCGACCAAGACCGTCTCCACCGGGGAGGGCGGCGTCCTCGTCTCCGCGGATGAGGAGCTGATCGAGTTCGCCGCCAAGTTCCGCAACTACGGCAAGTTCGAGCACGAGGTCGACGGGCTCAACTTCAGGATGAGCGAGTTCACCGCCGCTCTCGGCCTCGTCCAGGCCGAGCGGATGGAGGAGATCGTCGCCTGGAAGAACGATTACGCGCGCGAGCACCTCGACCCGGTGCACCCGGCCCGGCTCGAGCTGCCGGCGGGGATGACCTCGGGCCTCTACAAGTACATCGTCTTCGAGCCGATCGATAAGTCGACCGGCCGCGTCTACGACCAGCCCTGTCACCGGATCATGGGCCGGCCCGACAAGCTGCCGAACACCGAATGGGCGGCCGAGAACCACTGGTGCGTGCCGCTCTACTACCGTCCGCAGAGCCGCGCCGCGGCGCTGGGCAACGACGAGGAGGCCGGATGAGGGTCCTGGTAACCGGGGGAGGGGGCTTCATCGGCTCCCACGTGGTCGATCGCCTGCTCGAGCGGGGAGTGACGCCGCGCATCTTCGACCTCAGTGCCTCGCCGTACCACTCGCCGCTGGAGGTGGAGACCTTCACCGGCAGCATCACCGACGCCGCCAACCTCGACCTGGCGATGCGCGATTGCGACGCCGTGATCCACCTCGCCGCGGTTGCCGACGTCTCCCACGTTCTCGCCGACCCGGTGCTGGCCGAGGAGGTCAACACCCGCGGCACGCTCAACGTGCTCGAGGCCGCCTGCCGGACCAAGGTCGGGCGCGTCGTCTACGGCTCCACCACCTGGGTCTACAGCGACTGCGTCGAGCAGGACGTCGACGAGAACACGCCGATCCCGGCGCCCCGCCATCTCTACACCGCGACCAAGCTCGCCGGCGAGACCTACTGCGCCGGCTACGCCGAGCTCTACGACCTCGAGAGCACGGTGCTGCGCTTCGGCATCCCCTACGGCCCGCGCGCCCGCGCCGCCGGCGTCGTCGCCAAGTTCACCGACCTCGCCTTCGAAGGCAAGGCGCTGACGATCGCCGGCGACGGGAGCCAGACCCGCAGCTTCATCTACGTCGAGGACCTCGCCGACGGGATCGTCGCCGCCCTCGCCCCCGAGGCGGCGAACCGCACCTACAACCTCTCCGGGGAGGAGGTGGTGACGATCCTCGAAATCGCCGAGCGGGTGCAGGAAAACACCGACGGCTGCGAGATCGTCCACACGCCGCCGCGCCCGGGCGACTTCCCCGGCAAGGCGATCTCCAACGCCCGCGCCCTCGAGGAGCTGGGCTGGAAGGCGGAGACGAGCTTCCGCGAGGGCGTCCGCCGCTACGTCGAGTGGGTCCGCGGCAGCACCCGACCGCCGGACCCGATCCCCGGCAAAAGCCCCTCGATGAACGGCAATGACCGCGCCGCCGGCGCCCTGCTCTCCGGCGCCGCCCGCGCCGAGCAGCGCCCGCCGCGTGTCCTCGTCCTCAGCGCCGACATCGGCGAGGGGCACGACCTGCCGGCGCGAATCATCAAGGCCGACCTGGAAGCTGAAGTGCCCGGCGTCGAAGTGGAGATCCAGAACGGCCTCGAGGCGATGGGCAAGCTCTCGGCGACGGTGCTGCGCAACGGATCCAAACTGACCTTCCGCTGGATGCCCTGGCTGTTCGACATCCAGTACTGGCTGATCACCAAGTTCGCCCCGGCCCGCTGGCTCTTCCAGCAGCTCGGCTACGTGTTCTCGGGTCGCGGCCTGCTGAAGGTGGTCGAGGCGTATGACCCGGACGTGGTCATCTCCACCTACCCGGGGGTCACCGCGGTGCTCGGGATGCTGCGAGAGAAACGGCGCCTGGCGATCCCGCTGCAATCGGCGATCACCGATCTCGCCGGCCTGCGCTATTGGGCGCACCCCGGCGTCGATTTGCACTACGTCACCCACCCGGAGTCGATCGAGGAGGTCGAGAGGCTGGTGGGCCCCGGCAGGGTGGAGTGGGTGCGCCCACCGATTTCCCGTGACTTCCTGATGCCGCGAACCCGCCGCGATGCGCGCGAGGCCCTCGACGTCCCCGCCCATGCGCGGATGGTGCTGGTCTCCGGCGGCGGCTGGGGGGTCGGCGACCTCGAGGGAGCGGTCCGCTCGGCGCTCTCCGGCGACGAGACGCTCGTCGTCTGCATCACCGGCCGCAACGAGGTGGCACGGGAAAAGCTCGAGCAGCGCTTCGGCGAGAACCCGATGGTCCGCGTCCTCGGCTTCACCGAGCAGATGAGCGACTGGATGGCCGCTGCCGACGCGATGATCCACGCCACCGCCGGCCTGACCGTCCTCGAGGCCCACATCCGCGGCTGTCCGGTCGTCTCCTACGGTTTCTCCGCCGGCCACCTGCGTGCGAACAACGCCGCCTTCGAACGCTTCGGCCTGGCCGAAGTCGCTCGTTCCGAGCACGAGCTGGAGTCGGTTCTGCGCCACGTCACCCGCGAGCGCCAGTCCCCCGACTCCTCCTTCGCCTCGCTGCCCTCGATCGCCTCGCGCGCGCTCAGCGTGCGCCCGCGAGTGCGCCCGCAGCCGGTCTGGCGCCTGCGCGCCGGCCGCACCGTCGCCGCCGCGGCCGTGGTTGCATTGCTGCTGGTCATGGTGCTCTCGGCGGTGAAGACCGAGAGCCCCTACGGGCTGGTGTCGAACACGATCAAGAGTCGGATTCACCTCGGAACGGACAACGACCCGTCCGTCGCCTCCCAGGCACAGACGTCGCCTGAAGAAGTCGCTCAGCGGGGGACGAGCGCACCCGCGTCCCCTTGATCCGGGCGGCCGCGGGAGTCGGGCTGGCCGCGTCCGGCGTCCTCCACGCCGGCCCGGCCCTGGCCCCGGTCGTCCCCGCGCTCGGCCGCTCGCTCGGCACGGTGCTGCGCGAAGAGGGGGCCGACGGGGTCGCTCTCACGTTTGACGATGGTCCGCACCCAGAGGGCACGCCGGCGGTGCTGGAGATCCTCCGCGAGGCGGGTGCGGTCGGGACCTTCTTCCTCGCCGGCGAGCAGGTCGCCCGGCGGCCGGCGCTGGCGGCCGAGATCGTCGCCGCCGGCCACCGCGTCGAGCTCCACTGCCACCGCCATCGCAACCAGCTCCGACTCACCCCCCGCGACCTGCTGGAGGACGCCGAGCGGGCGAAGGCGACGATCGAGGAGGCCGCCGGGCAGCAGATCGCCGACTATCGCCCGCCCTATGGGATCTTCAGCTTTCTCGGATTGAGGGCGATCCGGCGCCGCGGCTGGCGGCCCGTGCTCTGGTCGCAATGGGGTCGGGACTGGACCCGCAGCGCGACCCCCACGTCAATTGCCGGTCGCGCGAGCGCTCGCGCCCGCGCCGGGGACATCCTCCTGCTGCACGATGCCGACTACTACAGTGCTCCCGGTTGCTGGGTCCGTACCGTCGCGGCCCTGCCGATCATCCTCGAGGAGCTCGAGGCGCGAGGGCTGAAATCCAGGCTGCTGCGCCGCTGAGTCGGTGGCGCGAGCGTCCACTGATCGCAGCCGGCGAACGCTTCGTCGAGTCGTTGCGCCATCGTGCTCCTGGGCCGGTCCTGGTCGAAGATCTGCTTTGCCATCAGCACTCCGTCCTGTAGGGGGATTGAGGAAGCCTCCCTGTCCTATCGGACGAAAAACCTGCACTTTGCGAATTTCCGGGAACGCGTGTTCGTAAGCCGTCAGGAGGACGGCGCAAACTGCGCAATCTCCTCGGCCAGGGCCGGAGTCGATCAGCGCGTCCCGCTCTAACATACATCCCGTATGAATGTAAATCCGGGGAAGGACGATTCCGAAAAAGCCAGAGGGGCTTTTTCGGGAGCTCCGCGAGGTCGTTCGGGGCGACGCACGCAAGCGGAAAGAGCCAAGGCCACGCGCGGGGCCCTGATGGCCGCCGCCCGTCGCCTCTTCACCGAGCGCGGCTACGACGCGGTCAGCGCCGAGGAGATCGTCCGCGCCGCCGGCGTCACCCGCGGCGCCCTCTATCACCACTTCGGCGGCAAGAAGGACCTGCTGGAAGCGGTCTATGAGCGGCTCGAGGCGGAGTCGACCGAGCGGGTCGCGCGCATCGTCCTCGGCTCGGAGCTGGAGAGCCCGCTGGAGGCGATGAAGGCCGGCGTGGAAGCATTCCTCGACGAGTGCGCGGAGCCGGAGCTGCAGCGGATCGCCCTCCACGACGCCCCGGCGGTGCTGGGCTGGGACCGTTGGCGGGAGATCGCCGCCGCCAACGGGCTCGGGCTGATCGAGGCGAGCCTGACCGCGGCGATCGAGGCGGGCGAGATCCGGCCGCTGCCGGCGAAGCCGACCGCCCACCTGCTGATGGGCGCCCTCGACGAGGCGGCGATGCTGGTCGCCCGCTCCGAAGATCCCGGGCGCCGGGCCGAGGTGACGGCGGTCCTACTGGGGTTGCTCGACAGCTTTGCCCCTCCGCGGCCGCTCTGAGCGGACCGCGATCCCGCCGGCTTCGATCTCGATCCCGTCGCTCGGCGCCCGCCGCCGCGACTCCTTCTGCGCGTACATCCGCACGTCGGCCAGCTGCATCGCCGTTGCCGGGCCGTCGGCCTCGGCGGGAATCGAGACGACGCCCCAGGCGGCGGTCACGTCGAACCCCTTCCCGCGGGCGCTGAGGGCTTCGGCCGTTCGCTTCGCCGCCTTGCCGTGGTCGAGGTCCCCGCAGAGCAGCGCCACGAACTCGTCGCCGCCGACCCGGTAGGCGATGCCGTCGGCGTCGACCGCCTCGCCGAGTCGCCCGCCCAGCCGCGTCAGCAGCGCGTCGCCGGCCGGGTGACCGAAGGTGTCGTTGTAGCGCTTGAAGCCGTTGAGGTCGAGCATGACCAGCGTCGTCGGCTCTGCCTCGGCGCGGGCACAGCGCTCGGCGAGGTCGACCTGGAGGCGCCCGTGGTTGCCGAGCCCGGTCAGCTCGTCGGTCCGCACCTGCTCAAGAAGGCGCTTGTTTTCACGGATCGTGATCGCGAATCGGGCGAGGACGGCGAGCATCGTCCCCGCCCACAGCGCCGTCGTCAGCAGGTTGGCGCCACTGAAGGTCTGGACCGCGAAGAGGCCGATCAGGACCAGCGCGAAGAAGACGGGGACCATCAGCTCCCGCCAGCCGTCGAACCGCGCCTGCGGCTGGATCGGTGCGGCCTCGGGCTCCGATGAGGCGACGCCGATGAAGACCGCGGCGAGGAGGTAGAGCGGTTCGACCCAATCGCCGCTGAGGACGCCGACCCCGTGGGTCTGCAGGGTGTAGGCGATGTCGGCCAGGGCCATCACCGCCAGCCCGGCCAGCAGCAGCGTCCAGGTGCGACCCGGGCGCCAGCGGGTGAGGGCGACGATGCCGACGACCAGCGAGACCATCGCGATGTCGCCGAGCGGGTAGGCGAGCGTGGTCGCGACTTCCATCCCCGAGCCGGACGCCCTGGCGGCGACGAACTGGAAGACGAACGCCGTCCCGAGGGCGGCCGTGCCCAACCCGGCGATCGCGCCATCCATCCACAGCCGCCAGTCGAGTTCGTGCGCCCTCGCCCGCACCAGCAGGAGCAGCCCGGCGGCGGCGAACGGGTAGAAGGCGAGGTAGCCGATGTCCGCCGGCGAGGGGTAGGGGGCCGAGGGGTTTTCCGAGATCTCAGCGGTCCAGTAGACCTCGGCCGCCGCCCAGCAGAAGACGGCGCCGGCGATCGCCAGCCAGGCGACTCGTTCGGCCGCGGTGGCCTGGCGGGCCTTGAGCAGGGCGCCGACGCCGGCGCTGAGGATCACCGCGTCGTAGACCGGGCCGTTGAGGAAGGAGCCGATTCCGGCACCGCCGATCCCCACCCAGTCGTACGCCGCGACCAGCACCGTGCCGCCGCAGAGGACCGCGACGACGACGTCGCGCAAAAGCCGTGTGGAGGCGCTTCGCCGGGCCTGCGTGGCAATGATCACAGGGACCTATCGGCACCGCTTGCTCACTCCTCTAGACTTGCTGGAGATGAAGGCAGGAATCCACCCCGATTACACGCTTGCCAACGTGCACTGCTCGTGCGGCAACCAGTTCTACACGCGCTCCACGAAGGAGGATCTCCACGTGGAGCTGTGCTCTGAGTGCCACCCCTTTTACACGGGCAAGCAGAAGCTGGTCGACACCGGCGGACGCGTCGAGCGCTTCCAGCGCCGCGCCGCGAAGCACAGGGCCGGGAAGTAGCCCGTGAGCCCGCCGGCGGGCTCGGCACAGGCATCCCAAGAGTCCTCCCCGACCGGGGGGGACGCGCTGCGCATGCCCGACGGCGCTCTCGTCGCCAAACGCGACGCGCCGGTCGGCGGCCAGGCGGTGCTCGAGGGCGTGATGATGCGCGGCGTCTCGGTCTGGGCGGTCGCCGTCCGCACACCCGAGGGCCAGATCGAAATCGAGTCCGAGCCGCTGGTCCCGTGGGCGAAGCGGCACCGGATCTGGCGCCTGCCGGTGATCCGCGGCGTCGTCGCCCTCGGCGAGTCGCTGAAGATCGGCTTCAAGGCGCTGGCGATCTCCGCCAACGCGCAGATGGAGGAGGACGAGAAGGGCGAGAAGGAGGAGATCGGCGGCTGGGTCTGGGGGGTGACGATCTTCTTCTCGATGCTGCTCGCCGTGGGCCTCTTCTTCGTCGTCCCGGTCGGCTTGACCAGCCTGATCAAGGACCAGCTCGGCTCGCCGTTCCTCTTCTGGCTGGTCGAGGGCCTGCTGCGGACCGGGATCTTCATCGGCTACATCCTCGCGATCAGCAAAATGCCCGATCTGCGGCGGGTCTTCGAGTACCACGGCGCCGAGCACAAGACGATCTCCTGCTACGAGGCCGAAGACGAGCTGGTGCCCTCCAGGGCCAAGCTGTATTCGCGCCTGCACCCGCGCTGCGGCACCAGCTTCCTGCTGATCGTGATGGTGCTGGCGATCTTCGTCTTCGCGCCGATCGGTCTCCCCGCCTGGTACTGGCTGGTCGCCTCGCGCATCCTCGGCATCCCGCTGATCGCGGGCCTCTCCTACGAGGTGATCAAGTGGGCGGGCAAGAACCGGCGCAAACGCTGGGTGCGGGCGGTGATGTGGCCGGGGCTGATGCTGCAGAACCTGACCACCCGCGAGCCCGACGAGGAGCAGCTCGCGGTGGCGATCGCCTCGCTGAACGCGGTCCTGGCTCGGGAGAACCCCGAGGAGGCCGCGAAGCAGCAGCACATCGAGATCGTCGCCTAGCCCCCGGGGCGCCACGTCTAGTGTTGTGCCGATGATCGAGCAGCTGGTGGATCAGATCGAGGCTCGCTTCTCGGAGTTGGAGCAGCAGATGTCCGACCCTGCCGTGATCTCCGACCGCGAACGCTACGCCGAGGTCGGCCGCGAATACCGGGAGCTGCAGCCGGCCCGTGAGCTGGCGGCCGAGTACTCGACCCTCAAAGACGATCTCGAAGGCGCCCGCGAGCTGCTGGCCGAGGGCGAGGACGCGGAGCTGCGCAGGGTCGTCGACGAGGCACCGGCGCGGCTCGAGGAGCTGGAAGAGGAGATCCGCCTGGCGATGGTCGAGCGCGACCCCAACGACGCCAAGAACGTGATCGTCGAGATCCGCGCCGGCACCGGCGGCGACGAGGCGGCGCTGTTCGCCGGCGACCTCTACAAGATGCTGACCCGCTACGCCGAGGAGCGCGGCTTCTCGACCGAGGTGCTCTCGCAATCGTTCTCCGAGGTCGGTGGCTTCAAGGAGGTGACCTTCGAGGTCAAGGGCGACGGCGCCTACTCGGTCTTCAAGTTCGAGGGCGGGACCCACCGCGTCCAGCGCGTTCCCGAGACCGAGTCGCAGGGGCGCATCCACACCTCGACGGCGACGATCGCGGTGCTGCCGGAGGCCGAGGAGGTGGAGGTCGAGGTCGAGGCCAACGACCTCCAGATCGACGTCTACCGCTCCTCCGGTCCCGGCGGGCAGTCGGTCAACACGACCGACTCGGCGGTACGGATCACCCACAAACCGACCGGGATCGTCGTCTCGATGCAGGACGAGAAGTCCCAGCTTCAGAACAAGGACCGGGCGATGCGGGTCCTGCGGGCGCGCCTCTACGAGCGCGAGCTGGCCGAGCAGCATGCGAAGATCGCCTCCGAGCGCAAGGCCCAGGTCGGCAGCGGCGAGCGCTCCGAGAAGGTCCGCACCTACAACTTCCCCCAGGGCCGGGTCACCGACCACCGGATCAAGCTCACCTCGCACAACCTCGACGGCGTGCTCGGCGGCGAGCTTGGCGAGTTCACGGATGCTCTCGCCGCAGAGGAGAAGCGGCAACGCCTGGAGACGGCCGCGGTGGGTTGACGGCCGTGGCGTCACACGCCGGCAGCGCCAGACAGGCTCTCGACGCGGCGGTCGACGCGATGCGCGCGGCAGGCGTCGAAGAACCCCGCCTCGACGCCGAACTGCTGTTGGTGGAGGCGACGGGTTGGGAGCGGCCGGCGCTGGTCACCGAGCCGGAGGCCGGCGTGCCGGCGCCGGCGGCGCGAGTCTTCGGCGAGATGGTGCGGCGGCGGCTGCGGCGCGAGCCGGTCGCCTACATCGCCGGCCGCAAGGGCTTTCGCCGGATCGAGCTCAGGGTCGACCGCCGGGTTCTGATCCCGCGGCCGGAGACCGAGCTGCTGGTCGAAATCGCCCTCGAGCGGCAGCCGGCGAGCGTCCTCGACCTCGGCACCGGCTCCGGCGCGATCGCCCTCGCCATCGCCGACGAGCTTCCCGGCTGCTCGGTGACCGCGAGCGACACCTCGCCGGGGGCGCTGGAAGTCGCCCGCGCCAACGCCGAGCGCCTCGGCCTCGCCGACCGCGTGCGCTTCCTTGACGGCTCGCTTCCCGCCGAGGCCGAATTCGACCTGATCCTCGCCAACCTCCCTTACGTGGCCGAAGTCGACTGGCCCTCCCTGCAGCCCGAGGTCACCCGGTGGGAGCCCCGCGAGGCGCTCCTCGCCGGCGCTGACGGTCTCGACGCCTACCGCGCCCTGTTTGGCGAGGGCGGTAGAGCTTTCACCCGCATAGCGGGACAAACCTCTACCGCACCTCTGGCGGTCGCGGTCGAGGTGGGGGAGGGACAGGCCCGCGCCGTGGGCGAGCTGCTGCGCGAGGCGGGCTTGACGAGCGTCGAGACCCGCCGTGACCTGGCCGGGATCGAGCGCGTCGTCGTCGGCGAGTCGGCGAGCGGGATGGGGGAGCGGTGAGCGGCGGGAGGCAGCGGTGAGCGGCGACCCTGCCGGGGCGGCGAAGCTCGTCAAGCTCGAGAGCGGCGAGGCCCAGACCGCCCGCGCGGCGTTGGAACGGTGCGTGGCCGCCGGCGGTATCGCGATCTTTCCTTCCGACGGGCTCTACGGCCTCGCCTGCGATCCCCTCGACGCCGGCGCGATCGCCCGCATCCACCGCCTCAAGGGCCGCGACGACGGCAAGTCCTCGGCGGTCATGTACTTCTCGCCGCTGGCGATGCGGGAGCTCGTCGCCGCGCTGGGACCGCGCGCCGCCGCCGCCGTCAGCGCCCTGCTGCCGGGACCGGTGACCCTGGTGATCGCCAATCCGGGCCGACGCTATCCGCTCGCCTGCCGGGAGGACCCCGAACGCCTCGGCGTCCGCCTGCTCGCCGGCCCGCTGGGCGGCACGATGTGCCCGATCTTCCAGACCTCGGCCAACATCAGCGGCGAGCCGGCGCCGGCGAGCTTCGAGCGCGTCCCGGAGTCGATCGTCGCCGGCGCCGACCTCGCCATCGACGGCGGCGAGCTGACCGGGCTGCCCTCGACCGTCGTCGACGTCTCGACGATCGACCGCGACGGCGGCTGGTCGATCCTCCGGCAGGGCGCCCTTTCCGCCGGCGACCTCGCCAGCGCCCTCGCCTCGGTCGGGCTCGGCTAGGCCTGACAGCCGGGGGCGCCGTTGTACGGCAGCCGCACCAGGCGCTGGGAGGTGTTGTCCTGCTCGTCGGACTCGATCAGCAGTTCCTTCGGGTCGACGGTCATCGTGAAGGCGAAGCAACCGCGCAGGCCGGTGACGTCGATCCACTGCTTGTCGTATTCGGCTGGATAAATGTCCGACCAGCCGACCGAGGTGCCCAGGGTGACGTGGTCCTGGTAGGCGTTCTGGTTGCAGCCCGGGTAATGGCGGCTCGGCGGCGAGCGGCGGCCGGCCCGGGTGCGGAAGAGGTCCCGCAGGCAGTAGTCGAGCTTGGGACTGGTGCGGACGACGGGGCCGAGCTTGCCACCCGGCGTCGCCCGCCGCAGCTCGAATCGCGCCAGCTGGTGAACCTTCCAGAAGACACCGCCGAACCGGTAGCCGACGTCGGTGAAGCGCAGGGTCGCCTCGCTCGGCACGTCGACATGACCGCCGCCGGCGCGATAGATCCGCTGCCTCGTCAGCATCGTCCGCCGGCCGTTGCGGGTGCCGCGCAGCTCCATCGGCCCGCGGCCGCGACTGCGGACGTCGCTGGTGGCCCGCAGCAGCTGACGGCCGCCGGCGCTGTCGAGGTAGAGGTCGGTCGGGGGACCGATCCGCAGGTTGGGGCAGAGGAAGGAGTGCGCGGTCGGACCTTCGCAGGGATTGTCGCCGCCGGCCTGGGCGCCGGAGGGCAGCGCCACGGCCGCCGCCAGGACCGCGGAGAGGACCGAAATACGCATTCTCACGCCGCCCAGCGTATCCAGGGGCGTTGCTATGGTCGGCGCTCGTGAGCGAGTTGCCCGACAACTTCCAGACCGCCCCTCTGGTCGAGGTCGACCCCGACATCGCCGCCGTCCTCGAGGGCGAGCTGCGGCGACAGCAGCGCACCCTGGAGATGATCGCCTCGGAGAACTTCGTGCCGCAGGCGGTGCTGGAAGCGGTGGGCTCGGTCCTCACCAACAAGTACGCCGAGGGCTACCCCGGCCGCCGCTACTACGGCGGCTGCGAGCACGTCGACGTGATCGAGCAGCTCGCGATCGACCGCGCCAAGGCGCTGTTCGGCGCCGAGCACGCCAACGTCCAGCCGCACGCCGGCGCGCAGGCCAACGCCGCCGTCTACCACGCGCTGCTGCAGCCGGGCGACACCATCATGGGGCTGTCGCTGCCGCACGGCGGCCACCTGTCGCACGGCATGAAGCTCAACGTGTCCGGGCGCCTGTACGACATCGTGCCCTACCACGTGGATCGCGAGAGCCACCGCGTCGACATGGACGAGGTC
>DASWQL010000039.1:0-20308 GCA_036403715.1 Solirubrobacterales bacterium
AAGCTGCGCGAGCGCGCCCGCGGGGGCGAGTCCCTCGACGATCTGCTGCCGGAGGCGTTTGCGCTGACCCGCGAGGCCTCGAAGCGGTCAACCGGCCAGCGCCACTACGACGTCCAACTGATCGGCGGCATGGTCCTCCACGACGGCGCGATCGCCGAGATGAGGACCGGCGAGGGCAAGACCCTGACCGCGACGCTTGCCGTCTTCCTCAACACCCTCGCCGGCGGCAGCGTCCACGTCGTCACCGTCAACGACTACCTCGCCCGCCGCGACGCGGAATGGATGAAACCGATCTACGACGCCCTCGGCGTCAGCGTCGACGCGGTCCAGGACTTCGACGACCACGACTCCCGCCAGCGCAAATACGCGCTTGACGTCACCTACGGGACCAACTCCGAGTTCGGCTTCGACTACCTGCGCGACAACATGTCGGCTCAGCTCGAGCACTGCGTCCAGCGCGGCCACGACTTCGCGATCGTGGACGAGGTCGACAACATCCTCATCGACGAGGCACGCACGCCGCTGATCATCTCCGGCGCCCCCGAACAGGCCGCCCAGACGTACTACACCTTCGCCCGCCTGGCCAAGCAGATGGTCGCCGTGCCGGCCAAACAGAAACTGAAATCGCTCGGCGAGTCCCGAGACACCTCCGACGTCGACTACGACTTCGAGTACGACGAGAAACACAAGACCGTCGCCCCGACCGAGCGCGGCGTCAAGAAAGCCGAGGAGTTCATCGGCGTCGACAACCTCTACCTCGGCGAGCACGGCACCCTTGTCAACCACCTGGTCCAGTCGCTGAAGGCCGAGACCCTCTACAAGCGGGACAAGGACTACGCGGTGATCGACGGCGAGGTGATGATCATCGACGAGTTCACCGGCCGCATCCTCGAGGGCCGGCGCTGGTCGGAGGGCCTGCACCAGGCGGTCGAGGCCAAGGAGGGGGTGGCGATCCGCGAGGAGAACCAGACCCTGGCGACGATCACCCTGCAGAACTACTTCCGCCTCTACGACAAGCTCTCCGGCATGACCGGAACCGCCCTGACCGAGGCGACCGAGTTCATGAAGATCTACAAAATTCCGGTCGTCGAGGTCCCGACCAACCAGCCTATGGTCCGGGCCGACCACAACGACCAGATCTTCAAAACCAAAGACGGCAAGTGGAAAGCGGTTCTCGACGAGATCGTCAGCCGGCACGAGAAAGGCCAGCCGATCCTCGTCGGAACCGTCTCCGTCGAGGTCTCGGAGATGATCTCGGAGGCGCTCAAGCGCGACGGCATCCAGCATGCGGTGCTGAACGCCAAGCCCGAGCACGCCGAACGAGAGGGCGAGCTGATCGCCCAGGCCGGGCGCCGGGGCGCGGTGATGATCGCGACCAACATGGCCGGCCGCGGCGTCGACATCAAGCTCGGCGGCGACCCCGAACACCTGGCGATCACCGATCTGAAGAAGCAGGGGATCACGCACGAGAGCGAGGGCTACGAGGAGGCGCTGGCGGCGAGGACGGCCGAGCTGGAGCCCCAGTGCAAGGCCGAGGCCGAGGAGGTCCGCGAGCTCGGCGGGCTCTTCATCTGCGGCACCGAGCGCCACGAGTCGCGCCGCATCGACAACCAGCTGCGGGGCCGCTCCGGGCGCCAGGGCGACCCCGGCGAGTCACGCTTCTACCTCTCCGCCGAAGACGACGTGATCCGCCTCTTCGCCGGCGATCGCATCTACAAAATCCTCGACCGCCTGGGCCCCGTCGACGACGACGGCAGCGAAATGCCGCTCGAGGCGAAGATGCTGACGAAAACCGTCGAGAACGCCCAGAAGAAGGTCGAGGAGCAGAACTTCCTGATCCGCAAGCGCGTGCTCGAGTACGACGACGTGATGAACGAGCAGCGCCGCGTCGTCTACAAATACCGCCGCGAGATCCTCGAAGGGCGCGACATCTCCGAGACCGCCCGCGACGAGCTCGAGGGCGTGATCGAGCGCCTGGTTGACGAGTACACGCCGGGGGACGTCCTCGAGGACTGGGACCTGGGCGAGCTGGAGACGCAGCTGCGGCAGATCTGGCCGGTCGGCATCGACGTCGCCACCCTGGCCCCGGAGACGGTCGACCGCGAGCAGCTCAAGGACGCCCTCGACGAGGACGCGATGAACGCCTACGACGAGCGCGAGCAGAAGCTCGGAGCCGAGCTGATGCGATATCTGGAGCGTTCGATCCTGCTGCAGGTGATCGACAACCGCTGGCGCGAACACCTCTTCGACATGGACTATTTGCGCGAAGGCATCCACCTCCGCGGCTTCGCCCAGATCGACCCGCTCGTCGCCTACAAAAACGAGGGCTTCTCGATGTTCGAGGAGCTGATGCACGCGATCTGGGACGAGTTCAGCAAGCTGGTCTTCCGCGCCGAAATCGAAATCGACCCCTCGCAGGCGGGCGCGGCCGCCGGCAACGGCGAGGCCGATGCCGCCGCGCTCGACTACTCCGGCGGCACCCTCGAGACCCAACCCTCGGCCCTGCAGCAGGTCGCCGCCGGGGCCGGCGGGGTGGCTGACGCGGTCGCCGCCCAGGCCGTCAGCCCCAACAACGGCGGCTCCGACGTGGTCGAGACCGTGGTCAAAGACGAGCACGACAAAACCGGACGCAACGACCCCTGCTGGTGTGGCAGCGGGAAGAAGTACAAGAAGTGCCATGGAGCGTAGTCCCGGCGATCCGTGCCGGTAAGCCACGACCCGGTCCGCGAGTTCATACGCGCCTTCAACGAGCGCGACCTCGAGGCGTTCGTCGCCGTGCTGGACCCGGAGGTGCAACTGCACTCCGGCCGCGGGCTGCGCAAGGGACGGCAGGCGGCGCGGGTCTGGGCGACGCGGGAGCCGGGCGGCGTGCAGCAGACGATCGAGTTGGAGCAGCTCTACGAGGAAGGGCTGGAGGGGGGTGGAGGCCGAGCGGTGGCGCTGATCCAGCGGCGCTGGCACTGGGATGAGGACGGCTCGCCGGCGGGCGTCGACGAGATGGCGTGGGCCTTCGAGCTGCGCGACCACAGGATCCTCAGCTGGCGCCCCTACCAGGACCGCGCCGAGGCCCTGCGCGAGGGTGGCTTCCGGCCCGGGTAACCTTCGCCCATGGCCGATGCCGCGCAGACCGAACTCGTAGCGCCGCGCCTCGCCGCTGTCCGCGAGCAGCTGTCCCTGCTCTCGGACTACCTTTGACCCCGCAAAGCTGGAAGCCGAGGCGGAGCGCCTCGAGGAGGAGATGCAGCGGCCGGGGTTCTGGGACGACCAGGAGACGGCCGCGCGGACTTCGGCCGCCCACGCCAGGGCGCAACGGCGCCTCGAGATGTTCCGCGGGCTCGAGTCCGACGTAGCCGACCTCACCGACCTGGCCGAGATGGCCGCCGAGGACGAGGAGATGGCGGCGGAGCTGGGCTCGCAGCTGAGCTCGGTCGAGCGGCGCCTCGGCGAGCTCGAGGAGGGGCGCCTGTTCAGCGGCGAGTACGACGCCGGCGACGCGGTCGTCACCGTCCACGCGGGCGCCGGCGGCACCGACTCCCAGGACTGGGCCGAGATCCTGCTGCGGATGTACCTGCGCTGGTCCGAACGGCGGGGCTTCGAGGTCGAGATGAAGGAGGCCTCGCCGGGGGAGGAGGCAGGCCTGAAGTCAGCCACCTTCATCGCCCGCGGCGAGAACGCCTACGGCCTCTTCGCGGCCGAGCGCGGCGTCCACCGCCTGGTCCGCATCTCTCCCTTCGACTCCTCCTCGCGGCGCCACACCAGCTTCGCCCAGGTCGACGTCGGCCCGCTTGTCGACGGCGACGTCGCGGTCGAGATCGACGACGCCGACCTCCGCGTCGACACCTACCGCGCCTCCGGGGCCGGCGGCCAGCACGTCAACAAGACCGACTCGGCAGTGCGGATCACCCACATCCCGACGGGCGTCGTCGTGCAGTGCCAGAACGAGCGCTCCCAGACCCAGAACAAGTCGGTGGCGATGCAGCTGCTGCGCTCGAAGCTGCTCGAGCTGGAGGAGCGCAAACGCGCCGAAGAGCTGGCGAGGGCACGCGGCGAGGTCAAAGACGTGGCCTGGGGCTCGCAGATCCGCAGCTACGTCCTCCACCCGTACACGATGGTCAAGGACCACCGGACCGAGCACGAGGTCGGCGACGCCCAGCGGGTGCTCGACGGCGACATCGACGAGTTCGTCCGCGACTACCTGAACAAGACCGCCGCCTCATCCGCCAACTGATGGCGCCGCTGAAACGGCTCGAACGGCCGGCCGCCGCCGACCCGGAGGGGCTGCTCGTCCTCCACCACGGTCGCGGCACCGACGAGAGCGACCTGCTGCGGCTCGCCGACTTCCTCGACCCCGAGCAGCGGCTGCGGGTGGTGACGCCGCGGGCGCCCTTGCAGCTGCCCGGTTCGCCCGGCTACCACTGGTACGTCGTCCCGCGGGTCGGCTATCCCGACCACGACAGCTTCCACGCCGCCCGCGCCGCCCTCGCCGAGCTCCACGACGAGCTCTGGAAGGAGAGCGGAGTGGGGCCGGAGCAGACCGTCCTCGGCGGCTTCTCGATGGGCGCGGTGATGAGCTACGCGATGGCGCTCGGGGCCGACCGTCCCGCGGTCGCCGGGATCCTCGCCTTCAGCGGCTTCGTCCCCACCGTCGAGGGCTGGGAGCCCTCCTTTGCCGACCGCCAGGGGACGCGCGCCTTCATCGCCCACGGGCGGCGCGACCCGGTCATCGACGTCGAGTTCGCCCGGCGCGCCCGCGATCTTCTGCGCGAGGGAGGGCTCGACGTCACCTACCGCGAGTCCGACATCGGTCACCAGATCGACCCGGCGCACCTCTCCGACGCGACCGCCTGGCTGGGCGAGATCGTTCCGCCCGACGGGAGCTAGGCGCCGAAGACCGAGCCCGACTGCAGCCAGGCCACCTTGCCCGGCGCCTCCCGCTTCGCCTTCAGCTGCCGTGAGGAGTACCGGCTGCAGTAGCCCGGTGCGCCCGGGACCCGGATCCGGATCGTGAAGGTCTTCGCTGCCATGACCTTCGCCAGCTGGTAATCGCTCAGCGTCTTGGTCTCGCGCAGGACGCCGCTCTCGGCGAGGTGCCTGTGCCCACCTGCCAAAGCCAGCGAGCCCTTGCCGCCGCGAAGCTGGTAGTCGAGGATCGCCGGAGCTGGTTCGAAGCTGGTGTAGCTCAGCTGGAGCCGGAGCTTCGATTGCGCCTCCATGGCGACGATCGTCGCCCGGGCGGTCCGCAGAACGCACTCGTAGGGTGGTTCGGCGCCGGCGCGGGCACTTTCCCCTTCCCCTTCTTCTTCCGCTTCGCCTTCTTCCCCTTCCTCGCCTTCTTCGCCCGCTTCTTCTTCGGCTTCTTCGTCGAAGACGGTCACGAACGGCATTCCCGGCAGAGCCGGCGACGGACCCGTCAAGGCGAGGGCGACCGGCGGCGGGCTCGCCTGCGCCGACTTCGCCGGCGCGATGATCGCGATCAGCGTCAGGGTCACCACAAAGGTGATCGTCCCGGCGAACCAGGCGCGGGCGCTCTCGTCAGAAACTGTGGAGGATCGCCACCGCATAGACGCCTAGATCGGCCGCGGGTGGCGAGCGCTTGAACTTCGTCAGCCGTCCAGCACGCCCTCGAGCTGGAGCAGACCTTGCTTCATCGGCAGGCCGCCGCCGTAGCCACCGAGGGCGCCGCTGCTGCGCAGGACCCGGTGGCAGGGGACGACGAGGGGAATCGGGTTGCTGCCGCAGGCCGTGCCCGCCGCCCTGACCGCGCGCTCGTTGCCGGCCGTCCGCGCGATCTCGGTGTAGGTGCGGGTCTTGCCGTAGGGGATCGCGGCGATCCCGTGCAGGACGCGCAGCCGGAAGCCCTGGCTCAGCTGCCAGTCGAGCGGCAGGTCGAAGCTGTCGAGCCGCCCTTCGAAGTAGAGGTCGAGCTCACGCCGCGTCTGGTCGAGCTGAAGCGGTGCCTCGAGGACTCGCGGCGAGACCCGCTGCGAGAGGTCTTCGAGCAGCTCGTCGGAGTCCTGGTTGGGGAGGCCGACGCGGACCAGGCCGCGCGGGGTCTTCGCCAGCAGCAGGGTGCCGAAGGGGGAGTCGGTGGTGGTGTAGGCGACGTCGAGCAGGCCCTCCTCGGACGCACGCACGGCGAGACGCTGCAGCGATGCCTTCATGCCAACTCCTTTCTCAGTCGCTTGATCCCCTCGTGCAGGCTGCGGCGCGCCGCTTCCGGCGAGCAGCCGAGGGCCTCGGCGATCTCGCTGTGGGGAAGGTCCGAGGCGTAGCGCAGGGTCACCGCGGCCCGCTGCTTCGGCGGCAGCGCGCCGACCGCCGCCCAGATGTCGCCGGCGGGCTCCGGGTCTGAGGCCGCCACCTCGGCCACCTCGGCGACCGGCAGCGGCAGGCGCCCGTTGGCCCGATGGTGGTCGACCGCCTTGCGGTGGGCGATCGTGATCAACCAGCCGCGCAGGTTGCGCCCGTCCTTCAGGTCCGGGTAGGCGCGCAGGGCCGCGAGGAAGGTCTCCTGGAAGCAGTCCTCGGCGTCGGCGCGGCCGACCGAGCCACGGAGGACGGCCATCACGTCGCCGGCGTGCTCGTCGATCAGGATCTGAAACGGGGGCAGTTCGCTCACCTCGTGGATTAAACGCGCCAGGGGTGGGAAACGTGAGATCGCTCCGCAGTCGATCGGGAATCGCTCCCGGTATGCGGGACCGACTACGGCCGCGCCGGCTGATCTAGGCTGCCGCGGTGGCCGATCACGCAGAGCCGTTGGAGGAGGTCGTCGCTCGCGCCCTGGCCGAGGATGTCGGCTCCGGCGACGTCACCGCGGCGGCGACGGTTCCGGCGGATGCCCGAGCGCGGGCCCGGATCGTGCAGAAACAGCCCGGCGTCGTCTTCGGGCTCGCCGCCGTCGCCGAGGCGATGCGTCAGTGCGGGGTCGAGGACGTCGACAACCTCGTCGTCGAGGGCCGGTGGCGGAACGAGGTGCCCGCCGAGGTCCTGCTGGCGAGCGGCACCGCCCGCTCTCTGCTCGCCGCCGAGCGGGTCGCGCTCAACTTCCTCGGCCGGCTGTCCGGTGTCGCCACCCTCACCGCGCGCTACGTCGAGGCGGTCGCCGGCACCGGCGCCGGCATCCTCGACACCCGCAAGACCACTCCCGGGCTGCGCAGCCTGGAGAAGGACGCGGTCGCCGCGGGGGGCGGCCGCAACCACCGCATGGGCCTCTACGACGCGATCCTGATCAAGGAGAACCACATCGCCCTCGCCGGGGGGCTCGCCAAGGCCGTTCACTCCGCTCGCACCGCCTACCCGGACCTGGCCGTCGAGGTCGAGGTTCGCGACCTCGACGAAGCCGCCTACGCGCTGGGGACAGGCGCCGACGTCCTCCTGCTCGACAACATGGACGCGGAGACGATGCGGACGGCGGTGAAGCTGCGCGACGAGAACGCCGGCGCCGGCGAGGGTCCCTCGCTCGAGGCCTCAGGGGGAGTCAGCCTGGAGACGGTGCGATCGATCGCCGAGACCGGCGTCGACTTCATCTCCGTCGGCGCCCTCACCCACTCGGCGCCCAGCCTCGACTTCAGCCTGCTACTTGAGCAGGCGTGAGAGCCGCCGGTCTTTGAGGACGCGGCCGCCGGTCTGCTCCTGCGGGCAGTAGTTCATCTGGTGCTCGGAGAAGAAGACGGCCTCGATCGTCGTCCCGCAGCGCGGGCAGGGCTCGCCCTCGCGTTTGTGGACCCTCAGCGGCATCGGCACCTTGTCGGGCACCTCCGGCCCGATCGTCTCCTCGTAGTGGTCGATCGCGTCGCCGAGGACGTGGAGCGCGCCGTGCAGGCGCTCGACCTCGTCGGCGTCCAGTTCGGCCCCTTTCTTGAACGGCGAGAGTCGCGCCTCCCAGAGGATCTCGTCGACCCACGAGCGGCCGATGCCGGCGATGTCTTTCTGATGGCGCAGCAGCGGGTGCAGGTGCCGCGGCTGGTCGAGCGCGGCGGCGAGGGCGTCGAGCGGGGGAGGCGGCCACGCTTCCGGCCCCAGCGTCCTCACCATCTCGTCCTCGGCCACCGCGTCGGCAGGCAGCAGCTTCGCCCAGGCCCGCTGTTTCGTCCCGAACTCCCGCAGCCGCAGCTCACGACCGTCCTCCAGCCGCACCAGCACGCGCGAAGCCCGATCTTTCAGCGACGCCCGTTTCTCGAAGACCCGTAGCCGCCCCGCCGACATCAGGTGGACCAGCAGCGCCAGATCCTCGAACTCGACGACCGGCATCTTCCCGATCCGCCGCACCCCCGTCACCTCCCGACCCACCAGCGTCTCCAACGGCGGCTCAAACGTCTTCATCACGTTCATCCCCGGCGCCAACACCGATTCCACAGAAGCTCCCGACAACCGGCTGTTCAGCCGGCGCGCAACGATCTCAACCTCCGGTAGCTCTGGCATCGGGGAGAAATTCTGCCGCCCCCGTGGGGCCGGCGTGGGGAGGGTCCGAGAACGGAGCCTGTTTGCCCCGCCCGCAGGACCCTCCCCGCGCCGGCCTCGCCAACCGAGCCGGTAGACTTGGCCTCACGTTCATTCGACTGGATCTGAGGCTCGCGCCCGACCAGCGAACATCAGGAAAGGAAGGGCTCATGCAAGAGCTCCCGACCATCCAACCCGGCATGCCCACGGCGGAGCTATCGCCCGAGGAGATCGCTGCCCTGAGCGAGGAAGTGCGCGCGCTCGCCGCGCAGCGCAACGCCGTCATCCTCGCCCACAATTACCAACTGCCGGAGATCCAGGACGTCGCCGACCACATGGGCGACTCGCTCGGGCTCTCCCGCCAGGCGGCGGCCACCGACGCCGACGCGATCGCCTTCTGCGGCGTCCACTTCATGGCCGAGACCGCCTCGATCCTCTCCCCCGAGAAGACCGTGCTGATCCCGGACCTCGACGCCGGCTGCTCGCTCGCCGACTCGATCGACGCCGACCAGCTGCGCGCCTGGAAGGCCGACCACCCCGGCGCTCTGGTGGTGATGTACGTCAATACCTCGGCCGAGGTGAAGGCGGAGACCGACTACTGCTGCACCTCCTCCAACGCGGTCAGCGTCGTCGAGCACATCTGGGCCGAGCACGGTCCCGATACCGAGATCCTCTTCGGCCCCGACATGTGGCTCGGCGCCTTCGTCGAGCGCGAGACCGGGCTCGTCGACGAACCGGAGCGCCGCGGCCGCTTCCACATCTGGGACGGCGAGTGCCACGTCCACGCCGGGATCAAGCCGATGGACATCGCCCGCACGCGGCAGGAAAACCCGGAGGCGGAGTTCCTGATCCACCCCGAGTGCGGCTGCTCGACCCAGGCGATGGAGTACGTCGCCTCCGGCGACATCGAGGAGGAGGGCGTCCACATGCTCTCCACCTCGGGGATGCTCCAGCACGTCGAAGCCCATCGCGAAGGCAGCTTTATCGTCGCCACCGAGAACGGCATGCTCTACCCGCTGCAGCAGGCGGCGCCGCAGGCCAACCTGATCGAGGCCAACCGGATGGCCTTCTGCAAATACATGAAGATGATCACCCTGCCGAAGCTGCGGGACTCGCTGCTGGAGATGAAGTTCGAGGTCAGCGTCCCCGGCGACATCGCTGAGCGGGCGCGGATTCCCATCGAGCGAATGGTCGCGATCGGCTAGGACGTCGCGGGACGGGGGCGTTGCGGGGAGGGATGTCGGTACCCCTCCGCGGGAATTCAGTCGCGCGCGCTTCGCGCGCAGCTCCCGATGATGCTGCCCGCCGATGGCGGGCAGGAACCACATTGCATTGGGCGGCCTTCGGCCACATTCCCGCCTCGGGGTACCGACATCCCTCCTCCGGAACGGCCCCGTCAGACGCCGCCCCGCGGCAGCTATCCCGAGAGAGCTGGCGGCTGGGCTGCAGCCGTCTTTGGGAAAAGCTTCCGCACCCTGGGCCCTTCCCGGAACTTCGTGTTGGTGGCGCGAGCTTGCGTGGACGAAGGGGCTGGGGTGACCCTCTCCCGGAGGCTCAAGGACAAACGTTCCGAACCCAGGCAAGCGACCCAGCTGCGCGACGGTCTCCGGGAGAGGGTCACCCCAGCCCCTCCTCCCAACGCTCGGTCCCGCCGCGCGAAAGCCAATTACGAGTACTCGCTAACACTTCGCTAAGATCACGCGAATTCTGTTTGGGCGCCTTCTTGCGGTCTCCGCACCTCGAAGGAGTCAACCTGTCCTCGCAGAAGGCACCCCCGCATGAGGAAATCGAAGAAGAGCAAGCAGCGCGGCGCCGAGCCGCGGCGCCCCCGTGGCCGCCGCCCTCCGATCATCGAGCTCAGCGACGTCACCAAGGTCTACTCGGGTGGCCACATGGCCCTCGACCGGGTCTCGCTGGCGATCGGCCGCGGCGAGTTCGTCTTCCTCGTCGGCCCCACCGGCTGCGGCAAGTCGACGCTGATCAAGATGCTGATCCGCGAGCTCGACGCGACCGAAGGCTCGGTGCGGATCGCCGGCCGCGACATCGGCGCCCTGCCGGAGAAGAGGATCCCGCAGCTGCGGCGCAACATCGGCACCGTCTTCCAGGACTTCAAGCTGCTTCCCAACCGCACCGTCTACGACAACGTCGCCTACGCGCTGCAGGTGATCGGCGCCAGCCGCGCCGAAATCCGTGAGCAGGTGCCGGCGACGCTGCGCCTGGTCGGGCTCTCGACCAAGCTCCACAGCTATCCCGACCAGCTCTCCGGCGGCGAGCAGCAGCGCGTCTCCGTCGCCCGCGCCTTCGTCAACCACCCGCCGCTGCTGCTGGCCGACGAGCCCAGCGGCAACCTCGACCCGGTCACCTCGATCGGGATCATGCAGCTGCTCTACCGGATCAACAAGACCGGGACCACCGTCCTCGTCGTCACCCATGACCGCGAGATGGTCGACAACATGCGCCGCCGTGTGGTCGAGCTCTACGAGGGTCGCGTCGTCCGCGACGAAGTCAGCGGTGGCTACACCGAGGAATCGACGTCCGAATTCGGGCTGCGGATGCGGGCCGAGATGGGCGTCGGCCCCGAGGGCCAGACCAACGGCCACAACCACGAGCCGCTGCCCTGATGTCACGCCTGATCTTCTTCCTCCAGGAGGCGATCCGCGCCCTGCGCCGCAACGCCGCCCCGAGCCTGGCGGCGATCGTCACCACGGTGGTCACCGTGGTCCTGCTGGGCGTGCTGATCCCGATCTTCCAGACCACGCAGGCGAAGTCGAACGAAGTTCGCAGCGAGCTCAACCTCCAGGCAGGTATCTATGACGACGCGACCCCGGCCGAAACCGACAGCCTGAAGAAAAAGCTGGAAGGCATCCCGCACGTCGCTGAAGTCACCTACATCAGCAAGGCGCAGGCGCTGAAGACGCTGCGCAGCGAACTGAAGGACAAATCGATCGTCGAGCAGCTCAACTCCAACCCGCTGCCGGCCAGCTTCGAGATCAAGGCCGACGACGCGGCCAACCTGCCGGAGATCCGCGAAGCGATCATGCCCACCGGCGCCAACGGCAAACCGCAGCCGATCTCGCCGGTCATCAGCAACATCTTCGACCGCCAGCAGGCCTCGGCTCAGATCGAGCAGGTGACGAGCGCCCTGAAGATCGTCCTCACGGTTATCACCGCGCTGCTGATCCTGGCCTCGCTGATGCTGGTCGGCAACACGATCCGGCTCTCGATCTACACCCGCCGCCGCGAGGTCGAGGTGATGCGCCTCGTCGGCGCGACCCGCTGGTTCATCCGCTGGCCCTTCATGATCGAGGGAGTCGTGGTCGGTTTCGCGGGGGGCATGGTGGCCATACTGATTCTGTGGCTCGGAAAGATCACGATCGTCGATCCGCTCAGCAACTCGTTCTCCTTCCTGGCGGCGCAGAACAACAGCACGCTGACCTTCCCGGCGCTGGTCGCGATCCTCTTCGCCGCCGCGGTCCTGGTCTCGACGATCGGCTCCGGTCTGACGCTGCGTCGCTTCCTCAAGGTCTGAGGCGCCGGTGAGAGCACGCGGGGCCGTGGCGCTTGCCGTGGCGCTGGCAGCCTTCCTCTGCCTCGGGCTCTGGCTCGGCGGCCATCCGCAGCGGCTGCCGGGCTTCCTCCGCGACACCTTCGTCGCCGAACCGTCCGGGCTGACCGCGGAAGCGGCGGAAGCGATCGAGGGCAACTACTACCGGCCCGTCGGTCAGACCGAGCTTGGCAACGCCTCCCTCCAGGGCATGGTGCGGGAGCTGCGCAAGCATCACCACGACCGTTTCACCGAATACTTCTCGCCGCAAAGCCTGGCCGGCTTCAACGAGCAGATCGAAGGCCACTTCTCCGGCATCGGCCTCAGCGTCGTGCCCGCGAAGCGGGGGCTGCGCGTCGCCCAGGTTTTCCCCGGCTCGCCCGCCGCTGAAGCGGGGATCGAACCGGGCGAAATCGTCGTCTCGGTCGACGGCGAATCGATCGCCGGCGAGAGCAGCGCCGAAGCGACGGCGAAGATCAAGGGCCCGGAAGGGACCGCGGTGACGATCGGCGTCCTCGACCCGAAACGCCGCCGGGTCCGCAAGCTGAAGCTGACCCGGGCCGAGGTCGAGCTGCCCAACGTCAGCAGCCGGGTCCGAGAGGTCGACGGTCGTAAGCTCGGGTACATCCGCCTGCTGACCTTCAGCGAAGGGGTCCACGCCCAGCTCGCCGACGCCGTGCGCAAGGTGGAGCGCGAAGGGGCGGCCGGGATCGTCCTCGACCTGCGCGACAACCCCGGCGGGCTGTTGGAGGAGGCGGTCCTCTGCGCCAGTGTCTTCCTGCCGAAGGGAGAAGTGGTGGTCTCGACCGACTCCCGCACCGAGGGCCACAGCGTCCACGAGACGGTCGGCGGCAACCTGCCGGCCCGCCCGCTCGCGGTCCTGATCAACCGCGGCACCGCCTCGGCGGCGGAGATCCTCACCGCGGCGCTGCACGACGACGGCAATGCCACCGTGGTCGGGACCCGCTCCTACGGCAAGGGCGTCTTCCAGGAGGAGACCGGGCTCGCCAATGGCGGCGCCCTGAAGCTGACCGTCGGTGAGTACTTCACTCCCAAGGGGGTGAACCTCGCCCGCAGCGGCGGCATCCATCCCGAAGTGAAGGTGGAGGACGACCCGCGGACGAAGGTCGACGAGGCGATCCAGCGGGCGTTCGAAGTCCTCGCGAGGCGGGCCGGCGGTTGAGCCGCGCCCGCGCTCGCGGCCGCAGGCAGGGCGTCCCGCGCCGACGCCGGCGCGAGGAGCCGCGCGCCCAAGGCACCGTCGAAGCGATGCTGCGCGACCGACTCGGCTTCCGCGGCTTTCCGCCGGCGCTGGAGTCCCAGGCCGAGGAGGCGGCGGTCGCGACTGCCGCCGATCCCGGGCCCCGCCGCGACCTCACCGACCTGCGCACCTTCACCGTCGACCCCGCCACCGCCCGCGACTTCGACGACGCGGTTTCCGCTCAGCGTGAGGGCGACGGCGCCCGCGTATGGATCCATATCGCCGACGTCGCCGCCCACATCCAGCCGGGGACGGCGCTCGACCACGAGGCGCGGCGGCGGGCCAACAGCACCTACGTGCCAGGAGCGGTGGAGCCGATGCTGCCGCATGCTCTCAGCAGCGAGGCCTGCAGCCTCTCGCCGGGGGTCGAGCGCCTGGCCGTGACCGCCGAGATCGAGCTGGGGCCGGGAGGCCGGCCGCTGAAGACAAGCTTCTACCGCAGTCGCATCCGCTCCGACGCCCGCCTCGACTACGACCAGCTCGACGCCATCTTCGCCGGCCGCGCGGCCGCACCCGAGGAGGTCGCCGAACCGCTCCAGACCGCCCGCGACATCGCCTCCGAGTTGGGGGAAGAGAGGGCCGCTGCCAGCCTCGAAGTCGAGTCGTTCGAGCCGGAGTTCGAGTTCGACGCCGAGGGCAACGTGATCAGAGCCAGGGGCGTCGAACAGACCGAGTCGCACCGCCTGATCGAGCGTTTGATGATCCTCACCAACGAACAGGTCGCCCAGCTGCTGGCGAAACGGCGGGTTGCGGCGATCTACCGGGTCCACGCACAGCCCGATCCCGACCGGATCGAAAAACTGATCCAGCAGCTGGCGGCGCTCGGGATCCCGACCCCGCCCGTGGGTCGGGGACTCTCGGCCCAGCAGGCCGCCCAGGTCGCAGCCGACGCCAGCCGGCTGGCTCTGCGCGAGGCCAAACGGCGCGGGCACGGCCGCGACGCGTATATATCGCTCGTGCTCCGCTCCTTGAAGCAAGCCCAATACAGCGAGAGGAACAGCGGCCACGCCGGTCTCGGCAGCGAGGCGTACACGCACTTCACCTCGCCGATCCGGCGCTACCCGGATCTCGTCGTCCACCGCGCCCTGTTGGCGCTGCTCGGTGAGGGCGAGAAGGCGCCGAGCCTGCGCGAGGCGCGCGAGGTCGCCGCCGACTGTTCCGCCCGCGAGCGCGAAGCGGCGAAACTCGAGCACGAAGCCGACGACGTCTGCGCCGCCTTCCTGCTCGAACGCGAGCTCGCCGAGCGCGGACCCGACGCCGAGTTCGAAGGCGAGATCTCCGGGCTGATCCGCGCCGGCGCTTTCGTCTCCTTCGGCGGCGAGCTCGGCGACGTCTACGAGGGGATGCTCCCCGCCCGCCGCCTTCCCGGTGGCCGCTACGAGCTCGACCAGGCCGAAGTGGCGCTGGTCAACCGCGACTCGAAGGCGTCGCTGCGGCTGGGCGACCCGATCAAGGTGCGCGTCGCCGGGGTCGACGCCCCGCGCGGCCGCGCCGAACTGGAACCCGCCGGTGGCTAAAAAAGCGAAGAAGAAACGCGAGCCGGCTTCCGGCGACGTCGTCACCAACCGCCGTGCCAGGCACAAATTCGAGTGGGTGGAGAAGATGGAGGCGGGGATCGTCCTGCGCGGCTCCGAGGTCAAGGCGCTGCGCGGCGGCAAGGCGCAGATGACCGATGCCTACGCGGTGGTCGACGACGGCGAGGTCTGGCTGCGCAAGCTGCACATCCCGCCTTACGAGTTCGCCGCCGGCGACGCCCACGAACCGGAACGGCCGCGCAAACTGCTCCTGCACCGGGCCGAGATCGAGCGGCTGATCGGCAAAACGGCCCAGAAAGGGCTGACCCTGATCCCCACTCGCATCTACTTCAAGGGACCGCGGGCGAAGGTCGAGCTGGCGCTGGCGCGCGGCAAGGAAGGGCGCGACCGCCGGCGCGAGATCGCCGACCGCGACGTCCGCCGCGAGGTCGAGCGCGAGTTCAAGGGGCGGATGCGATGACTGCGCTGCCGACGTCTCGAACGTAGGTCCGTTGCAGTAACCCCCGGGGGGCTTGCAACTGTCCGCTCACATGCAAGGATGCAGGGCAATGCGGACCCGGATGCTCCTCCCGTCACTCCTCACGGGCCTCGCGGCGGTGGCCTTGGCCGCCCCGGCTGCGGCCCAGGCGGACTCCCTGCCTACCAAGGCGAGCAACTACGTCAGCGACCACACCGCTTACTTCGTCGCCGCCCTGCTGGCGGCGATCCTGCTGCTCCTGCTGATCGTCAGGATCACCCAGCGGCGCAGCAAGGAGAAGGCAAAACGGCAGGCGTCTGCGCCTGCCGCGGCCCCGCCTGCCGCGGCCCCGCAGCCGAACCAGGCTTCCGTGGCCGGCCTGCCGCCGCAGCAGCCGCCCGCCGCCGGGGCCGTCGCTACCGCGGAGATTCCCGCGGTAGCCCCAGCGACCGGATCTCAGCCGCCTCCCGGCCAAACCCCACCGCCCGGCCAGGCGCCGCCGCCGCAGGCGACGGAGAGCGCCAAGGACCGCCGCCGGCGGACGAGGGAAGAGCAGCGGGCTCAGCGCAACGCCAAACGGCAGGCCCGTCGCGAAGAGATGCAACGGCGCAAGGAAGAGCGGAAGGGCCTCCGTCCTCAGGCGCCCGCCGCCGCGGCCCCGGATGCCGCGGCCCCGCCGGCGGATGCCGCGGCCGTGCCGCCGCCGGTCAAGCAGAAGACCTTTTTCGGGATCAAGTACGGGGGTGGCAAGCAGAAGCGCGAAGCGGCGCTGGCCGAGCAGCGGCTGGCAGCGGCACGTACCGCCAACGAAAGGGCGCCGGAACAGGCCCAGGGCGCTCCCCAGGCCGAGCAGCCGGCGGCGATCGCGGCGGTGCCGCCGCCGGTCGGCGCCGCCGTCACCCCGGCCCCGGCCGAGTACGACCCGGTCACGGCCGAACAGCGTGTCCATGACAAGGCCGAGGAGGTCCGGCTCGAGGCGCAGCGGATTCGCGCCGAGGCCGATCGCCGGATCGCCGCGGGGGAAAGCCTGCAGCAGCAGGTGCCGGTGCCGATCCAGGACGCCGCCGATCCCGGGCTGACCGATGCTTTCGCAGCCCCTGCGGCCGGCCAGGCAGCGATGCCGCCGCCCCCGCCCCAGGCGGCGCCGGCGCCACCGGCGGACCTGCAGAGCGCCGAGCAGAGGCTTCAGGAGGAACGCAAAGCCCAGGAGCGCTCGATGGCCGAGGCCGAGGAGCGGTTGCGCCAGATCGACGAACGGACCAAAGCAGCCGAACAGCGCGCCGCCGAGGCGAAACGCCTCGAGGGTCTCAGGGCCGAGGAGGAAGCGCGCCAGCAGCGGCTGCGTGAGATGCAGCAGACGGTCGCCGAAGCGGAGGAGCGCGCCCGCGAGGCGGAGCGTCGCGCGATCGAAGCCGAGCAGGCGGTGGTCCGCTCGGTGCAGGGCGGCCTCCCCCCGCAGGACCAATTCGCTCCCCAGACCCCACCGCCGCCTCCGGCGGCCGGAGTTCCGGGCCCGAGCCCGACCCCGCCGGCGCCGGCGCCGCCGCCGAGGCCCGCTCCGCCGCAGCCGCCGGAGCCCGCAGCCCCGGCCCCGCCGCAGCCGGCTGCGCCTGAACCGCCCGCGCCGCAACCGCCTGCGCCCGAACCGCCCCAGCCGACGCCTGCGCCACCGCAGCCGATGCCGCCGACGCCGGCCCCTCCGCCGGAGCCGACGCCGCCCGGTCCGACTCCGATGCCGCCGCCCCCGCCCCAGCCGCCGACGCCGGAGCCGCCTCCCGCCGCGAGCGGGCAGGCCTTCGGCGCGCCTGGACAGGCTCCCGGCGGCGGGCTCAACCTCAACACGGTCACCTTCGAGCAGCTGCGCGAGCAGAACCTCTCGGTCACCCAGGCGACCCGGCTGCTCGCCCACCGCGAGCGACTCGGCGGCTTCCAGAGCGTCGACGACCTCGACCAGGTCGCCGGCTTCCCCCAGGACGTATTGACGGACCTGAAGTCCCGCTCAACCATCTAGCCCTTTTCTTCGTACTTCTCCAGCAGCTTCAGCCAGACCTCGCTGCGGGTGGGGTAGGGCGCGATCGCGTGGCGCAGCCTCGAGAGCGGCACCTCGCCGACGATGGCGATGCTCGCCGCCTGGACGAAATCGGCGGTCTCGAAGCCGGTGAAGACCGCTCCGACGATCGTTCCCTTCGCCTCGTCGACGACGATCCGCGAGATGCCGCCGGTTTCCTTGCCTTGGAAGCTGGCGCCGGCCGACCCGTCGGTGGGGACGTCGATCGCGCGGGCCTCGATCCCCGCTTCGCGCGCCTGCTGGAGGGTCTTGCCGACAGCCGCGACCTGCGGGTCGGTGAAGGTCACCCGCGGAGACCCGATCGCCTCCGCCACCGCCATGGTCTCGCGACCGAGGATGTTCTCCGCCGCCACCCACGCCTGGTACTTGCCCATGTGGGTGAAGAGGGCCCTGCCGTTGACGTCGCCGATCGCATAGAGCCAGTCGCGCTCGCCGACGCGGAGGCGGTCGTCGGTCTCCAGGAATCCGTGCTCCCCGGCCTCGACCCCGGCGGCATCCAGGGCCAACTCCGCGGTGTGGGGGACGCGTCCGACCGCGACGAGGATGTGTTCGGCCTCGATGCCGTCGCCGTCGTCGAGCTCGACGACGATCCCGGACCCGCTCGGCCGCACGCTCTGGGCGAGTGCCCCGGTGCGCACGTCGACCGCGAAGTTGTCGCGCAGGGAATCGGCGACTTCGTCGCCGGCAAACGGCTCCTCGCGGGAGAGCAGGTGTCCGTTGCCCTCGACCAGCGTCACCTTGGTCCCCAGCGACGCCCAGGCCTGCGCCAGCTCGCTGCCGACCGGACCGCCGCCGAGCACGATCATGCTCGAAGGGACGTGCTTCGCCGTCGTCCCCTGGCGGTTGTTCCAGGCTTCGACCCCGTCGAGGCCGTCGATCGGCGGCATCGCCGCGCCGCTGCCGGTGGCGACGACGACAACCCGGCGCGCCGTCAGCACGTCATCGCCGACGGCGACTCGCCGCTTGGCTTCGAAGCGGGCGCCGCCGCGGTGGAGGTCGACGCCATGTTCCTCCAACCAGGGGACCTGGACCGAGTCGTCGAGGTGGTGGATCACCTCGTCGCGACGAGCGAGGATCGCCTGGGGGTCGAGCCCGCGTTTGTCGTCGACCGGCACGCCGGGCACGCGGCGCGCCTCGCCGAGCACGTCGGCAGGGCGCAGCAGGGCCTTCGACGGCATGCAGGCGTAGTAGGAGCATTCGCCGCCGATCAGGTGCGACTCGACGATCGCGACGCTCAGGCCGCCGTCGGCCAGCCTCCCCGCGCAAACCTCGCCGGATGGGCCCGCGCCGAGCACGATCGCGTCGTAGGTCTTCTCGCTCACGCCCCGACACCGTACAATCGACTTGCACTAAGCACGGGGGCGACAGGCTTCGACGTGGTCGATTCGTGCGAATGGTTGCAGGTCGAGGTTGCCGGAGGCCTCGTTAAACCCCGGCACAAACCAATACGTGCGGACCATGAGTTCGCCCTCGCCGCTTAGCTAGAAACTAAGCGCTGTGAGAGTCGGTCCTTCCCCGCCCGCGGGAAGGGCAGCCGGCTTCAGAAAGCGGGCTCACCCAGGCGAATCGCCCTGACCGCCCGGGGAAATTCAAAGGGCTTTGTCTCCCGTAGTGCCCGCCGGCGCGGACCCCGGGAGACGAGAATCAAGCGCCGGCTAAACCTGTAGACACCTTCGCGCCGCGTCCGCGGATCCGAGTTCGAATCTCGGCGCCTCCATCAAGCGACATCGTCCCGGCCCCGGCCGGGACGGTGGTCGCAGGCTCGCGCCAGCTGCCGCCACGGCTCGATCGTCCAAAAGCGGCGCGCCCTGCCCGAGGTGGACGGAAGGACCCACGTGCGGGCGCCGCCGAAGCGCTCGGCTTGAAGGCCGTAGGCGACCGAGTGGCCGGTCACGGTCTCGGCCGCCCGCTTGCCGACGAAGGCGAAATGGAGCGGGTCGACCCGCCGCACGGTGTCCTGGAGGCGGGAGGCGTCGTGGCGGGCGGTCCCGACTTCGGCATCCGATCCAAACCTCACCTTGCAGGCGTCGGTGAGCCCGAGGTCGAACTCGGGCAGGCGGCGGAATTCGAGCGGAGCTAGCAGGACCGGGGTCAGTCCGACCTCATAGAGGGTCCGCCAGAAGCCGTTGCCGGGCCCCGCGTAGGGGGCGCCGACCCGGGCCGAGACGGCGCCGGCCGCGTTGCCGCAGAAGAGCACGGCGAGATCCGGCGCGAGCACGTCAGGCAGCGCGTCTTCCATCGGCGCCGCCGAGGCTAGCGCACCCATCGCGTGGTTCCTTATGCCCGTGAGAGAGGCAAAAGGAACCACGGAATGGGAGCTAGGGTCTGGGCATGGAGCGCTACGTCGCCTTCCTGCGCGGGATGAACCTCGGTGGGCGCCGAATCAAGAACGAGGAGCTGAAGGCGGAGTTCGAGGCGCTGGGCTTCGAGCAGGTCGCGACCTTCCGGGCCAGCGGCAACGTCGTCCTCGCGACCGGCAAGAAAGAGAAGGAGGGCGCCCTCGCCGGCCGCATCGAAAAGGGTCTCGGCGAGGCCCTGGGCTACGAGGTGCCGGTGTTCCTGCGCAGCTGTGCCGAGGTCGTCGCGATCGCCGAGCGCGAGCCGTTCGAGCCCGAGGCCGTCGCCGCCTCCGAGGGCAAGCTCCAGGTCTCCCTGCTGTCGAAGGAACCGAGCGCCGCCGCCGGCCGCAAGATCCTCGCCCTGGCCACCGACGAAGACCTGCTCGCGGTCGCGGGACGCGAGGTCTATTGGCTGCCGAGCGGCGGCATCCTCGACTCCGACCTCGACCTCAAGGCCCTGGAGGCGATCGTCGGCGCCGACACGCGGCGGACGATGGGGACGATCGAGCAGATCGCCGCCAAGTACTGCGGCTAGCGGGTCACCGTCGCCGAGAGCTGCGGCGGGCCGGCCAGGGTCTGGAAGACGACGCAGTAGCGCTCGGTCAGCTTCAGCAGCGTCTCCAACTGCTCCTCGTCGGCCTCGGTGTCGAGCTCGAATGAGAGGC